>JAJCZO010000001.1 GCA_029262355.1 Deltaproteobacteria bacterium
TGAAGACGATCGCATCGGCGTCGAACGCCTCGTGGCTCGCGCGCGGCGGTGGCTGACCGACCATCCCGACCCGCGCTTCTTCCTCTTCCTTCATACGTACGAGATTCACACGCCCTACCGGACACCTCCGGAGTACGTGAAGCGTTTTGGCGATCCGGACTACCGGGGTGGGTTTCAACCGAACACGAAGTATTTTCGACGGATCGAGAAGGCCGGGGAGGGGATGGATGAGCGTGAGCACCACGAGGTGGTCGCGCGCTACGACGCCGGCATCTTCTATACCGACGAGCGCGTGGGCGCGTTTCTAGATTGGCTCGACGACGAAGGCCTGCTCGACGACTCGCTCGTCGTGATTACTTCGGACCACGGCGAGGAGTTCCTCGAGCACGGCCGGCTTGGCCACCAGCAACTCTACCTCGATCCGAACCTTCGTGTGCCGCTCCTCTTCTTTCGCAAGGGTGCGCCGCCGCGCGTGATCGACGAGACGGTGGAGCTCATCGATGTGGTCCCGACGATTCTCGGCATGCTCGGTCTGCCCGACCTTCCTGGTGCGGTCGGGCGCAGCCTGACTGCGTACTTCTCGGGCGATGACGCTCCGCCGCCGCGTGCCGCCTATTCGGAAAAGGGCACGTCGCCCGGGCAGCAGACTGTAATCACCGACCGGTATCAACTCGTCGAGGACGGGAGGACGAAGGACGTCTCTCTGTACGACCTGGCGGCTGATCCCGGAGCCGAGCGCGACGTCGCGGCCGAGCGGCCCGATGTTGCGGCACGCCTCGGGGCCGAGCTGGCGAGGAGGCGCGACGCGGCCCGAGCCGTCTTCGTGGCGAACCGCGTCGTCGGCAAGGCGGTGGCCCAGCCGGGGCCGTTGAAGGAGAAGATTCGGGCTGAGCTGGAGGCCTTGGGTTACCTCGAGCCCTAGCCCCTGAAACCCACGCCCGGGGCACTCCGTGGCGGGGCGAGATTTTACGAAGAAAGGTCGATCTGCTACCAAAGGATTCATTGGCGTTCTGCCGACCGAAGCTCCGAACGAAGGGTCGAGAAGGGAAGTTCTGATGAAGAGGATCAACTGGGTCACCGCGGTGTTCTTGTTGTCGACTCCCGTTGGGGCTGTGATCTGGGGCGGCTTCCATATCCATGAGTACGGCGTTTCGCTCGCGGAAGTCGTGTTCTTCGTCGTGTACCTCGTGATCACGTCGATGAGCATTACCGCCGGCTACCATCGGCTGTTCTCTCACCGAGCGTATGAGGCCGGCTCTCTGGTGCGAGGCCTGTACTTGCTCTTTGGAGCCGCGACCTTCCAGGATTCGGCCCTGGCGTGGTCGGCGGACCATCGCTCCCACCATCAGAATATCGATACCGAAGGTGATCCCTACAACGTCCGACGAGGCTTTCTGTGGGCGCACATCGGATGGCTTCTGGTCACCGACCACATCGAAAAGCGCCGAACGACCGTTCCGGATCTCGAGGCAGACTGGATGGTCGTCGCGCAGGATCGCTACTACGACCCGCTCGCGCTCTTCATGTGTTTTGGCGTTCCGTTTCTCGTTGGGCTCGCGTTCGGTGATCCGTGGGGCTTCCTGCTGTGGGGGGGGCTCATTCGCGTCGTCGTCGGTCATCACTCGACGTTCCTGGTGAACTCGTTGGCGCATACCCTCGGCCACCGCCCGTACGAGCCGGCATTTTCCGCGCGCGACAGCATCGTGACGGCCGTCCTTACGTTCGGCGAGGGCTACCACAACTTTCACCACCGATTCGCAAGCGACTATCGCAACGGCGTGCGTCGCTATCAGTGGGATCCGACGAAATGGCTGATCCGTAGCCTCGAGAAGATGGGCCTCGTGTCGAATCTCCGTCGCGTTCCGCGCGAGAGAATCGTGCTGGCGCGAATGCGGTCTGATGAGCACCGGCTGCTGGAGCGCGCACGGGAATGCTCGCAAGATGCAGTCGAGTCGGTTCAGGCCCAGCTCGCCGAGATCTCGACCGCCGTCGAGAGTGCGGTGTCGCGCCTCGGGGAGCTGGAGCGGGAGTTCGTCCGCGTTCGTGAGAATGCCGCAGGCGTGTCGCGAGAGCGCCTGACCCAGCTGCGAGCCGACCTGGGAGCCGCACGCAAGGAGTTCCGCGAGGCCTGGCGCCGCTGGACGCGCGAGCTTGCACGTTTGCCGGAGAATCTCGTCCCGACACCTGCCGTCGGCTGAGCGTTCAGATCGCGCCGAGCTGAGGAATCAGGCCGGCAACGCGCAGCGAGTCGTCGATGAGCCGATCGACGTGTCCATGTCGTCGGAAGCTTACGTGGCCCCCCGGGTACCAGGCGATTCGCGGGCGTTCCCAGTGTAGCCAGAGGTCGCGTGCGTGATCGGGAGGGACCACACAGTCCGCGATGCCGGCGAAGATCGCACGCCGGTCGTGGGCGACGCGTGGCGATAGAGCCAACGGTGAGATGACCCGGAAGACCTCGCGCAGGTGCTCGTGGTCGAGGCCTTGGATCTCGGCGGCACGAATTTGCAACGGTGAGCCGTGCCGTTGTGTCAGCCGGTGGAAATCTACGGCAGGAATGCCGGCGATGACCGCATCGAGGGGCTCGAGAGAGGCCAGGAGTGCCGCGTTGTATCCGCCCAGCGACAGTCCGTAGACGCCAACCGGCGCGTCGCTTCGCTCGCGAATCCAGGCGAGAAGTCGCCGGAGGTCCCACATCGCTTGCGCCTGCGCGTGTACCGAATCGAGGAAGTCGGCGCCGAGATAGCCACCGCCGTTGCGTCGGCCCTCCCGACGGAGTCCGTGGAGGGGGAGCGTGGGGAAGGCGAGGTTCAGGCCAAGCCCGTCGTGCAGGCGTCGTGCGCGAAACGCTTCGAAGTCCGCTCGCGCGAGGCCCATCTCGTAGCCGTGCACGCAGATGAGCCAGGGGCGCCTTGCCCCGTGACGCAGGATCCAGGCGTGGGTCCGCCGGTTGGCGATTCGCGAGAGCCAGCGGTCGCGGCCAGGCTCCTCAGCCCAGGGCTCGTACTCACTGTCGAACTGTAGGTGCTCGTACGAGAGTGTGCCGACCGCGGCGCGGGGCATGTCGACGCGGGTCGGCGCCTCCGGAGAGCGATGGAAGGTCTCCGGTGCGTCGAGCCATCCCCGGTCGGAAAACAACTCGCGGGCGCGATCGAGTTCGCCGAGGGCGCGCCTGTTGTCGGCGACGCTCACCCGCGGTGTCCGCAGTGTCAGGCTTCCCAGCACCACCTCGTCGAAGGCGACCTCTCCCTCGAGCCACCAGGAGGCGTCAGCCGTCGGGACGTGTTCGGTGGGTGGCTCCTGTCGCCTGGCGATTCGTCCTGCTGCTACGAACGAGACGGCTGAGGTCACGAATAGCCCGAGGGCTGGTCCCGGCCCCAGCCACAATGCCAGGAGGAGGCTCGCGCCGGCGCCCGTCGCGCCACCGAGCGCGAGAAACTGGGGGATGCGCACATCGCCCGGGTAGAGCAGCGTCGAGACGCCAGAGGCCAGCAGGAGTACGCCGGGTACGACGGAGATGAGTAGGCCGAGCCAGCCCAGCCCGAGGCCGCACCAGAGCCACAAGAGGCCGGTGATCGGCGGGAGGAGGGCGGCGAGGGACCAACGGGGCGGCTCGAGCATGGCTGCTGCACCGATAACGCGGACTCCCATCGCAGGCCACACCTGGCGGCGTCATGTCACCCATTTCGCGCCGAGCGGTCGTACACCCTGGTAGAGGACGGCAAGCAGCCGGTCTCGACAGGAGGTAGAGAAGATGTTCCAGACCATGTCCGCCCAACGAGTCCTGCCACACGATCTGATCTTGGATTGGGGTCTGCCCATCGGGGGCGCTGCTTCGCTCGGGGTACTGCTGGCATTCGCGGGCGCGGTCGGGGCGCTGCGCTGGGTGTGGGCACGGCGGCGCAGCCGATCGCGCCGTCGATCCGCGATGCGGCTGGCCGGCGGGCGCGTGGGCCAGGCGACTTGATCGCCCGACCGTCCCGGTCGCCGAGCGATGGCACGCTATTGGCGCGCATCGCTCTAGGCGACGAAGACGCTTTTGCGGATCTGGTTGGTCGCTACGAACGTCGCTTTCTCGGCGTGGCGTTTCGAATCCTGGGCAACGAGCGAGACGCGGAAGACGCAGTTCAGCTCGCGTTCCTTCGGGTCTTCCGAAAGGCCCGCGACTATTCCGCAGATTGGCAAGGCAGCACGTGGTTGTACCGCGTCGTGACGAATATCTGCGTCGACGTGTGGCGCAAGCAGGGGCGCCAGCCGGTCGTCGATGAGGCGTGTGAGGTGGAGCAGGCCGCGGGCGAAGCCTCTTCGGCGGTCTTGCGGATCGACGTGCAGGCGGCGCTCGGGCGCTTGCCGCCGGAGACGCGCTCGGTCGCAGTTCTCCGCTTCTCCGAGGAGCTCTCCTACGACGAGATCGCTCGCGTGCGTGGGGTGAGTGTCAATACCGTGAAGACCCAGCTCGTTCGCGCCAAGCGTGCGCTCCGCGGGCACCTGAAAGGAGTCATGTCATGATGGGACGTTCCTCGGGCGACGATGAAATCGGCGCTGCCTTCGCCGAACTACCGATGTCGCCCAGCGGCTTCTCCACGACGATTTTGGAGTTCGTTCGGACGGCTGCCGACGATCGGGCGCAGATGCCGGAGCTCGATGTCGCAGCGACGGATCTCGGCGTGTCGCGTGTCGACTTCGGGACCGGGCGAACGGACGCCGTCTCGCGCGTTGCCCGGCGTCACGCGGAGCAGGCTCGCGAAGAACTCGCGGAGTTCTTCGCGGCGGAGCGAGGCTATTTCACGGTGGCGGTGGATCTTTCGCGTGCGCGGCCGTTTCAGCGCGCGGTTCTCGAGGCCGCGAGCCAGATTCCGCTGGGGCAGGTCCGATCGTATCGATGGGTTGCCGCAGGGGCCGGCAATCGCGACGCCGTACGGGCGGTTGGGTCGGCACTCGGCAAGAACCCGGTGCCACTGATCGTTCCGTGTCACCGCGTGGTCCGAACCGATGGTTCCCTGGGGGGGTATGCCGGTGGGTTGCCGCTCAAGCGTCGCCTCCTGCTTTTGGAAAGGGAGATCCCCGGCCTGGTTGGTATCGCGGCGACCAAGCGGGTCTGTCAGGTGGGTTGTCCGGAGCAACGAAACACGACGGAACTCGACCGCGTCGTGTTCTCATCGGTCGCGTCGGCGCGGGCGAGTGGGTACGCGCCGTGCCCAAAGTGCGCTCCGAAGGACCCGGCAGGCGAGGGGGCGGTCCGGCCTGTCTCTTAGAGAATCGCGTCCCAAATACGGCGTTCGTCAGACGCCGGATCCGACTCGAGACGAGTGTTTCGGTCGAATACGAGAGTGTTGCGGCACGTGGGCTCGTACGCGCTCCAGTGGCCAATGCCGTCGTGCGAGGGGCGGCCCTCGCGGGCGAACGCGAGCCAGGCATCCATGACCTGCAGGCTCAGGGCGTCTGCCTCGGCGCCACGGCCGGCGAACCGATCCATGGTCGGTGCATCGAGGGTCCCGAACACGAACGGGAGCTCGATCGCATGGCATGCGCCAAGGGCGCCGCGTCCCGCGGGCGAGGGCCACGCAAAGAGGTAGGAGAACGTCGACGGCTGGTGCTGCGACTGGGCTTCGGCCAGCTCGATCGCCGGAAGGCGGAACTGGCGGTCGGTCTCGATGGCGTCGAATACCTCCCACGATTGTCGTCCGTTCGACGCGTAGACCTCGAGCAGGCGGTCGATCGCTCGGTCGGGGTCCGTCGGGGCGATGGTTCGGAGTCTCGACGCCAGACGCTTGCGCAGCCCGTTCTCGTCCAGAGATCGGTGGTTGCGGAGGGCGAACGTAAAGAGGCGCCACTCGTCTCGAGTCGTGCCGGTAATCAGTTCGACGTCGCGTGCCGCGCCGGCCCGTACGGCCTCGAGGGGGTGCTGGGGGAGGGTCTCCCCATCGACGACTGGCGCGAACGGAAGGAAGAGGCTCGAGGCGAGAGCTTCGTGGGCGCGCACCGAGGCGTCGACGATATGCTGCACCGGAACGTCGCGCAGGCGTCGCGCGTCGATGTGCTCGATGTCGAGTGCCCGGCTGAGTTCGAATCGCACACGCTCGGCTTGTTCTTGAGTGAGTGTGCTCTGTGCGGCACCGCTCTGCGCGATGGCTCTGTGGAACAGGCCGCGCGCCGCCGGCATCGCGAGCAGGGTGGTCGTCGCCATGCCGCCCGCGGACTCACCGAAGATCATGACGTTGGCGGGATCGCCCCCGAATGCGGCGATGTTGTCGCGCACCCACTGCAGCGCCTGGATCTGATCGCGCTGACCGATGTTTCGGTCCCCGTTTTCGAGGTCGAGGTACCCGAGCGCGCCGAGACGGTAGTTGATCGTGACGAGCACCACGTCTCCTCGCTCGACGAGCGCGCGGCCTTCGTACATCGACTGGGAGGCTGAGCCGGTGCGGAACGCGCCGCCGTGGATCCAGACGAGGACCGGACGAGCGCCGTCGTCGCAGCCTGGCGTGAAGACATTCAGGCTGAGGCAGTCTTCGGCTTGCGGACCGGGGGCCATGCCGGGAAGTGGGCTCGGAGGCTGGGGGCAGGCCGCGCCGGCCTCCGTGCACATGCGCGTCTGGCGCCAGGGAGTGACCGGCTGGGGAGCGGCGAACCGGAGATCGCCGCTTGGCGGTGCCGCGTACGGAATGCCCCAGATTGCTTGGTGAGAGCCATTGTCGATGCCCTCGACCTTGCCTGCCGTCGTGCTGACCGTGACCGCCATCTGGTGCTTGTAACCGAGTGGATTGCGCCATGCTCACCGCCCCGACGGAGGTCTTCCCTATGTCGACGACGGGACGCTAGGGCCGGTAATACATCGGGTTGGGAAGCTTGTACGTGACCCGCGCGTTGCCCCCGTCGAGATCACTCCACTGGTCGCCGACGTTCAGGAGGATCTCGAAGCCCAGATCCGCGATCGCCTGGCGTTGGGCGGTCTTGTAGGGCACGACGGATTTCTCGGAGTAGTCGTCGGGTTTGAGATACAGGCCCACCCATCGCCCGTAGCCAGCCGCACGGAGCTGACGTTCGGTTGGCTCCCGCAGGTGCTCGCGTCGGCCGGTGACGAAGAACACGGCGACGCCCTGTTCTAGAGCGTAGCGATACAGCGCAAGAACGCCCGCGTGGGCTGGGGCACCCGACGATCGTACCCATTCGTCCCACGCGCTGGGCACCCAGCCGAACCCGAGCCGGCGTTGGATCGCGAAGCTCGAGAGCGCGGTGTCGTCGATGTCGAGCACGATGGCGGGCCGGGTTGCCGAGGGGAGCTCGGCCGCCAGTCGCTCGCGCGCCTCGGTTGTGATCTGTGTGACCTGCTCCTCCCATTCGCCGCTCTCGTGGAAGTCGATGATGCGCGACTTGGCCACCTCGAGCTGCGTGATCTCCGAGCCGTCGGCGAGATGCACATTCGATCGCGCGGGGCCGGAGTTCGCCGGGATGAGCGACACGGGGGTGGGTGTCGCCCCGAAGCCGCAGGCGGCTGCGCCTAGCGTCGCGGCAACCAGAGCGATCGTCCGCAGGAAACAGGACGTTGTGGGGCGTGGGGACTCGTGTGCGCTCATCTCGGGCCTTCGCCCCAGTTGGATCACGGCGCCCACGGGGCTTCAACCGGTGGGCGGTAGATCAAGCAGGCTCTGTCGGCGAGACGGCTTGCGCGACGCTGTCGATGAGCTGGCGGGCGGTGAAGGGTTTACTGATCGTCTGGGCGGCGCCGAACGATCGTGCAGCCTGCAGCAGATCCATTTTGTTCAGGACGGCACTGCCGCCGGATACCGCGATGATCTTGAGCTGGGGCCACTCCCGACGGAGCTCCAGGATCGTCTCGAGACCTTCCTTCTCCGGCATGAGTAGGTCGGTGATGACTACGTCGCACGACAGTACGCGCTGGATATCGACGCCCACACGCCCGTCGGCCGCCTGCAGGACCTCGTGGCCCGCCGGCTCCAGCGCCAGCCGCGCCATCTCTCGCACGGTCGGCGAGTCATCGATCACAAGTACACGCGCCACGGTGGCCCTCGCTTGGATTGATCGACCAAGAGCGCGGAAAACTGGAGCCTGTTCGTCGGTCGAGCGTTCGATCGAGACTGGTATCGCGTCGTGCATGGCGTTGGCGGTGCGGTGCTTGCGTTCGCCTGGGGAGGTCGTTAGCAGCGGCTCAAAGCTCGAGGAGGTGCGGAGTGCTCGTCGTTGCAGGAACAATAGAGGTCGATCCATCCAGGCGTTCTGAACTCGAAGCCGCGTTCGACCGGATGCGCGTGGCGAGCCTCGCGGAGGAGGGTTGCCTCTCCTATCAGGCGTACGTCGACCGGACCGATGCCGGGTCGTTCTTCGTGTTCGAGAAATGGCGCAGCCAAGACGACCTGACGGCACACTTTCAGACGCCGCACATGGCGGAGTTCGGCGGCGTGCTCGGAGGCGTCGGGGTCCTCTCCATGAACGTGAAGAAGTACGACGTCAGCGCGGAAGGCGAGGTCCCATGACGCGATTCGCGGCAGCGGCGATTCTCGCGCTCGGGCTTGTGTCGTTGGGTGCGACTCCGGGGGCCGATCCTTGGAAGGATCGAAGCCGGTACGCGGTACAGTACCACGTCGATCTGCCGAAGCTCGAAGTCGAGGGGAGCGCTCCGGTACGCGTCTGGGTGCCGCTTCCCGCGGAGACTCCCGACCAGACCATTGCCGCGGAGGAGGTCGATTCCCCGTGGCCCGTCCGGATCGTGACCGACGCGTACGGCAACAGGATGGCGTACGCCGAGGGGAGCGGGGCGGCGTCGAAGCCTTTCGTGCTGACGGTCGTCGTCGAGAGGGGGCCCTCCCGAGGGCTTGCGAAATCCGCGGTCGAAGCGGGCGGTCCCGATGACCCGGCTCGTTACCGTGACGGTGCGCGCCTGATTCCTCTCGACGGTTTGATTCGTCAGGTGGCGGAGGAGCAGAGCGCGGGCCTGGAAGACGAGAGCGAGAAAATCCGAGCGTTCTATGACTACGTCGTGGCCAACATGACGTACGACAAGAGCGGCACCGGGTGGGGGCAGGGCAACGCCATGTGGGCGTGTTCCAACAAGCGGGGCAACTGCACCGACTTCCATTCGCTGTTCATCGGGATGGCGCGGAGCCAAGACATTCCAGCCCGGTTCCTGATCGGCCTGCCGGTTCCCGCTTCCGACGGCGGGGCGATCCCCGGGTATCATTGCTGGGCCGAGTTTTGGGATGAGTCGAAGGGTTGGGTTCCGGTCGACTCGAGTGAGGCCATGAAGCGCAACCTCCCGGACGAGTACTACGGCCACTTGCCCAACGACCGAGTCGAGTTCACGACCGGTCGCGACCTCGTGCTGGAACCGGCACAGGCGGGCGATCCTCTGAACTACTTCATCTACCCGTACGTCGAGATCGATGGAAAGCCGGTCGAGCGTGTTCCGGCGCGATTCTCTTTTGAACGGCAGACGCCTCAAGTGGCGGGATAGGACGTAGACGCATGGAACTCGGAAAGATCGGGCTGTGGGCATTCCTCGACATGGTTCCGTCGGCGCAGTCGCAGGCTGCGGCGCGTGAGATCGAAGATCTCGGCTTCGCAACGCTCTGGATACCAGAGGCGATTGGGCGCGAGGTCTTCACGAGCTCGGCCCTCCTGCTGGCGGGTACCGAGAAGCTCGTGGTCGCTACGGGCATCGCGAACGTCTGGGCGCGCGATGCCATGGCGATGGCGAACGCGCAGCGCACCTTGTGCGAGGCCTATCCCGAGCGATTTCTGTTGGGCATGGGGGTGAGTCACGCTCCCATGGTCGACACCATTCGCGGACACAACTACGACAAGCCACTCACCTACATGCGCGGCTATCTCGACGCGATGGACAAGTCGATCTTTGCCGGCGCGGCGCCGGCCACCGAACCGAGGCGGGTCCTGGCCGCGCTTCATCCGAAGATGCTGAAGCTCGCGAGCGAGCGCTCTTGGGGATCACATCCGTACTTCGTCACGCCGGAGCACACGGCCCGGGCGCGCGAGGCACTGGGTGAAGGGCGACTCCTCGCTCCGGAGCAGGCCGTGTTGCTGGAGACCGACCCTACGACGGCTCGTTCGATCGCGCGCCAGCATATGGCAATCTACATCGGCCTGCCGAACTACCGGAAGAACGTCCTAACGCTCGGCTTTGACGAGGCGGACTTCGAAGACGGCGGAAGCGATCGATTGGTGGATGCGATCGTTGCCTGGGGCGACATCGACGTCATCCGTGAGCGGGTTCGTGCCCACCAGGACGCGGGCGCCGATCACGTCTGCCTCCAAGCTCTCTGCGCGAACATGGCAGAGCTGCCGCGCGAGCAATGGCGGGAGCTGGCCAAGGCGCTGCTCTAAGCCCGCGCCCGGGAAACCTCGCGTAGCGTTCCCGCAGCGCTGCGTTGCGTCCGTCCTGAATCGTTTCGTTGCCGCCCTTCGACCCGGGCCCGAGTGGGGTGGGATCGTTGCGTGGCCCGGTGCTTGCGAATGCCTCGATCCTGCCGGCAGGAAGGCCGCGGGGTGATGGCGATCCGAGACGATGCGGAGGACGAGGGGAGTGGGGAGGAGGTCGATCCCGAC
>JAJCZO010000002.1 GCA_029262355.1 Deltaproteobacteria bacterium
GGATTCCGGCGTTGTAGCCGGCGTGCCCGTGGGAGTAGCAGATGGCCTCGACGGGCTTCTGGCTGAGCTCGCGCAGGGAGGTGATCATGGCGCGCGTCGTCGGCCCACCCGGTCCGGAGTCGACGAGCACGATGCCGTCGCCCAGATCCACCGCCAGGCAGTTTCCCTGGCCGGGCAAGATGTGGACTCCGGGGGCGACTTCCTTCACGCCCTCGGTTCCGCCGAGAAGGTTGCGGGACGCTGTCTTCTTCTTGTCAGCCACGGGGGTCCTTTCCTACGGGGCTCGCTGGGTGCCAATGGCCGAGGACTCACCTTCTTTTCGGAGCCTCAGTTCGACCAATAGATGTACTCGTCGTCGGCAGCCTCGGGAACGGACAGATCCTTGTCGATCGTGACCGCCCGGGAGATCGACGGCTGCCAGATCGACGGCGCCTGCTCGGCGTCGTGCGCGGCCAGGGCCCGCTCGAGCTCGGCCACCTTCTCGGGCTGCTCGGCCGAGAGGTCGTGCCGCTCGGTGGGGTCGGCTCGGAGGTCGAAGAGCCAGCGCCGTCCAGGCGGGTCGCTCACGTTCAGCTTCCAGCCGTCGACGAGAGCAGACCGGGACGCGCCGCTGCGCCAGAACAGCGCCCGATGGGGAGCGCCGGTCGCCTCGCCTCCCACGAAGGGGAGCAGGTCGACACCATCGATCTTGCGATCCTCGGGGAGCGGCGCGCCAGCCGCAGCCGCCGCGGTCGTGAAGATGTCGAAGTGATGGACGGGATCGTCCATGGTCGTCCCCGGCGCGATCCGAGCTGGCCACTTTGCGAAGTACGGGACGCGGATGCCTCCCTCGAAGAAGGTGGACTTCCAGCCGCGATAGGGCTGGTTCACGTCCGGAAGGCCGATGTACCCCGCGCCCCCGTTGTCCGAGGTGAAGACCACGAGAGTGTTCTCTTCGAGTCCCTGCTCGCGGAGCGCTTCGAGCACGCGGCCCACGCCGCGGTCGAGGGAGCGGATCATGGCCGCGTAAACCCGCTCGCGATGCAGCTCGATGTGCGAGAGCGCCTCGTAGTCCTCGCGCGCCGCCTGCAGCGGGGTGTGCGGTGCCCAGTGGGCGAGGTAGAGGAAGAACGGACGGTCCCGGTTGGCCTCGATGACCTTGACGGCTTCGTCGGTGTAGTAGTCGGTGAGATAGCGGGTCGGCTCGAAGCTGTCGCCGCCGTTGTAGCTGGCCGTGAAGTTGAGAGCCGCCCAGAGGAAGCGGTCAATCGGATCGAAGTCCTGCTTGGCGTTGACGACGTCGGGGGAGTCCTCGTGATGGTAGAGGCCGCTCGTCATCAGCAGGCTTTCGTCGAAGCCCTGGTCTTCGGGGGCCATGCCTCCGGTGCGGCCCAGATGCCACTTCCCGATGTGGACCGTGTGGTAGCCCTGTCCTTTGAGCACCTCGGCCAGCGTGATCTCGGACGGCGGCATACCCGGCGGCATGCCCATCCCGTCGGAGCCGGCGGAGAAGCCACCCGGACCATAGATCACCGGGCGCATACGCGGGCCGGCGTCGTCGTTCATCATCCCCACGAGCTGCATCATGCCCGGCGGCGTCGGCGTGAACTCGAAGCCGAAGCGTGTGCCGTAGCGTCCGGTCATCAAGGCGGCGCGCGAAGGCGCGCAGGTGGCGTTCGCGGCATAGCCCCGGGTGAAGTTCACGCCTTCGGCCGCAATCGAGTCCATGTGCGGAGTGGGGACGGTTCCGCCCGCCACGCCGCCACCGCCGAAGGTGAGGTCGTTCCAGCCGAGGTCGTCGGCCAGGATGAGCACCACGTTGGGCGGCCGCTCCTCCGGCCCCCGCCCCGCCGGGTCGGGGCCGGACTCCCAGTCGACCGGCACGTTGGGGCGGGTCGGATAGCGCCGTTCGATCGCGAGCCCGATGACCGAGAGCATCAGCTCGACGCGGTTCACCCAGGCGAGGCCCGCCAGGAGAGCGAGGGTGACGACGACGCCCGTCGAGATCCTGGCGCGTTTGCTCACGGTCGTCCTCCCACTCTTCACGCGCCTTCCCGATCGTCGAGCGGCCGGGTAGCCAGGAGTCGGGTTCGAGCCAACGCGGCTTCTCGGTGGACATGCGCGGCGCGGTACTTCGGCATCGCAAGCATCGTCAGCATGGCGGCCGGTGCGGGGTATACGGCGATGGCGAGTTGGTGCCAGGCTCCCAGCGCGCGGTTGGCGAGCGTCACGCGCCCGCCCGCGGATTGCGCCGTGGTGGTGATCAGGGAGAGTGCTTCGTCGCGCTTGCCGGGTGTGACGGTGCTCACGAGACCGACCAGGCCGGTCGGCTCCTCGGCGAGGCTGGCGGGGAGTGTATTTTCGCTCATCGTTGGTCTCGTCTGCGGAGAGTCCGCATGAGCTGAAGATCGCCGTGGTGGACCGCGAGGGTGCTTCAAACGTCGAAGAGCGGCTCACACCCGCTGCCTGCCAGTACCCGGTTCACTTTCGATTTCGCCTCATCGGGCAGTGCCACATAGGCCTCGCGTAACCAGCGCAGGCACTTCGCCTGGTAAACAAAGGGTTGCTGCACCCAGGGCTTGCCGGCGACCTCGCACTCCACCCTGTCGTTACCCGCAGCTACTGCGGCGGCATTACCGAGCATGAAGGGCACATACGCCCTCCCCACTTCCTTCAGTAACTCCAGAAGCGTTGCAGGTGGGTTACTGACATCCAGCCAGTCTGCATCGCCGACGTTGAGTCCGCTCTCATCCTCGAGGCGCTCGGTCCAGGCATAGGCGCGCGGCGATTCGTCCAGGGCGACGGCTCCCGGTGTCGGATCCGTAATCACCAACTGCGTCATCTGTCCGTAGCAGGCAAAATCGCCGGCACCGGGGCGGGCGCCCAACAGGTAGGGCTGTTCCTGGATATGCCTGTCGAACAACTGCAGCCAGCGACGCCAGCAGGCCTCGATGATCGGGCCGGTCGTCGCGTTGGAACCCACGACACCGATGCGAGAGATCTGCCGGTCGGCAAACCCCTTCTCGAACTTCTGCCCTTGCTCAGGGGAGAGCTGGAGATTCGCGCCATAGGGGATGTAGGAGCTTGCCTTCTTCGTGTCGGCGGCATGGGCCCAGCGGTAGTGGAACATACACTTGCTCAGCCACTCGTCGCCGTAGTCCTCCAAGAGCAAGTCCAATAATCGCAAGGCGGGGTCAGCCGGTCGTACGGGGCGAGAAGTTACCCTCGCCTCGAGATGGTCGACAATCGGCGTGGTATCCGAGAGGACCGTCGAGGGTTCACCCTCCGGTCCGGGGAGTACGAGGTAGGGCAACAGTGGCAGGGGCCGTTCCGGCAGCGCGGCCGCTTCCTTACTGCCTGACACCACGAAGCGATAGGGGATTCGGCGAAAGCGCAGGATCGCCCGCAGTTTCCGAGTGTAAGGGGAACCGCCCACCCCGACCAGCCAGACAGGGTGAGCATGAGCCGAAGTGCTATTCACGGCAGGTGAACTCCTTGAAGAGGGCCATCCTCATTCCCCAGTGTCGTTCGGCGCGGTCTTCTGCGCGATCAACGCCATCATCTCGTGCGCGGTTTCGTGGCCCGAGTTCTGGTTCTGTCCGGTCACGAAGCGACGCTCGTCGTCGATGACCACGTGCGTGGCGAACACGTCGCGAAAGGCGGTGGCGCTCTCGAAGAAGACGCCCGCTTTCCTCAGCTCGGTTTCCGGATGTTGCGGCGTGACCTCGATGCCGAGCTCGCGGATCTGTTTGTCGGTCACGCCAGTCATTTTGCGCCCGGCGATCAGGAGGTTCCCGTCACGGTCCTCTGCGCGGATGAAGCCGAGTGCGCCGTGACATACAGAGCCGAGGATTGGTTTCTCGGCGTAGTAGGCGTCACTCACTTTCGCGCCGAGTACATCCGAGTAGCCGAGATCGTAGGCAGCCCCCCACCCCCCGGCGATGAAGACCGCGTCGTACCGGGTGAAGTCGACGTCGTCGATCCGCAGCGAGCTCTCGACCTTGGCCTGGAGGGCAGGGTCTTCGAGGTAGCGTTCGACTTCAGGTGTTCGGGTGAAGAAGCCGAGCGTCTGCGGATCGATCGGGATCGGGCCGCCCTTGACGCTCGCTACGTCGACCTGCATGCCCGCGTCGCGAAAGTCGTAGTACGGATCGGTGAGCTCCGAGGCCGCTACGCCCGTGGCGGGACCTTCGGTCTCGCCCGGTGCATTCAAGACACCATGGTTCGTGGCGATCACGAGCGCGCGTGTGCCCGGGAGCTCGAAGGTCTCCCCCTCGTATCGAGGGTGCAGACCCAGACCGTGAAGGATCGTCGGCAGCGAGAGGCCGAGTACGGCGGCGCCGAGCACGAGGGCACCAATTGCGATGAGCACTTTCTTCTTCATGATCGTCTCCTGACTCGACGCGCGGACGCGACGAGGGCACCACTAGCCACGAACGAACTCCCGGATCACCTGGCCGGGGCGGTCCCCGGTGAGCTGCCCGCCCGCGATCACGACGCGCCCGGCGACGATGGTGGCATCGTAGCCCTTGCTCTTGATGATCATGCGGCCGCCGCCGTGCGGAAAGTCGTTGACCCACTCTGGATGACACGACCCCAGCTCCTCGAAGTCGATGACGTTGATGTCCGCATGCCAGCCCTCGCGGATCTCGCCACGCTCCACGAGACCCAGGATCCGAGCGGACCCAGCGGTGATGCGGTGGATCGCCTCGGGCAGATCGTAGATCCCCCGTCGGCGCGTGAGCTCGCTCAGCAGGAACGTCGGTGAATCCGCGTCGGTGAACAACCCCACGTGCGCTCCCGCGTCGCCAAGCATCGGGATCACGTGCGGGACCTTCATGTAGTTCCACTGATTCTCGAGTGCGTTGCCGAAGGCCCACCAATTCAGGACCTCCCGACCTTCCGACTGCAGGAGGCGCGAGACGTAGATCTCCACGGGATCGTCCCCCGTCTCTTCCGCGAGCTGCTCGAGGCTGGCCTTGTCGTCCAGGTCGAAGTCCGGATACTCGTCCATCCCGAGAGGATGGAGAGCGCGCGCGGCAGGGCCGAACCCGCCCGCCGCCTTGGCTTCCGAGATCAGCGTCTCGCGCGTCTTCGAATCGCGCAGTGCGTCCACGCGGTCGGCAACC
The DNA here is from genome assembly GCA_029262355.1 of Deltaproteobacteria bacterium. Classification (GTDB taxonomy): domain Bacteria; phylum Desulfobacterota; class Binatia; order UBA12015; family UBA12015; genus VGTG01. Next base: position 5,109 of record JAJCZO010000002.1, read on the forward strand.
GTGGGGAGCGCCATGAGCGCTTGCCACGCTTGTGTGGCCAGGAAGGACTGTCGAGCCAGGCCGAAGAAGGACCCACTCGGGCGGGTGTGACAGAGCGACGCGATCCGATGGCCCGCTTCGTTGTTGCGCTCGAGAAACTCGTGCCATTTCGCGACACCGCCGTCGCGCTCGGCGCCAACGCCACCGGAGAACAGCACCTGACAGCCGATCTTCGCGCCGTCTTCGAACATTTCGCGCTCGTTCTTGAACCGCGTGTGCAGGTCCGGCGCGACCTGGAACAGCCCGCCTCGGCCACCGGCATCGACCACCGCCTGCTGGATGGCTTGCGTCTCCCGGGCATCGGCCCAGGTGCCAGGGGTGAGGCGCCCGTCGGGTACGGTGTGGAGCAGGAAACGAGACGTCGAAAAGCCCGCCGCACCTTCGGCAACGGATTCGCGCACCAACTCGACGATGCGCTCGAGCTCTCTATCGTCAGGCTGCACGCCCTCGTCACAGCTCTTGTCGCCCATGGCCTCGAAGCGGATCGCGGAGTGCCCGACCAGACCGACGACGTTCAGGGCAGGCGCGAGCGACTGGACGGCGTCGAGATACTCGCCGTAGCTGGTCCAGTTCCACGGCAGGCCGTCCATGATCGCGTCCGCGTCGATGTCCTCGACGGACTGCATCAACTCCGCGAGATAGCGCCGGTTGGCTTCGGCGCACGGTGCGAAGGTCACGCCACAGTTGCCGATCAGCGCCGTGGTCACGCCGTGGTAGGAGCTCGGCCGCATCTCCGGGTCCCAACCGATCTGGGCATCGAGATGCGTGTGGAGGTCGACGAACCCGGGCGTGACGATCTTGCCGGTCGCGTCGATCGTCCGCGCGGCCTGCTCCTCGGAGAGATCACCGACGCGGGTGATTCGACCGCCATCGACGGCTACGTCGGCACGCGTGCCGTCTGTGCCGGTGCCGTCGATCACGGTACCACCGGAAATGATCAGTTCATGGGTCATTGGATTGTGACTCCCTTCTGCAAAGTTCGCGCTCGTTGTGATGCGAGGGTTGGGGCGGACAGCTCTGTCGCAAACACCGCGCAGGCCGCAGCCAATTCCGTTGCCGCACCGTCCAGGTCGGCCGGTGTCAGCTCGAGCGTGCTTTGCGCCAGCAGATTGCGCAGTGCGCCTGCATCCTCGGCGTTCATGTCGCCATCGCGGACCGCCTTGGTGATGGCATCGCGGGCCTGTTCGATCAGCACCCTCACCTGCCGGATGTCGGTGTTGATGGCTGCCACTTCGGTCGTCTGGTTCAGGGTGCTGGCATTGGCACCGCGCGCCTCGGCGGCGCAGATGGCATCGCGTGCGAGCAGGTCCAGGCGAATGGGCTTGTAACGCGCAATGCCACCGGTGAGATCGGGTGTCAGGTCCGGATACATGGCCTTGCCCACGGCCCGCCGTATCGGGGAGTGGGCGACATAAATGCTGCCATCGCGAGCCACGGTGCTCATGGCCAGCGAGTCTTCCCGGCCTTCGGCAAAGTAACGGAGCTCCCCGGTTTCACGATCCAGCAGGCCCATACCCACATGCAACATGAGGTTGGCACCGAGCAGTGTCTTGCCACCGCCAATGCCGATCACCACGCCATTGGCGGTAACGGTCGCCGTCAAGGCGTTGGATTGCTTGTCGACGTTGGCGTAGCCATCGAAGCCCGTCAGATTCGCCGTCCACTCCAGGGCGCCAGTGTCACCGTTGTCGACGAGCTTGAGCACGTCGCTGCGGGTGACGGCGTACAGCTCATGGTTATCGGGGGACACCGAAATGGAACCGACCAGCGGCTCTCCCACATTCACGCGCCAAACTTCGTTCAGTTCACTGTCCAGCGCGATTACGTTGCCGAGGTTGTCCGACACATACACGCGGCTGCCGTCTGCGCTGAGCGCTGGGGTCGATCCGGTGCCCCCCTGAAACGTCGCGCGGTTCCGTATCTGGAATTCCAGGACACCGTTGCCGTCCGGAAGCAGATCGAGGGCGTAGATCGCACCGAGCTCAGACTTTCCGTCCGCCGTGCCATCCTCTGCATCCTCCGCGGTGGCGGCGATATAGATCCGGCTGCTGTCCGGAGCGATGCTGAAGTAGTTGGTCACCACACCGCCGCCGCCATAGATGTAGTTGATTGCGGATGAAAAGAGACTCAGGCCACCCTGGGTCTTGCCGAACGCGGCATCCATCAGCGGGTCGACTCTGTCGACGACGAACCACGGAACCGACGCCCCCGTGCCGCTCACGGCCGGTGCGCCGGGGAGTTGTCCGACGGGGGCGATCCGCTCACCGTTCTCGCGGCTGAAGGCAAAGAGCTCTCCGGCTTTCGACACCGTTACGAGTGAATCCGTCGCCGGGTGATAATTGAAACTATGAAGCTGCGAGGTCGGATTCTTGCCGGGCTCCAAGGGAGGAAGGCTCAAGCCGGTGGCCGTACTCCAGATCGCCGAACCGTCCGGCCGCAGCGCCATCGCGCGGGTGTAGCTGACGATGTAGATGATCTGGTCTCCCGGATTTTCCGGGTCGTTCAATACGAAAGCGGGGCTGCTCGATTCTCGATCGCTGTCGGCGGGGATCGCCCAACGTCGTTCGCCGGTTCGTGCATCGAGAGAAACCAGCACCACGCGTTCGCCGTGGTAGAACCGCGGGCTGAAGTAGAGATTGCCTTCGTTGTCGAAGGTCGGGCCATTCCCAACGAAGTAAGACGGCTCGGCAACCCAATCGAGTTCAAACATGGGGGCGGCGGCGACCCAGACGTTGTCTGAATTGACCACGCCGACATGGATCGCACTGAAGGTATCCGGCTCGGGGATGACATCGTAGCCATGCGGCCCCGCGGCGCGGGCGCCTACGGGTTTCCATTGGGTTTTCTCAGGCGGGCCAAAGACCTTGGGATCATGGGGCCGACCTTCGTCGAAGAAGATCTTGAACACGACGAAGCCAAGGGCTGCGATCAAGAACAGTGCAATCAGTTTCCGCATGTTCGGTCCCAAGGCGCGGGCTCGTCAGGACGGAACGTTCGCGCGGTTGACGTCGATGCGCGTGTCCGGGTTCAGGTCCTGATTGGGATCGACCAGGTGCCCGGCGGGGAACGCGACCGAGACCGCCGGATCCACGGTGTCCAGGCAAACGTGGTGGTTGTTGTCATTGTCCCCGAGATCCGCGAGTGCCGCCGGGGCGATCTCGTCGCGCGTGCCGTCTGCACGTTCCACGGTCACGCGATACAACGCGCGCTCCGTGTCGCCGGAATCGTCTCCGTTCGCCGGCCGCACACCGCCGGCCCAGGTGGCCCGGATCACCTGGCGGGTCTCTGTCGGGCAAGCGGAACCCCGCCCCGAGACGGACCGTTCGTCCGGGGGCACCACCTCTGCCAGCACGAGGTTCGGCCCGGCGGAAAGCGGTGTCACCTGGACCGTCGTTCCGCGGAAGCTCACGGGGCCACCCGTCGCGCCGTCCGACAGAAGATCACCGACGACGGCCACCTTCGCCGGCGCGTCGCCGTCGGCATCGCCGAACTCGCCGATGAGGAGCACGGTCCTGCGCTCGCCTTCATCGACGGACGGCTGGAGAGTCACACAGAGGGGCGTGCTCTCGGCTCCGGACCGGGTGAAGACCCGAAAGTCCTCGGCCTGGACGGTTTCCTCGTCGACCGTATGTGACAGGACGACCGGCATGCCGTCCTTCCCGGCCGCACCCAGACAGAAGGCATGCGCCCGAAATGGCAGATCGTTGTCGAGTCCGTGGAAGGCGGACAGCAGGCGTGCCGGTTGGCCGCTCGCGTCCAGCGCAACTGGCGTCACCGCCGGCCGCGGCTCCTGTGAACTGCACGAAGTCGCCGCCAGGCTCACAGCGGCCAACACGAAGGCGGAGCACCAGGACATCACTGCGAACTCTCCGGAGCCGACGCCGGCGGCTCGGCCATCGCCTCGAGCCAGGTGCGTATGATCCCGGTAACGCGGTCGTCGAGGTCTTTCGGATCGGCACCGATGCGCTTCGCGTACGGTTCGCGGAAGAGCCGGTAACCACGGAACAGTGCGGAGAGCGCCACCTGCAGCGCCTCGAGATCGTGAGCTCGATCGATGTCCCCATCGATGACGTCCTGACGAAGGGAGCTGAGTGCAGCCTCGTACCGCGGCATCGGGTCGACCGTTTCGTCCCCGTCGATGACGAGCAGGGCGCGCAGTTGGGTGTCCTGAATCCGCTTCGTCGACCGAAAGGGGCGAAGCCGCCGCTCGACGAACGGGACGCCCTTCCTGTCGGCCACCAGGTAGTCGACCACCGCTTCGAAACGACGGCTGATCGCCGTGCGCAGCAGCTCCCGCCTCGACCCGAAGTAGTGGTAGATGTTGCCGCGGTTTACGCCGGCACCGTCGGCCACCTCCCGGAGATTGAGGCCGGCCAGCACGCCGTTGCGCCGGATGAGGCCGAGGGCGGCATCGATGAGCCGGCGCTCGGTCTCGGCTCGACCCTGCTTTTTCTTCGTCGCCACCAATCTCCCCCCTTCTCCAGCACCCTTGCGGGACGACCTGCCATTGGTCATAGTTGATGCGGATCTATCACAAGGCTAATTAAAATTATCATAATGATCAAGAGCAGAAGGGCAACGAATATGGGCACGCGTCTGCATTCGCAAGGAAGAATCCCGCGACTCACTCTGACCGCCGGCATGCTTCTGCTGGGCGGGGCGAGCCTCGCGTCGGGCCAGATCGAAGCTCCGTCGGCGTACGAGGAGACGATCGAGACCCCGACCGACGTCGGCGGCATGGCCGACGAGGCCGACGCCGGAGCGGCGCAGATCGAGGCGGGAGATCGCTCGGGACTGTCGGGCCCGGCCCCGGGCCAGATCGAGGAGATCGTCGTCTCGGCGAGAAAGCGTGAGGAGCTCCTGGAGGACACTCCCGTCTCCGTGACCGCGCTCGACGAGTCCCTCCTGCGCGACGCGAACATCACCCGGACCGACGAGATCCAGAACCTCGTCCCCAACATGACGATCACCGGCGGGCAGAACACGCTGCAGATCCGGATCCGCGGCGTCGGAACCGCGGCGGGAGGCCCGGCCTTCGAGCCCGGCGTCGGCATGTACGTCGACGGTGTCTTTCTTCCGCGCGCTCAGGCGGCGATCTTCGACACGCTCGACGTCGCGAGCATCGAGGTGCTGCGCGGACCGCAGGGCACGCTGTTCGGCAAGAACTCGGTCGGCGGTGCGGTGAACATCACCTCGCGCAAGCCGCACGAGGACCTCGAGGCTTTCCAACTCGTACGGGTCGGCAATCAGGGCATCGTCAACACGCGCAGCATGATCAACATCCCGGTGAACATCGGCTGGTTCGAGGACAAGCTCTTCACCCGCCTGGCCTTCTCGTCGCAGAACCGCGGCGGCTACGCCGAGAACCCGTACCTCGGCCGCGACGACCTCGGCTCGCAGAACGGCCTCACCTTTCTCGGCTCGGTGAGGTTCCTGCCGATCGACCGTCTCACGATCGACGTGACCGGCACCTGGTGGCAGTCCCACACACAGGGCGCCACGGGCGAATGCGCCATCACGCAGGAAACGAACGTGGGGAACTTCCAGCCGGGATACTACGACGCCTGCCGTCGGTCACGGCCCTACTCCTATCCGCTGAACATCAACCAGATCGGCTTCGCAGAGAACTACGGCACGTGGGGAACGATCGAGTACGACCTGGGTGAAGCCGGGTGGTTCGAGGACATCGTCCTCAAGTCCATTACCTCGTGGCGCCAACAGGAGAACGCGGGCGTGCTCGACATGGACGCGACGCCGTTCCAGATGGTCTCGATCACGAGCAGCGGAGGTCCCGACCCGCGCGACGGCGAGCCCGGCACCTCCGAGCAGATCCAACAGGAGGTCCAGGTCAACGGTACCGCCTGGGACGGGCGCGTCGACTTCGTCGCCGGCTTCTTCTCCTTCTGGGAGAACGCCCAGCGGAGAGGCGTCACGAACGTCGGCATCCCGAACGTCGGGGCCATCACCAAGAACGGACTCACGACCGACAACTTCACCTGGGCCTTCTTCGGTCAGGCGACCGTCGACGTGACCGAGTGGGCCAGCCTCACCGCAGGCCTGCGGTATTCCTCGGACCGCAAGCAGGCCACAACGACGAACACGCGCCTCCTCGACGACCCGCCCACCGTCGCCCTCCAGGCGTCCGGAGACGAGACGTTCACCGCATGGACCCCGATGGCGAGCCTCGCGCTCCTCACCCCCGAAGAGTGGCTCGACGCAGCCAGCCTCGACCACCTGATGAGCTATTTCACCTACTCTCGCGGCTTCAAGGGCGGCGGCTTCAATGCGACCATCAACCCGAGCGCGGAGGGAGACGAGCTCGCGCCCTTCCAGCCCGAGACGCTCGACAACTTCGAGCTCGGCTTCAAGTCGATTGCCTTCGACCGCCGCGTCACCCTGAACATCGCCCTCTTCTACGCCAAGTACGACGACATCCAGAGTCGGGCCACGGAGACGATCTTCGACGACGAAGGCGGGATCGAGGACGTCCTGACGCTGATCCAGAACGCCGCCAAGGCGACGACCAAAGGCCTGGAGATCGAGCTGCTCACCATGCCCATCCAAGGCCTGCAGATCTCCGGCAACGTCGGCCTTCTCGACGCCCGCTACGACAGCTTCCCGAACGCGGTGAGCAACCTCGACGGCACGGAGATCGACAAGTCGGGTCAAAAGATCGAGGGCATCCCGAGCTACCAGACTTTCCTCTCGGCCCAGTACTCCTTCCCGCTCGCGATGGGCCAGAGCGACTGGATGCAGGGCTGGCTCACGCCCCGGGTGCAGTGGAGCTACCGCGGCTACACCGACACGCTCGGCCCCGAGCTCCCGCAAGCCGCGCAGCCGGGCCGCAACAACCTCGGCGCACGCCTGTCCTACGACTTCATGGACGACCGTGCGCAGGTCGCCCTCTGGGGCGAGAATCTGACCGACACGCGCCTCCCGAGCGGCAGCGTCTTCTCGCTCTCGAACTCGGTCGGCAACATCACGCGCTCGTACACCATCCCCCGCACGTTCGGGGCCGAGCTGTCTTACCGGTTCTAGCGCATGCTGAAGAAAGTACTGCTCGGAATCACCGGGCTGCTCGTGGTCGGCGTCGTCGTCGGTTGGTTCACGGTCGGCAAGGGCTTGTACGAGAGAATGCAGCGCGTCGGCCGCGACACGATGCCGGCGGACTACGCACTCCAGGATGACTCCAAGGTCCGCGCGCCGGAGCCCGAGCCGCACGTCCTGCAGCCGAAGAACCCCTTGGGCAACGTGTATTGGGGAGACACCCACGTCCACACCCACGAAAGCTTCGATGCGAAGATCATGGGCACGACGGTCACGGTCGAGGACGCCTATCGCTTCGCGAGGGGGGAAGCGCTGCGCAGTGAGGCCGGCGAGAAGATGCAGCTCTCGCGCCCGCTCGACTTCGTCGCGATCACGGACCACGCCGAGGGCTTCGGGTTGAGAACGCGCTGCGACGAGCCGGATCTCACCTGGTTCGAGTCTCTCAACTGCTACTTCCTGGAGACGGCCAGCCCGATGAACTTCGTGCTCCTCCGGGCAGTTGCGACCGGGAACCAACCCACCGCCGAGCCAGGCCGCGACGCACCCGCCGGCGTGTATCAGCGGAAGGAGCGCCCACCGCGCGACCGCAGCTTCTGGCCGATCTGCGGCCGAGGTGAGGGGGGTGTCGAGCGCTGCGAGCGCGACGCCCGCGGCGACTGGGCCCGATACATCGCACTCGCCGACGCTCACAACGAGCCTGGTGTCCTCACGACGTTCGCCGCCTATGAGTACTCGCCGTCCCTGCCGGAGGCCGGCAAGCACCACCGAAACATCCTCTTCAACGGCTCCGACCTTCCGGAGCAGGCGCTCTCGTCACTGGACGTCAACAACGCAATCGACCTCTGGCGCGGGCTAGAAGCGACGTGCACGGGCGACTGCGACTTCCTCACGATCCCCCACAACATGAACAAGTCCTGGGGACTCGTTTACAGCCCCTTTACCTATGACGGCGGCGAGTACGACGAGGAGAAGTGGCGGCTCCGCAAGCGTCGCGAACCTCTGGCGGAGATGTACCAGATCAAGGGTGCTTCCGAGTGCGCGCTCGGCGTCGGCGCAACCGACGAGGAGTGTGCGTTCAGCCAGGTTCTGGCACCGTGCGAGCCCGGCGAGGAGACCGGCTGCGCCTTCGAGACGGGCTTTGCGCGGCAGGGCCTCAAGATCGGCCTCCAGCTCGAACGGGAGCTTGGCGTGAACCCGCTCGCCTTCGGCATGATCGGCTCGACGGACACGCACAATGGCAATCCCGGTGACGTCGAGGAGTGGGACTTCGTCGGCGCCGCTGGCCAAGTGACTTCTCCGGCGATCCGCAGGCTCGAGTCCGTCACGCCACCGGGCGCCAGCGAGAAGCCCTATCAATCGAACCTGCAGTTCAATACGTCGGGCGGGATCGCCGCGGTCTGGGCTGAAGAGAATACGCGCGACGCGATCTTTGCGGCCATGAAGCGTCGTGAGGTGTACGCCTCGTCGGGGCCGCGCATCACACTGCGCTTCTTCGCAGGCACGGGCTTCGACCAGAGCATCGAGGGCGAGCACGACCCCGTTGCCATCGCGGCCGCGGGCGGCGTGCCGATGGGTGGTGTGCTGCGCCCGACCGGGGACGACACCACCAGCCCGACGTTCTACGTGTCGGCACTCGGCGATTGGATGAGTGCGCCTCTGCAGCGCATCCAGATGGTCAAGGGTTGGATCGACGCGGACGGCGAGACGCACGAAAAGGTCCAGGACATCGCCTGCGCAGATGGCCTCGAG
>JAJCZO010000003.1 GCA_029262355.1 Deltaproteobacteria bacterium
CCTGGATCGGAGGACATGCCCCGATGACGGCCCGTGAGCTTACATTCGGTAGCTCAGCTCCACCCCCACGGTGCGTGGCGGCTGGTAGAAGCGAACGATCTGGCCGAACGACTGGGCGCTCCCGGTCACCTGCTCGAAGTACTCCTGGTCCAGCAGGTTCTGTCCCCACAGGGCCACCTGGGCCCGATCGTCGAGGAAGTCGTAGGACAAGCGCGCGTGCAGAAGGTTGTAGCCGGACTGGGTGGCCTCGGGGAGTTCCGCGCCCGAGTACAGGACCGATCCCTGGTAGGTCCAGTCGAGCCGCGGTGTGATCCAACCGTCGAGCCACGGCGTCCCGCCGAGGCGGAGCGGATGTGAATACTGCACGGCCACGTGGCTCTGAATCTCGGGCACGAACGGGAAGCGCTGGCCGGCTCGGTCGACGAAGCCGGCTGCGTCGATGGCGCTCGGGCCCAGAAACTCCTCGAACCTCGCATCGAGCAGGGCGAGATCAGCTTGCACGAGCCAGCCATCGAAGGGCAGGACGATGGTCTCGATCTCGAGGCCCTTGGTCGTCGACTCGGCGGCGTTGTTCACGGCGAGGCTGACCTGCGGCGGGCCGTCGGGAATCAGTGGCGGCCCGAGGACGACACTCTGAACCTGTTGGTCCGTGTACTTTCCCAGGAACAAGGCGAGGTTCACGGTGACTCTCTCGTCCCACGCGATGGTCTTCACGCCAATCTCGAACGAATCGAGGAACTCGGGTTGGAAGGCGGGGAGCGAGTCGGTGCCGTCCTCGCGCGCCATACCGTTGAATCCACCGCTCTTGAATCCGCGGCTATACGAGAAGTAGCCGAGGAGATGTTCGACACCGGCGTCGCCGAGCGATCCCTCGGGTGCTCGCACGGAGAGGGTGGCCATCGGCGTCCAGGCGTCGAAGATCTCCGATTCCGAGACGTCGACGAGCTGGAGCGGCGCCTGCACCGGGTTCTCGGGCGGCAGAGGCGGTCGCGTCAGGTTGAGCGAAAGCTCCTTCTTCTCGCGCGTGTAACGCACGCCGCCGGTCAGGCTCAGCCAATCGAGGACGTCGTACGTAACCTGCGTGAAGAGCGCCCAACTCCAGTTGTCGACGATCGTGTCTTTCTGGGTGGTCGCGCTCGTGATGTCACCGATGGGGCTTGGACCAGGAGTAAGCGGTCCGGGGAACGCACGCACGGACTGGAACTCGCCCGCATCCTCCCAGAAGCCGTAGACGCCACTCACGAACGTGAGCGTATCGTCGAGCGCGGTGCCGGTGGCTTGCAGCTCCTGGCTGATCTGCCGTGCGTGGCCGTCCTCGCCGACGAAGTTGCCGCTGCCGCCGACGGAGGACGCTTGGCCGACCGGCTGTGCGGTCATGTCGAAGTCTTCGCGGAGGCGCGGGATCTGCTCGCGCCACGCCGTGAGCGAGCGGACGTCGAAGCTGTCGAGCGAGCCCAGGCTGCCGGCGTCCCAGTGGACGGTTCCCCAGGTGCCGTAGCTCTCGACGTCGTTGATGCCGGCGACGTTGGACTCGAAGCGAAACGGTTCGGACTCGGCGCACTCGGCGAAGAACTGCTCCCGGGGAGGCCAGAGGCCCTGCATGACCGCCGTGTCCTGGATGAAGACGCACTGACCGCCCTTGGGCCGTGAGTGATTGCGTGCCCACGACCCGCTGACGTCGATGGTCAGCTCGTCGGTGGGCAGGAACCGCAGCGCGCCGAGGAAGGCAAGCGAGTTGCGGTCGGACCAGTACTCCTCGCGAAGCGAGTTGAAGGTGTAGCCACGCGTATTCGACGACCCGAAGGCGACCCGCGCGAACAGCTTGTCCTCTAGCCATCCGATCGAGATCGGGACGTTCAGGCTCGCACGGGTCTGAACGGTGTCGCGGCTCCCCGCTCGCACGAAAGCGAAGGCCTCCAGTTCCCGGCCCGGCTTGACGGTCGTGATGTTGATCGCGCCGCCGATGGTGTTCTTTCCGAAGAGGGTGCCCTGCGGGCCGCGCAACACTTCGATCTGAGCGACGTCGACGACGTCGATGATGCTGCCCTGGGCACGCGCGAGATAGACGCCGTCGACGTAGATGCCGACTCCAGGGTCGAAGGTCAGGACGGGCGAATTTCCCTGGCCGATGCCGCGGATGAAGACCGTCGCGTCCTGCCCGCTGCGGCCGGAGAGGAATGTCAGGTTCGGTACCAGGTCGGTGATCTCGTCGAGTCGTGTCACACCGGCGGCGCGCAACGTTCCCTCGCCCAGAGACGTGACGGCGACAGGCGTGTCGGCCAAGAACTCCTCGCGCTTGCGCGCTCGTACGGTGATCTCCTCGATCCGTTCCTTGGCGCGGCCGGTCACGCCGAAGATCTCCCCCGTTCGCTCGGTCGCCCGTCCTTGCGCGGCCTCGGCATCGACGACGTCCTCTTCCCCGCCGGTCGCCTCGGAGCTCTCGAGATCGTCGAGCAAGCGACCCGACTCTTGGAGCGGTTCCGCGTGCGCGTTCACGGCCGATGCGAGCAACATCGCGACGAGCAGTAGGTATGCCATGGCCTCCCAGACTCACCCTGGTTCGAGTCGGGCATCTTCATCCCCGATTCGATCGTCGGAGTCCAGCCGTCCCGTGCGACTCGTCGGCGGCGAGGAGGCACTTGGCAGAGGTAGCCCCTGTGCCCCACAGCCTTTGCGCGATCCGGGTGTGCTTCCCGCGGCCTCGCAGGCGGGGCCTCAGGGTGGCGCTTGCGAAGATCTTCGGGCGACGCATTCGAGTCCCGCCCGTCACGCCCAGGGGAACTCGGCCATGGGCTGGTCGCCGTCGTGGGTGACGATGGCTCGCTCGGCAACGCATGGCGAGCCGTTCACGCCCTCTCGCTGGGGGTACTATGCGGCGGCGAGTTCCTGCGCCACAGATCCGAGGAGGTCTCGTATCCAGCGCTGCGCGGGGTCGGCGTCGAGTCGCTTGTGCCAACACACGATCACGTCGAAATCGGGGACCAGAACGGGCGGTTCGAACCGTTTCAGACCAGTCATCTTCCCGCTCAAGATCCGCTCGGGAACAAGGGCCAGGAAATCGTCGGTGCGGATGGTTTCCAGCATTACGTGAAAGCTCGGCAACGAGACGGCGACGCGGCGACGGCGACCGAGTGCAGCCAGGGCGTCATCGGTCGGTCCGGAGAAGCTGCCGCCGGTCGGCGAAACGAGGACGTGGTCGAACCGACAGAACTCTGCCAGGGAGACTTTCCGGCCCTTCAGCGGATGGCTTCGGCGAGCGACACAGACGTATCGTTCCGTGTACAGGAGCCTCCGACGTAGCTCTGATTCGGCGAACTCCGAGGCGGTGATGGCAAGATCGATCGACCCACGTGCCAGTCGCGCCGCGAGATCGGAGATGTAGGCCGGCATGACGCTGACGCGTATGCCAGGCGCCTGTCTTCGCAGACGCTTTAGGAACGGCACGATCAACGCATGCTGCATGTAGTCGTTGACCGAGATCGAAACGGTCATCTGCGCGGATGCGGGATCGAACGGCGAGGGCGCGATCAGCGCACCGATGTCGGCAAGTAGTCCCTTGACGGGTTCGGCGAGTGCTTCGGCACGGGGCGTCGGCAACACGCCGTGCTGCGTCCTTACGAAAAGCGGGTCGCCGAAGAGATCACGCAAGCGCGAGAGCATCCCGCTCACGGTCGGCTGGGTGAGCGCCAGACGCTCGGCCGCGCGCGTGACGCTGCGAGCGTCGTACAGAGCATCGAAGGCAACCAGTAGGTTGAGATCGGCGTTTCTAATATCGGAAAAACCCATAATTGAAATCGATACAATCTATTGGCTTTATATCTTATCGGTCTCGATGATGCGACTTGAATCTGGCCACGTCGGCCCGGACGAACCGAGGAGATCTGAAGCGATGATCCAACTACACGACTACGAAACTGCGCCCGAAGGCAGCAAGGCAACCCTGGCCGCCGTCGACAAGGCAAACGGCTTCACGCCGAACCTCTTTCGGGCGCTGGGCAACTCACCCTCGGCGCTGAACGGATTTGCGGCCTTCGTCGACGCGAACGAAGGCGGCACCCTGTCTCCCGCCGAGCGCCAGATCGTGCAGCTTACCGCGAGCGTGACGAATCGGGGCGAGTACTGCGTTGCGGGACATACCGCATTCGCGACCTCGATGGGCATGTCTGCCGAAACGATCACGGCGATTCGTGAGAATCGTCCACTGTCGGACAAGCGACACGAGGGACTCGTCCGCTTCACACGAGCTCTGCTTTGCAGTCAGGGGCATCCGACCGCCGACGACAAGGCGGCTTTCGCAGCAGCCGGCTTCGGAACCGAGCAGATTCTCGAAGTCATCGTCGGAATCGCCCTCAAGACGGTTACCAACTATGTGACCAGCGGTCTCGACCTGCCTTTGGACGGCCAGTTCCAGCCGCATGCGTGGTCCGCCGCGGCCGATGGCGCCGAGCAACGAAAGCGCAGAGCCGTAGGATGAGCGGCCCGGTGGCACAACGCTCGACGTCTCCTCCGAGACATCGGAATCGATAGGTGGAGTCGAACTCTGGCAGCCTGGACATTTTCGTACACGACGCGCGCCCGAACCCCGGGGTCGAGCCGTGGTTCACAAATGTCTCACCCCAGGTCCCCACGGAGGTGACGAAGAGGAACAGCCAGGAACTCAGGCTGTTCGGCCGCCTTGCGCGACGAGCTTCTGGTAGAACTCCGGATCGACCGGGCCGGGCTGCGTCGTTCGTATGAAGTCCTCGATCAATGCGGCGAATCGTTCGGGCTCCTCCGCGTGCAGGAAGTGACCGGCACCCTCGAAGATCTCGAGGCGGCTGTCCGGGATGCTCTCGTGGGTCGAGTACGCGTGCTCGATGGGGATGATGTCGTCGCGATCTCCCCAGACGATCAACGTCGGGATGGAGGCTGCGAGATAGAGTCGGTCGGTCGCGCTCACGGCCTGCCCACCGGGCTCTACGACAGCTCGAAGCGTACGCAAGAACGCCCGGCGGGTGTCTGGTTCGGCCAGCGAGCGATACGCGCGCCAGATCTCGGTTGCGTGCGGCGCCCGAATGCCCCGGTCGCGTAGGAACAGGCTGAGCCGGTCGCCGTAATCCACCACGAAGCGTGGAAACAGAATCTCCGCGGCGTACTCGGCACCTGGCAGAGTGAGGGCGCGAAGCAGCCAGCTCACTTCGCGCCCCAGGCCGCCGCTCCCGACGAGGACGAGCCGCTCGGCGATCTCAGGGTACTGGTAGGCGAGCTGCATGGCGATGCCGCCTCCGAGCGATTGCCCGACGACCGTCGCCGATTCGATGCCGAGCGTTGCGAGAAGATCGCGGAGATGGCTCGCATGGCTCCCGAGGGAGTAGTCTCCGGCCGGCTTGGCAGATTCGCCGTGGCCAAGGAGGTCGGGTGCGATGACCGTGTGCCGCTCGGCGAGCCGCCGCGCCGCGGGTGTCCAGGTCCGGGAGCTGCCGGCCATGCCGTGGATCAGGAGTATGACCGGTCCTCGTCCGTCGACGAGATACCGAAAGTCGTGCCCGTGCAGCGTCGTGTGTCGCAGCTTCATGGCGTCCATTTGACCTCCGTGGCGTGGGCGCGTGCTTCTGCAGAGTCCGGCTATGGTCGGACTCTCTCGTTCTCAAGGTAAGTCCTGGGGAGCCAGTTGCCACCCCTCCCTCGAAGTTCCCAGTTGCGAAGCGGCCAGCCACCCATACGCTCACCAGCAATGAAGACGTCCAGATCCCTTCTCGCGGCGCTCGCGTGGTTCACGTTCGCGTTTTCGTCTGCGGCGTTCGCGCAGACAGGACTGCCGGCGATCACGCCCGATTCCAGCGCGGTAGCGGCGATCGACGAAGCCACGCGCCAAGAGAGGCTCCGGCAGGAGCTTCAAGCCCTCGGGTCCCCGCAGGCGACGGTGCAGACGTTCCTGGAAGCCATGAACCAACTCTGGGAGAACCCGATTGCCGGGTGGAAGAAGGCCATCCTGACGATGGACTTGCCCCCCGAGGCGGCCGATCAGGGGCGGGAGAGGGCCCGGCAACTGTACGGCGTGCTCAACCGGATCGGCGCGGTCGACCTGCAGGGGCTCCCAGACAGCACGACCGTGCAGGCCGACAAGCTCACTTCGCACCGGTATTTCCCCGACCGAAGAAGGCAACGAACCGTGCTCGCCCGGTTCAAGAATCCCCCGATCAGCGGAATCGTCCTCAAGCCGGATGAGCAGGGGCGATGGCGCTTCGATCGAGAAACGATCGACCGGCTACCGAGCCTCTTCGAACAGATGAAGCCGCTGCCTCTCGTAGCCGGCAACGACATCCTCACGATCGCCGACTTCGTCCAGAACAGCTCTCCTGCTTGGCTGACCCATGGACGCCTCCTCACGGTGGCCTACTGGCAGTGGATTGCCATCTTTTTGTTGATCCTGTTGGGTCTGGTCGTCGACCTGCTGTTGCGCCTCGTTCTGCGCCGCCTCGAGTCGAGGATCGTAGCCCAGGCCGAGCGCGCAGAACTTCGGCGCCAGCTCCGCCCCATCGGCCAGCTCGGTACGCTCGTCGTGTGGTGGGTCACCGTTCAGTTCCTCGAGATCGACGGGTTCGTCGGGGAAGTCCTCTCCGGAGCGCTCGCGGTCCTGCTATCGATCGTCGGCACCGTCGCCGCCTGGCGGCTCTCTGATCTGATCGGAGAGATTCTCGCCGCACACGCGAAGAAGACTGAGCGGCGCATCGACGACGTGCTGGTCCCGTTGTTGGTCCGCGCGCTCAAGATCTTCGTGATCGTTCTGGCGGTGATCTTCGCCGCGAGTGCGCTCGACGTTCCGCTGACGCCACTCCTGGCTTCCCTCACGGTCGCCAGCGTCGCGTTCTCGTTTGCCGCGAAGGACACGGTCGAGAACTTCTTCGGGTCTGTCGCGGTCCTGTTCGATCGCCCCTTCGATATCGGCGACTGGGTCGTCATCGATTCGACGGAAGGGATGGTCGAGGAAGTCGGCTTTCGCTCTACGCGCGTGCGGACCTTCTACAACTCCGTCGTCACGATCCCCAATGCGAACCTCGTGCGCGCCGTCGTCGACAACTATGGGCGCCGCCGTTACCGGCGCTGGAAGACCATGCTGGGCGTGCAGTACGACACGGCCGCAGAGAAACTCGTCAGCTTCACGGAGGGCATTCGCGAGCTCGTTCGGCTCCATCCCTACACGAGAAAGGACTACTACGAGGTCTACTGCAACGAGTTCAGCTCCTCGAGTCTCGACATCCTACTGTATGTCTTCTTCGAGGTTCCTGACTGGAACACGGAGCTTCGCGAGCGTGAGCGATTGTTCCTCGACATCGTCCGTCTCGCGGACCAGCTTGGTGTGGAGTTCGCGTTCCCCACCAGTACGGTCCACGTCTTCGACGGTCAGTCACACGGCGAGGCGCCGACCCGACAGCCGCCCGGGCGGACGACCGAGGCCCTTCACATCCTCCATGGGGCGCGGGTCGCGCAGACGCTCGTGGAGCAGCAGCCCTGGATGCGCCGAAAGCCGGCGCCGGTGAACATCACGATGAGCAAGACGGAAATCCCCTTGGATGATGGCGGGAACCCGATCGTGCGCGATGAAGATTCAGAGGATCCTGAGAGCTGATCTCGCGACCCGATGAGGACCTCGCCCAGGCCGAGCTTGGCAACCGGCCCCGCTCGTCGAAGCGTTCCTCACGGGCACGCCACGCTCGGTTCCACGCCGAGGTATTCTCGCATGAGCCCGCCGCCGAGCACGGCCACGTCCTCGTTGTCACCCGTGTTGGTGAGGATCGCGAGGCCGTAGCGCCGGCTGCCAATGCGCAGGGCCGCGGCGTGGTTGCGTGCCTTGATGGTCGGTAGGTCTACGGTCTTCGGGCTCTCGTTCGGGCCGCTATACGTGCCCGTCTTGCCGCTGACGTAGACGTCGGTCGGCGTGTATTTGTCGATCTTGGATCCACCTGTCCGCGTGGCCTGCATGATCTTCCAGAGCGCGTCGGCTCCTTTGTACTTTCGCTGGTAGGTGTCGTGCAGGAACTGCGCGACCTCGATCGAGTTCAGCTCGTTGCCGTGGATCCGGGAGCCGTCGGGCTGGCGCATCCACCCCTGGAAGCCCTTGATCGTGGGATAGCCCATGGCGCGGACGAACGACTGTACGGCTGCGCGGCCACTGTCGCTCGTGCCGTCGCTGCCGACCTGACGCTGAAGAGCGAGCCACGCCCCGTTGTCGGAGACCACGATCATCCGAGCGAGGAGCCCGATCTGCTGCTTGCTGAGTTTGCCCTGATGCTTGTCGAGCAGAGCGGCGGCGACGAAGATCTTCGACGTGGAAGCCCCGAAGAAGAGCCGGTCGGCGCCGGGGCTTTGAGAGACGATATCGCCGGTGGCCAGGTCATTCACGACCCACTGAACGTTGGTGGGCGCTGCCTTGAGGCCGCAGTAGCGCTCCTTTTGACGAGGGCCGAAGCGAGCCCCCCGCCCTCGGACGGGGGTCAGCAGGCTGCGCGTGGCGCCGTCTCCGTACGAGCGAAGGTCCAGTCCGTCGTCGAGGCGGAAGTCGGGCGCAAGCTCGAGCTCGACCTCTCCACCCGGAACTTCGTCGGCGAGCGCGACGGCGGGATGGTTGAGCAAACTCAACGAGGCCACGGCCGCGATGAAAATCCTGCTTCCGAGAGCGACTTCGTTTCTGCGCATCGTCATCGGGTACCATGAGCAGGGGAGTGCGAGTAGGCCGAGGACATGAGCGAGGCGACGCCGTCGCGCAGAGACGGACAGAAGACCACGCTCGGCCAACGAGAAGGTGGGCCCTTGTCGCGACGGGAATCTATGCCCGTACGCCGAAGTGTCGACAGAGGGACGTCTCGATTCCGGGGGCGGCCCCGTGCAGGGGATGCGCTCCCGGCGCGTGCGATACGTCTTCCGTCAGCCTCGGTCGGCTGATAGCCAAGAGTCTCCGTCGGCCGCGCTTTCAAACGGGAGGTCTACAGATGAGATTCGGGTCCTTGCTCATAGTGCTGATGTGCCTGCTGCTCGCGCCCACTTGGGCCTCGGGAGCCGAGGAGTGCCGCCTTGCCGGTCAGGCCTACCCTCCGAACGTGACCGTGTGCTCGGGCGGTTTGGCCGTTACCTGCATGAACGGAAATTGGCAGAACAACGATGGGCAGCGCTGCGACGGAGTGACCGGATCGTACATTGGCGCCCGTCGCCCGCTGAAGGAGAGGAACGACGAGCCGATTCCCGAGTACATCCGGGAACAGAATCCCGGGCTTGATCTTCGGTGAGTGCGGACGGAGCGCGAGGTAGCCGTCGGGACTCCCTCGTGCTGTCGTGTCGTTCGCGGGAAGGTCGTTCCGGTGCTCGTTGCGGCCTCAGCCTAGCGCGACCCTAACGCACTTGCGTGCCGCAGCTGCGGTGCCGGCCCACTCGCCCCGCGAGAGTCGCAACGAGCCGATAGGGCCTGGGCGCGGGCGGCGCCCCATTTGAACGACCGTTCCAAAGACGCTCTGGACCGCGGGGCTCGTCCGTGCGACGTGTGGTCGCGGCGGCCGAACGACGTCGCCTCAAGGGGACTGCTCATGACCACGCGCACTCGACTCGGCGTCATCGCACTTCTCGCATGCACCACGATGTTCGCCACAGCCGGGCCGGCGGCGGCCTTCACCGATCTCACCGTCGGTGCGCGGGCGTTGAGCGCGGTGGATAAGGAGAACCCACGCTCCGACAAGCTGAGCTTCAAGTTCTCCAAGGACCCCGAGCTGTTGACGATCCCCGTGAGCCCGCTCTGTCCGGCGGAGACGAAGGTGCGCATCCTGACGAACACACAGGTGCTCCCCGAGCAGACGCTCGACTGTACCGCATGGGCGCCCGCGGGTTCAGGCTTCAAGTACAATGAGAAGGACAAGCTGACGGGCTTGCGCCGCAAGTTGCAACTCAAGCCGGGCAAGTTGAGCGTGTTGCTCAAGGGGCCGCCCTACAGCAACGTGGCCCTCGCGGGCCCGGTCGACTTCATCGAGACGCGTCTCCAGATCGGCGCGGTCGAGTACTGCGCCCGCTGGGAGAGCCCGCCGAGCCAGCTGAAGAAGAACGTTCCATCCAAGGTCGTCTTCAAGGGGCCGGCCAGCGCGTGTCAGACCGAGTGTGGCAACACGGTCACCGAGTCGGGTGAGGAGTGCGACGACGGGAACCTTGTGGAGGGCGATGGCTGCGACAGCAACTGCACGCTCACCACCTGCGGCAACGGAATTCAGACGGCTGGGGAAGACTGTGACGACGGCAACATCGTCAGCGGTGACGGCTGCCGCTTCGACTGCACCATCGAGGAGTGCGGGGATGGCATCCTCGACGCTCCGGATGAACAATGCGACGACGGCAACACGACCGACGGTGACTGCTGCGACGCCAGTTGCCAGTTCGACGCGGGCGGCACTGCCTGTGCGGATGACGGCGATGTGTGCACGGACGACGTCTGCGATGGTGCGGGCACGTGTTCGCACGTCGCGAACACGAGCTCGTGCGACGACGGCGATGACTGCACTGCCGCCGACACCTGCTTTGAGGGAACGTGCGGGGGCGCGCTCGTGCCGCCCTGGATCAACGAGTTCGATTACGACGACTTCTTCGCCAACCTCGACGATCGCGATGAGTTCATCGAGATCGCCGGGCCCGCGGGAACCGACCTCAGCGGCTTCCAGATCGTGAACGTCGAAGGGGGCGCGCCGTCGTGCCTCACGCCTCCGTACGAGCCGACGGTGGCGATTGGTGAGGCGAATTTGCTTGGCACCATTCCGCCCGGCACCGTGCTTCTCGACGACACCGGAACGGGCATCGGCTTCGCGGTCGTGTGCTTCACGAATACTTCGCTGAATGTCGTCAACCTTCCCGCCTGCGACGTGATCCTGTTGGGCCCGCGCATCGACTCGAACCTCACGAACGGCAATTTGCTGAACGCCGAGGAGGTGCTCTGTCCCGACGGCATCCTGCTCCTCGACGACCAGGGCGCCGAGGTCGACGCGGTGAGCTACGAGGGGATCATTCCGAACGCTGGCACCTACGGGCATTTCTTCCAGACCTTCCCGTACAGTGCACCGCGCGACGAAGGGTGGCTTGCCGGCGTCTCGATCGAGCGGACGACGAGCTTCTTGGACCGCGCCCAGAGCGCCGCCGAGTGGTCCGACCCCTCTGAGTCCCCAGCCTGCATCAATCAAGGCCTGTTGAACCCACCGCCCGAGTGCCCGACATTCACCTGGACCCCGGGGGTGCAGAACCCGTCGCAGGACCTGAAGTGCGTGTCGTCACCTTGCGGCGCCTTCCTCGACGGCGTCGAGGGTGCTGCCTGGTAAAGGATGGACGAAGCACGAAGCACATCGCGACCCTCGTGAAGTGAGCGCGTGTTCGCGGCGCCCACGAGCGGAGGTGTGACGGGAAGACGTGCACGAGCGTCCGCCCCATGCGGGAGCGGGACGACATGGACGTGATTGGACTCGAGCGCTTCTGAGGATCTGGCGCGCCGCTTCGCCCGCGTCGTGCGACTCGCGAAGCAAAGTGCGAGTCCTCCCTGGGCTTCGGACCGAAGGCGAGCCGGGACCTTGCCCTTCACTTTGATGGCTCGGTGGAAACTTGATCGGCGCGGGTTCCTTCTTGGCCATGCCTCGGCGTACGTTGGTGCGGCCCGCTCGCGAACTGCTGAGAAAACGAGAGGCGGAGAGGGGCATGACCGGACCTCTTCCGGCGGTTGCTGTCGCACCTGCATCCGATACGTTCCTGCCAATGAACACGACGCGTCCAGCCACGATCGACTGCGGAGCAAGGGGCGCGCCCCTGCCGTGCAAGAGGGCACTCGAACAGCGCGGCATCCGGCGCCGCGTGCAGGTCCTCGTCCTTCTGGTCGCCCTCTGCGTCGGATGTACGGCGACGGGTCGCAGCAAGGCGGTCGAGGGCGCAGCAATCGGTGGAATTGCGGGCGCCGTCGGAGGCGCGCTCACGGCTGCGATTTTTGGAGGAAACGTCGGGCGGGCTGCCGCTCGCGGTGCCGTCTGGGGAGGGAGCACCGGGGCCGTCGCGGGTGGACTCCGTGGCGACATGCAAGACGCCGATCGTCGTCGGCAGAGAGACGCCGCGCAACAGAGGAGCGAAGTCGAGGAGATCGAAAGCCTGCGTCTCTTGGTGGGTGATGACAACCTGGCAGGGCTGGAGGCGCTGGCCACCTGCAAATACGAGGTGGCCAGCGCTTACGCAAAGGTCGCGGCTCGGTCCAACGTCCACGACCACGCGCTCTCGGCGAGGTGGCTCGAAGCCCTCGTGTACGCAGATCGCGGAGACCGACGGCGAGTTCAGGGACTCCAGTCCCAATTGGTCGATCGCGATTCCGATGTCCACTCCGTCGACCAAGCGGACGCGGTACTCTGGGAGCTCCTGCAGGAGCTTCGCCAGATCCGGGCGCAGTACGGCTTGCCGGCCACGTGCGCGGCGTAGTCACCGTGCTCCCGACGAGCGCGTCGGCCCGACCCGACGTCGTGATTCGCACACGGCCGGCGTGAGACCCTGTCCTGGAGGTTCCTCGGATGGTTCTCTGGCTCACGACTCTCGCTCGGTCGTACGCAGTTCGTCGAATCGCTTCCGTTCTTTAGGCCCGCCCGATCGCTTGCGTGCCGGCCGGATCGACGCGTAGATCGCAGGATCGTGGCCCCGAAACGACCGACGCCCCCCGGACGCAGGACTCCGTCGTTCCCGGAGTACCGCGCCACCGCCGGCGAGTTCGCCCGCCAGCTGGCGAGCCGCCATGGCGATGCGACGCTGGCAGTGCTCGGAGAAGAGCGTTTGAGCTACCGGGAGGCCGACGAGCGCTCGGCCCGACTCGCGAAGGGGCTGCTGGCCTCAGGGGTGCGAAAGGGGACGCGCGTAGGGCTGCTCGCGCCGAATCGGCCGGATTGGATCGTGTGCTGGCTGGCGGCGGCGCGCGTGGGCGCTCTGGTCTCCTTGCTCAACACCTATTGGAAGACGCGCGAGCTCGGCTGGGTGCTGAGGCATGCCGATGTGGAGATGCTGCTCACGATCGATCGGCACCTTGGCCGCGACTACCTCGACCGGATTGCCCAAGCGGTCCCGATGCTCGCGGCGCAGCGCAACGAGTCGCTCGGCGCGGCCTCCCATCCCTACCTGCGCTCGGTGTGGTCGCTGGCCGAGTCCAGCCACTCGTGGTGTGGCCGACTCGATGATCTCGCAGGCCGTGGTCGCGAGGTGCCCGACGACTGGCTCGCCGCCGCCGAGGCTGACGTCCATCCGAGTGACCCGCTGCTGGTCGCGTACTCGTCCGGCAGTACGTCGGACCCCAAGGGGGCGATCCACAGCCACGCCACGGTCGTCCGCCATCCACACAACCTCCTGCAGTTTCGCGACTTCGGCCCGGGCGATGTGCTGTACTCGCCGATGCCGCTGTTCTGGGTGGGCGGGCTCGTCTTCTCGTTGCTGTCCGGCATGCACGCCGGGGCCACCGTGGTCTTCGAGAACGCCTTCGAACCAGGCGCGACCCTCGACCTCCTCGAGCGAGAAAAGGTAACGCACATCTTTGGCTGGCCGCACGTGAGCAAGGCGCTGCGCGAGCATCCGTCGTTTCCCGACCGCGACATGTCGTCGGTCCGGGACGCGCCGGGCGAAGGGTTGTTCCCTCCCACGGGGGGGGAGTGGGAGCGCGCCCAGTCTCTCGGCATGACCGAGACCTGCGGGCCGCACACGATTCAGGAGATCGGGCTTCGGCCGGCGGCCGAGGTGGGCGGCTCGTATGGCCACTCGGTGCCCGGTGTCGAGCACAAGGTCGTGGACCCCGTGAGCGGCGCAACGCTGGCGTCCGGCCAGATGGGCGAGGTCTGCGTGCGTGGCTACTCCCTCATGCTGGGATTCTACAAGAAAGAGCGTGCCGACGTGTTCGATCGCGACGGTTGGTACCACACCGGCGACGGGGGCTTCCTCGATGACGACGGTCACTTCTACTATCAGGGGCGTCTCGGCGACCAGATCAAATCGTCGGGGATGCTGATCACGCCGCGGGAGGTCGAGCTCTTTCTCGAGGGCTTCGACGAAGTCTCGGCTGCGTACGTTTTCGGCGTCCCCCATCCGGATCGGGGCGAGGACGTCGTCGCCGCCGTGGTACTCACGCCAGGCGTCACCGCCAAAGCGGAGGACCTGCGCGCACGCGTGAAGGCGGAGCTCTCGTCGTACAAGGTTCCACGCCACATCGCGACGTTCGCCGATTCGACGTCGCTGCCGTGGCTCGCGAGCGGGAAGGTGGACCTGCGTGCGCTCCAACGAAAGCTCGCGGAGGAGTTCGGGGAGCCGGCTGAATCTACGCCGGGCTCGCGCGCCCGCTGATTGCTGCCGATGCCGCGGGTGCGCCAGCGCACCGACGAGGACTCGATCGACGCCGACGTCAGTTCGTTGCGAGCGCGTCCTCGAGCATGCCCCGGATGCGTTCCTCGAGATACCAGGGGGCGAAATTGAGGCTCAGGCGATCGACTTCGACGCCGTCCCGAAAGACGAGGTAGGCCGGGTAACTGCCGGCGTCGAAGGCCTCGAGCACCGAAGCGTCGTCGATGCTGTCGACCTTGATGAAGGTCACTCTACCGCTGAACTCATCTGCGAGCTTCTCGATGACCGGCAACTGCCGGACACACTTCATTCACCAGTCGGCGTAGAGATCGACGAGGACGACGCCGGGGCGGGCACGGACATCCGAAAGCGCGATGTCCGGCTGGATCGTCTCGAGGGGCGAGTCGGCTCTCGCGGCCGCGCTGAGCACGGTGACGGTGAGCAGGGTGGCGAACAGTAAGTTCTTCATGCGGCGTTCCCTCATCTCGTTGGCTTCGTTCCCGTCATCTCGGCGCTGCCGCCGGTGGTTCGTCTGCCAGCAGGCCGCGACTGACCTGTTCGAGCACGAAAGCCTTCGTCGATACGGGCTCGTAGGGCTCGGGCCATTGATCCCATTTGATGTGCATCGCCCATGTCGCGATGGTCTCGAGGGCGATTCGTGAGGCGAGGCGCGGGTGCTCCATTTGGCGAAACTGCCCGGACCGGATCCGGAGCTCGACGTAGTGAGCCAGGTCGCCGCGCCCCGGGCCGCGTCCGAGTTCTTGCCATAGGGGGCCCAGCTCGTGGTGATCCGAACAACGCTCGAGCATGCGCACGGCGCGACAGTTGTCTTCGAGCAGGGTGTACAGCTCGTTGAGGACGTCGTGGAGTTCCTGGCGGGTGTCCGAGGCGCGGGGCTTACGGAGCGCGGCGGAGAGCGCGGGAAACCTTGCGACATCGGCGATGCGGCTCGCGACTTGCTCGACCATTCGTCCGGGCGCCGGCGTTGGTACGGGAAGGATCTCAGGCTTCTCGAATTCTTCGGGGCGGTCTGCGTAGTTGAGGCAAAGCCACAGAAGCGCCTCTTTGCTCTCGACGTAGAGGTAGAGCGTTGCCTTCGATACGCCGACGGCCTCGGCGATGCCCGCCATCTGAGTACGTTGATAGCCGAGCGCGGTGAACACGTCAGTCGCACCGCGGATCAGCTCTCCGAACCGCTCGGGTGGGATCCTACGGGGCACTAGCCTAGTCGCTCCCCTCTGCGTGCGACGGCGCGTAGGTCAGGAAGATCTGCGAGTACAGGAAGTCCAGGCTGTCGACACGGGTGTATCCCGCTGCCGTCATCTCCTCGTCGACCTCTTCGGTCTCCGACGAGTGTCCCGAAGTAAAGATGCTGATGGGGAAGGGCAGGCCCGAACGATTGTCGAGGTGCGCGACGCGGCCACCGGGCGCGAGGTCGGTCTGCAGTCTCCGGAAGTAGGTCACCCGGTCTTCGATGTGGTGGTACGTCATCGAGGTCATGGCGACGTCGACGGATTGGTCGGGGAGCTCTGGGTCCTCATACTTCCCCAGCACGACATCCACGTTGCTGTAGCCCTCCTCTCGCACGAGATCGTTCAAGGCGTCGACCTTGTCCTGTTCGACTTCCACCGCGTACACACGCCCGCCTGGCCCCACCGCCTCGGAGAGCCATGGGATCCAGTAGCCGTCGCCGGCACCAATCTCGGCGACCCGCGCGCCAGGCTTCAGGTCGAGGGCGTCGATCACCTTCTCGGGTTGCTGGTATCCGTCGCGCCCCGAGGAGACGAAGCGCCACAGATCGACCCGGGACTCGGGCCCGCATCCCGACGCGATGAGGGCGACCACCAAGGGCAAGACGAGCCGCGAAAGGGCTTGTGGGAGCATGATCTATATATAACCGACTCGGTCAGTTATAGTCAATCCCCTTCCGCTGGCCAATGTCTGCCGTCGTCTGGGTGGCGGCGCAGCGTCGCGCGGGGCGGTTTTCTCAGGCGAGAGGCGCGTGGGCCGCGGTCGTCTCGTCTCGTCGGCGAAAGCGTTCGAGAGCGGCGGCGAGCAGGCGCGCGGCCACGGGCTTGCTCAAGTAGTCGTCCATGCCGGCGGCGAGGCACTCGGTGCGGTGTCCACTCATTGCATTGGCGGTCATCGCAATGATCCAGGGTTGGTTCTCTGCTGGCCAGCGTCGACGGATCTCGCGGGTTGCCTCGAGGCCGTCCATCTCGGGCATCTGCATGTCCATGAGGATGACCTCGTAGGTCTGACGTTCCAGCGCTTCGAGTACCTCGATCCCGTTCGCGGCGAGGTCGGCGCGGTAGCCGAGGTGTTCCAGCATCTTGCACGCGACCTTCTGATTGATCTGATTGTCCTCCGCGAGGAGGATTCGCAGCGGGCGGTGTTTGGCGAGGCGGCGGTCTCCCGCACGAGGGGAGTCTGGTCGCGCCGGCTCTGGCGGCGCGTCGTTCCAGGCCAGGGCCAGCGCTTCCAGCAAGCGCCCCGGCTTCGCCGGCTTCGTGAGGATCGAAGAGAAGAGCCGGAGAAGATTCGTGTTGGTCGCGGCTGTGGACGGCTCTGCCGGAGCCGCCGCGCCGCGGACCTCGGAATCGCCGAGCGAGCTCAGCAGGATCAGTGGCATGTCGGATCCCGACGACAGCGACCGAAGCTCGCTCGCGAGCTCGACTCCGTGCATGTCCGGCATCTGCATGTCGAGGATGGCGAGATCGAACGGCTCTCCGCTTCGGAACCGCTCGAGTGCCGCGAGGGGAGAGGCCTCCGTCACGACTTCACAGCCCCACCATTTGAGCTGCCGGTCGAGGATGCGGAGGTTGGTCGCGTTGTCGTCGACCACCAGAACACGCTTTCCCTCGGGGAGCTCGGGGGCGTTCGGTGAATCCGTCTGCCGATCGTCCGCCTCGGCCGCGAGCATCGTGAAGTGGAAGGTCGAGCCCTGGCCGGGAGTGCTGTCGGCCCACATGGTGCCGCTCATCAGCTCGGCGAAGCGTTTTGCGATGGAGAGACCGAGGCCGGTCCCGCCGAAGCGCCGCGTCGTCGACGCGTCGACCTGGCTGAACGGTTGGAAGAGGCGGCCGCGGCGATCCTCGGGAATTCCGATGCCGGTATCTCGCACCTGGAAGTGCAGGTCGTAGTCGCCGCCATCTCGTCGGCGGCACGCGAGTGTGACGGCGATCTCGCCGGTCTCGGTAAACTTGAGCGCGTTGGAGAGCAGGTTGACCAGGACCTGGCGGACGCGCGTGACGTCCCCGACCACGGCCGACGGCACGTCGATCTCGCACTGGCAGGTCAGCTCCAGCCCCTTTTGTTGCGCGAGGAGGGCCACCAGATCGACGGCTTCTTCGAGAGCGGCGCGCACGTCGAAGGCCTGCTCTTCGAGTTCGACGCGACCGGCTTCGATCTTCGAGAAGTCGAGGATGTCGTTGATGATGGTCAGGAGGGCGTCGCCGCTCGTGCGGACGGTGTCGACGAACTCGCGTTGCTCCGTCGTGAGAGGTGTCTCCATCAGCAGGCTCGTCATGCCGATGACGCCGTTCATCGGAGTACGGATCTCGTGACTCATGGTCGCGAGGAACTCGGACTTGGCTCGCGTCGAAGCGAGGGCCTGATCGCGAGCCTCCGCGAGTTCGTGCTGCGCTTGGCGGCGGACTTCGGTTTCGGCGCGGAGCTTCGCGTTGGCGCTTTGGAGCCGAGCGATCGCGTCTGCCTTGCTGGCTTCGAAGACCCACAGGATCGACAGAACGATGATCGTCAGGCCGGACATCGAGGCGAAGAGGTCTGGAGGCAGTTGCTCGGTGGTGAAGGGGTAGGGCGCGACGTAGCCCAAGTCGGGCGCGGCGAGAAAGAAGCCGTACTCGGCGATCGCAGCGAGCGCGAACAGGGCCCCGGTTCGCAGTCCGCGTAGGGCCGCGGCGAGCATGGGTGCCGACGCAAGCCACCAGAGGACGGGCGCATCCTGCCCCCCGGTGGCCCAGGCCAGTACCGAGAGAAGGCCGAAGTAGAAGACGCTGACGATGAGGCCGCTGCTCCCGACACGCCAGCCTGCGCGGAAGAGGAAGGGCAGAGTGGCGCCCACCGCGCCCACGGACGCGAGCACGCCGATCAGCCCGGATTTGCCGTTCGCCCAGTGAACCACTCCGAAAATCGGGCCCCAGACCGCGATCGCTAAACAGGCCGCGACGAGGAAGCGGGCCCGACGGTAGCTCTCGACGTCGCCTGCTTGCGAAAGCGGCTCGACGAACCAGTCGATCGCGCGCGACGCCACGTGCCGGGCCCGATGCGGTGGGTGTTCTGGCACCGCCTCAGCGGCCAACGGGTGCTCTCCCTCGTCCATCGCCATTTTGGTGAAGGCTCGAGGCCGTCCATGCGCCCCGAAGCCTCCCTGTCCTATGCTTCGGCGGACGCGGATCGCAGCATGAAGCGCAAGGCCCCGGCCAGAGCCGTGCGCCCCAACTCGGACTCGGATGTGTACGGCGCCAGGTCATCCGCTGGGGCGGGGCGGATGTTCTGGCGAGCGAGCGTTTTGCGGTGCCGCTACGGAACGACGAAGTAGCTGATGTCTGGGCCGAACATCTCGTTTTCGGTTGTGACGCCGCCCATGATCCGACAGGCGTCGCACACGCCGTCGCCTGCCCCCGGAGAGCTATCGCACGCTGCATCGTCTCCAGCGCGGTTGCGCACCCCGTCGTCGCAGGCCACGTCGTACATCCCCTCGTTCACGCACTGGGTAGGCTCGCAGAAGCCGATTCCCGCCGGGATGCCTTCGAGGGTGACCGCGTACGGGATTCGAGAGGCTCGCGTCACCGCCTCTGAATCCGGGTTGCCGTCTTCGTCGACACCATTGTTGTAGAGCGAGCAGAACCGGATCGTGCGATCGGCGGGATCATCGGAGTCGAATTCGAGTGGCGGGTTGAACTGCTTGTCGAGGGGGTCGTTGTACACCAGGGATTCGTAAAGGATTTCGCCGTTCAGCAGTTCATACCAGAACCGCTTCCCGCGCTTGTGGGTGTGGGAATTCAGCCCCGTGACGCGCGCGCCCTTGGGGAGCGTCGTCTCGCCGCACATCTCCTTGGTGGTGTAAGGCGGTGCGCCTTCGCCCAGCAGGCGCGTGATCCCGAAGCCGTTGTCGCCACCGCCGTACGTGCGAATTCCGTACGTGCGATCCTGCGCGAAGATCCAGTTCACTCGGGCATGCATCTGCGTGTCTGACGAGGTCAGGTTGAAGGCGTGCGAGTTCCAGAACACGAGTCCCTTGATGGGAGCCGGTGCGAATACGCCGGGGAAGTTTTGACGTCGGTATTGCGCCTGCTGCGTGCCGCTGAAGGTGACCGGGGTGACGGTGGGAGCGAACTCGTAGCCGCTGCACCCTGTGCCGACCCGAACGGGTCCGGTGCAGAAGCCGTCGCCACACGCGCTTCTGTCGAGCGGGTCACAGCTGGCACCGTCGTCCGAGCCGCCCATGCACGACCACCCCTCGACGAGTGACGGGTCGACGTTGCGACCGCCGAAGGCCGCGATCGGGGCCTGAACCAGCAGGTGATGACTCGAGGGGTCCTGGCGCACTTCGAACGCTTCCCAGGAGAAGGTGTTCCCGTCGGCCGACTTGAACTCGTCGGGCACGACATCGGTGAAGTCGTAGTAGGTTGGGAAACAGACCTCGGTCTCGGAGGCTGCCTTCAACAGGTACGAAGGCATCTCGAGCTGGACGCCGAGCTCTGGCGCCGGAGGGTCGAGAGGCTCGATGATGATCGGCGCTGGATCGGGCAGACAGCCTTCGACGAGGCCGTCGGTGTCGAGCACGGTCCCGGTTTCCGGAGCGCCGCCCTGAATCCAGAGGCGGACCAGCTCGAGTTCGTTCTCGCTGAGC
>JAJCZO010000004.1 GCA_029262355.1 Deltaproteobacteria bacterium
GTCCAGTCGTAGACGCCGTAGAAGGGGACGCACGCCTCGACGTGGGTGTCGGCCCCCTCGAAGCCTGGCTGGAACTCGGGGGCGTTCGCGGTCAACGCGAGAAGGGAAGAGAGATGCCCGCCGGCCGAGCCGCCGGTCGCAACCACGAACTCGGGGTCGCCGCCGTACTGCTGGATGTTCTCACGCACCCAGCGCAGCGCGCGCTTCACGTCGACGATGTGGTCGGGGAAGGTGGCGCTTGGGCTCAACCGGTAGTTCGCCGCTACGCAGACCCAGCCGCGCGCGGCGAGGTGAGTCATGAGGGGCAGGCCCTGCTCGTGCTTATTGCCGATGATCCAGCCGCCGCCGTGAATCTGGAGCAAGACGGGTGCACGCTCGACGCCAGCGCGCGGAGTGTAGATGTCGAGCAGGTGGCGCTTGTCGCCGTCGTCGACATAAGCGATGTCGCGGGTCACGCTGATCTCGGGGTCGTGGAAGCGGAAGGGCACGACGAGCTTCGCCGTCGGGAGCGGCTTCACTACCGTCGCTGCGATCTCAGGGGCGATCTCGTTCCGATAATCGGGACCGAGTGACTCGGAGAGCGCCTTCTCGAGGACGGGCTCGGCCTTGCGGGCCGCCGGGACCAGGGCCAGGAGCCCGAGCCACGACAGGGCGGTAACCCCGAGTCCGACCCACCCGGGCCACGCATCGAGCGCGCCGAGGGCCACGAAAATCACGGTCGCTACGACCTGCCAGGCGAAATGGTGGCCTGAGAGCTCGGCCGTCAGCCACCCTGCGAGGAAGCTTGGGATGATGAGGGGCCCGGTGCGCCGATGGGGCACGTAGGCGTTGAAGGTGAACCACGCTCCGACCAACGTCACGAACAGAAAGAGCCACGAGATCATGCCCCCCATTCAAGCAAGCAATGGGCCGGTCCTAAAGGAGGGGCCGTTGGGCCGAACCCTCCTTGGCGTTCTCTCCAAAACTCGCCATGCCGAGTGCCGTGCGAGGCGGCTCGTGAGCTTGATGAGCTTCTCCCGCACGAGGGGTGGCGGCATGTCGACGACGAGCCGGCCGCGCACGACCGGATGCCCGGTGCCTGGCGTTACTCGCCGTCGGGCCGAGCGACTTGCGCGGATTCGAACGGCATCTCCAGTGCGTAGGCGGTGCCTTCGAGGCGACTGTGCACCTCGAGGCCCGATTTGTAGAAGACCTCGAGCATCGGCCGGTTCGACCGCAACACCTCCGCGGTGAACCCCCGGATGTCGTTCTCGTGCGCGATTTCGTTCAGGTGGGCGAAGAGCGCCGTCCCGAGACCCTGCCCCTGATGATCGTCGCGTAGCACGAGCGCCACGTCCGCGAACCGCGTCGCCGCGTCGGTGTAGTAGTGGCCCACGCCGATGAGCTCGCTCTCGCGATCGGGCGCCATGGTTTCGAGGACGATGGCAACGTTCTCGGTGTCGTCGACGCGCAGGTAGCGCTGCAGGGCGGTGTGCGGCAGGCGGCCGATGCCGGACATCCATCGCTTGTAGACCGTCTCGGGCGAGAAGTTGTAGAAGAGGTCGCTCATCTTCGACTCGTCGGTCTCCCGCACCGGGCGCATCCGGAGTCGCTCGCCGCTCCGGCTGGTGATCTCCTTCTCGTACCGCTCGGGGTAGCTTGCGCGGGGCTCGATCTGATCTGCAAAGACGTAGTGCCTGCGCTTTGCCGCAGCGAGCAGGTCCGCGCGGAAGTCGGGATGTGCGATCGAGATGAGGGACAGCGCGCGCTCGCGTATCGACTTCCCGTGAAGGTCGGCGATTCCGTACTCGGTCACGACGTACTGCACGTCACCTCGCGACGTGACGACGCCCGCCCCTTCGTCGAGCGTCGCCACGAGTTTGCTGATCGTTCCCTCGCGCGCAGTCGATCGAATCGCGAGGATCGGCTTGCCACTCTCGGCCATCGACGCTCCGCGGATGAAGTCGACCTGGCCTCCGATGCCGGAGTAGAATTTCGTTCCGATCGAATCGGAGCACACCTGACCAGTGAGGTCGATCTGGAGGGCCGTGTTGATCGCCACCATCTTGTGCTGTTGGGCGATCCGGACCGGGTCGTTCACGAAGTCGGAGGGATGGAACGCGAACGCCGGGTTTTCGTTCACGAACTCGTACGTGCGACGCGTGCCAAACGTGAACGAGGCCGTCACCTTGTTGGGTTGGATGGTCTTGTAGCGACCGGTCACGTTTCCGTTCTCGATCAGGTCGATGATGCCCTCCGACAACATTTCGGTCCAAACCCCGAGGTCCTTCTTGTGGCGAAGGGCCGTGGCGACCGCGTCGGGGATCTGTCCGATGCCGACCTGAACGGTCGAGCCGTCCTCCACCAGCGTTGCGACGTGCCGGCCGATCTCGAGCGACACGTCGTCGAGCGCCTCGCGCTCGACGACCGGCAGGTCGGTGTCCACGTCCACCCACGCGTCGATCCGATCCATGGGGACGAACCCCGCGCCGCGTACGACGGGCATCTGCGGGTTCACCTCGGCGATCACCAACGCCGCGGTCTCGATCGCGGCCAGAACCACGTCGACTGCGACACCGAGGTTGACGAACCCGAAGCGATCCGGTGGCGTGACCTGCACGAGCGCGACGTCGATCGGGAGCCGCCGGCTGCGCATCAGGCCCGGAATCTGCGAGAGAAACACGGGAGTGTAGTCGGCCCGACCGGCGTGGATCGCGTCGCGTACATTCGGCCCGATGAAGAACGCGTTGTGCCGGAACCTCTCCTGGTACCGGAGGTCGACGTATGGGGCGGGCCCGAGCGTCAGAAGATGGACGATCTGGTTGTCGGCAAATCTCGCGTACTGCCGGACCATCTCCTCAACCAGTTCCCGTGGCTGGGCGGCGCCGGAGCCGATGAAGATGTGCTTCCCTTTCGGGATCCGCCCAACCGCGCCGGCAGCGGTCGCCCTCTTCGCGCGGTAGCGTTCTCGCCAGTCCATGTGACCTCGCCCCCTCTCCTACACCGTTGGCCTTCTATCGACGGAGGAGCTTGGGCCCGACGTAGGCGAGCCAGATCGCGGTGCCGACGATCCAGGCTCCGGCCGCCCAGCCCAGGTGAACGAAGTAGCTGTTGCTCGCATCGGCGGCGACCCGCGCGGCCATTGCGGCGATGATTCCGAACGCGAGGGCGACCACGGCGGGCGGCCGACCACGTGATTCCTCGTCGAGATCGAGGTGTCCGAGCGTCACATGAGTGGCGACCGCGAATGCCAGAAGTCCGAAGCCACCAATGAACGCGATGTGCAGCGAGGGCACGCGGTAATCGGGCCAGAGCCCGGATAGCAGCAATCCCAGCGGAAGGAGCCAGACGGCGAGGGCGGCCAAGCGTCGATGAAGGCCTGGCTTGCCCGGCGAGCGCCAGGCGTTCGCGCCGAAGCCGAGCGCCGCTGCGACGACGGCGGCGCGCAGGATAGGGCCAAGCCGGTCGGCTCCGAGCGATTCGGCGAGGAGGCTGACGAACAGCAGCGCACCCGCCGTGACGTAGGCCACCGCCTTATACGTTTCCTTCGGGGACGAGCCGAGGTCGGCAGGTGGTGAGCCACCGGCCATCAGAGGCAGGACGAGGCTGCCAATGCCCATCGCCAGCGAGAGGAAGACGCCTTGCTCGATCAGGAGTTGCGCGAAGACCGCAGTCCACGGGGCGAGTCCTCCTGCGAAGTAGGCGATCAACAGCACACTTCCCGCAATTCCCTGCGCGACCCCGATGGGAATGAGTACGAACGCAGCCGGCGGTCGGCGGCCGGCCGTGCGGGATAGAAAGCGGCGAGCCCCGAAGGCGAGCAACAGAAGGAGAAGCCCGAGATAGCCGAGCTGCGCGAGCACCCACCGGTCGTCGACGAGGGCCGCGGTGGTGAGCACGAGACAGAATGCGGCCAGGGTCAGCTCGGTGTGGCTCGCCGCTGCCGACGAAGTTCGCCGCGGCAGAGCGGTCATGAGAAAGCCGACGGCGAACGCCATCATGAAGGCCTGCATCTGGACGAGGCCGTGGCGAAGGCAGGAGTAGCTCGAACTCACGCCGGACGCGTACAGCAGCCACTGGCCGACACCTACCCACCCGAGCAGGGCGCCGAGCGGGAAGAAGATTCGAAACGGTTCTGTCTGCCACACCTCCCCGGGAGGGGCTCGGAAGGATTTCTCGGTTTCCACGCCGAACGCTCGCCTCAGCTCGTCGGCTTCGGCCGAGTTGGGTGGGCCTCACCCATGTCGCCGCGCGCGGGACCCGGAGAACCGGACCAGCGATGCTGTTCCGCGACTGCGGTGAGGGTCTGATCCAGAGCGAGCAGCACGTGTCGGTGGCCTTCGTCGGCGATCCAGATGTGCTACCAGCATCGACGTCAGACATCGAGGGGGCCGGGTTCTTCTCCGAAGGACGGGACCTACGGCCGTCGCGGTCGCGAGAGCCGGAGGTTTGAACGGGTGAGCTTGTCGCAAAAGCAGAGCGGGTACTGCGAGGGGGCCCTCGGTGCGCTGACGAGTACGGCGCTGACCATGTCGGGGATCCCCGTGAGCCCCGTTGCCATCGCCCGCGACGCAACGACCGCGGATCGCGTGTCGGTCGTGATGAAGTCGACGACCCTGATCGCGCTGAGCGCCGTCGCGAGCTCTTGGTTTCGCCCGGACGTTCCATCCGTCCGTGGGCATGGTTCCGTGCGTCCTGCGGCTGGGCGGTGCTGCGGGTGGAGTCATGGTTTGACGGCCGTCGCAGCGGGTGGGGTGTGATGCGCACGTCGAACGAGACGGTTTTCGTGGAGGTTGGTTGGTGACTGCATTCTCGAGGAAGATGGCTTCCCTTTTGGTGGAGGGATTCTTGATCGCTCTGCCGATCCTGCTCGTGTACCTCATGCTCGCCCAGTTCGTGGATGCGCTGATGGTCCTCACCGTGCCGGTTACGGACCTGCTCCCGACGGACTGGTTCGCCGATGGGGACGGGCAACGAATCTTCGCAGCGGGGATTCTCGTCGTGCTGTTCCTCGGTCTGGGCATCGCGGCTCGGACGCGTCCGATGAAGCACTTGGGGACTCTCATCGAGGACCGAACCCTCAATCGCTTTCCGCCCTACTTGCTCCTCAAGAGTGTCACTCAGCGGATCGGTGGCAAGGACGACCCGTCGCTCCTTCAGCCCGCCTTGCTCTCGGTGACCCCGGACATTCGAGTGCTCGTCGCGATCGTCGAAGAGCTGCCGGAGAATGAACTGTGCGTCTTCTTTCCGCTCGCGCCCACTCCGGCCATGGGCTTTCTTCAGGTCGTGTCGAGTTCCAAGGTGCAGCGGCTCGAAGTCTCGATGACCGATGCGCTCGGCTGGATTCTGAATTGGGGCATCGGCACGCAGGCTCTGCTCGACGGGCGGCCGACTTCTTCCCCCGAGACTTCTCGGCCCGAGGAGCCGCGCCCGTGACCGACCGAGAGGTGGCGCACGCATGGCGCCTCCGCCTGGGGGCCGGAGTCTTCGTCGTCAGCTTCGCGAGCCCGTTCCTTCTCGTGCCGCTCGTCGTCGGCTCGACCCTGTCCCCGGAGTGGAAGACGGCACTCTCCGGACTGTTCGCCGTCGGAGTGCCCGATCTCGGGATGGTGGTGGGCGTTGGGGTCATGGGCAAGCCCGGCTTCGAGATGCTGAAGCGCCGCCTCCTCCGACCGCTCGCGAGGTTCCTTCCAGCCGATGAGGTAGGGCGGGTGCGCCATCGTATCGGGTTGGCGATGTTCTCCTTGCCGCTGTTGTACGCTTGGGTGGGGCCGTACTTGGAGCCGGCGATCGGACTCGGGCTCGGTTGGGTCTGGCGCCTCATCCCAGACCTCGTTTTCGTCGCGAGTTTCTTCGTTCTCGGCGGTGCGTTTTGGGATCGGGTGCGCTCGCTCTTCGAGTGGACTGGCGGCAGTTGCTCGTGAGGGCAGCGGGGGCCGCACTCGGGTAGGGCGGCCCCTGGCCAGAATCTGTCTTGCGCACCGTGATGTGGCGGATCTACGTTCGTGGCTCGACGTCAGGCCCGTCTCCTCCTCCGCTTTCCCCGCCTCGCCCGAAGTATCTGACGACGGCACCTCACCCGAGAAAGCAGAGGAAACAACCATGAGTCTCTCCCGTGCCGCGGCTCTCGCGGCTTGTGTGGCCCTGCTCGGCTGCTCCGACAATACAAGCCTGACCGAAGGTCCGAACCTCGGCGGAACGCTGAGTCGACACGAGTACGCGTCGCGCCTGGCGGAGTGGATTTGTGACGACCTGGCAGTCTGCTGTGACGCCTCGGCCCAGTCGTTCGATCATGCGGCGTGCGTGGCCACCTATACGGACAAGCAGCTCGGGCGTCTCGAGGGAGAAGAACGGGCAGGGCTGCGCGGATTCGACGCCGTCGCAGCCGCCGAATGTCAGGCTGCGCTCGAGGCGACTCCCGCCGACTGCAGCGGCAGCCGGCGGCGGGCTCGAGTATGCTTCCAGACCTACGACGGGCTCAAAGAGGTCGGCGAGCAATGCCAGAGGAAGGCAGAGTGTCGGGGAAGCCGATTCGGAGAGACGAGCTGCATCGAGGGGCGCTGCGCTCCCCGTGGTGACGTCGGGACTCTGTGTAGTGCGGACGGCTGTGACGCCTGCAGCCTGGACACTCGTTGCCGACAATCCGAAGACGGCGAGAGCCGATGCTACGGGAGTTCCACGCGGCAGGGCGGGCTCGGCGACTCCTGCTCGGCGCCGCCGCCTCCCTTCCCGGCCGACGCGACCACGGTGTCCATCGACCAGGTGAACTGCCCTGCTGAAGACGGCCTCCACTGCTCGAACGTGACCGGCCGTTGCGAGCCATTCGTCGCGTTGGGCGGCACCTGTCAGATCTTCGGCTGCGAGCCCGGAACGTTCTGTCTCGGCGGGGTGTGCGTCCCCGCAGGAGAGGTTGGGGCGGAGTGCCAGGGCTTCCGTCGCTGCGGCGAGGGCGCCTACTGCCGCTACGGTATCGCGCGGTGCGACGTCGAGGTCGAGCCTGGCCGGAGATGTTCGGGCTTCGAGCTCTTCGATGGACGCTGTACCGAGTACTTGGCCGAAGGGGACGTCTGCCAGCGCAACATCGAGTGCCCGAACGGCCCCGACGAGGACTGCGTCGACGACACGGAG
Organism: Deltaproteobacteria bacterium; assembly: GCA_029262355.1. Classification (GTDB taxonomy): domain Bacteria; phylum Desulfobacterota; class Binatia; order UBA12015; family UBA12015; genus VGTG01. The sequence goes on from JAJCZO010000004.1 coordinate 7,108, forward strand.
TGCGGCGACGGTCTGAGCTGCACCGACGAGGCCGACGGGTTCACTCGTTGCCGGCCGACGCCGGACGGACGAGCGCTGCGATGCGAGCGCGAGACGCGGCTCTAGCGAGATCACGTCGAGCTGCCGGGGGCGAGACCGGTCGTCCGCGATCTCCTCCGCGCACCGGTCTCGACGTGCCGCTGCCCGGCGAGGCGTCATGCGTCGCCTATGCTACGGGCAACCTCTAGGGTGAAGCGCGCCCAACCAGGTCCGGCCAGAGGAGCCGCCGAGGCCGCAGGAGAAGTGAGCCGAAAATGACGACGCCAGCCGACGCGACGATGCGCGCGTACGCCGCCACACTACCAGTACCCGAGTTCGAGTCGACGGCGTTCACGCGGCTGGGCAAGCCGTTGTCGGAGGCGCGCGTCGCGATCGTGACTTCGGCGGCTCTGCATCGACCCGACCAGGAAGGTTTCGGTCAGGCGGAGACCGGCTTCCGTGCGCTCGATCGGTCGGACCGCAACCTCGTGATGGGGCACTGGAGTCCGAACTTCGATCACACCGGCTTCAGACTCGACCTGAACGTCGTGTACCCGATTGACCGCCTGGAGGAGTTGGCGGCCGAAGGCGTCATTGGCGACGTAGCTCCGCGGCACTTCGCGTTCGCCGGTAATCAGCCCGACACCGTGAGCGAGATTCGGCTCGATACCGGCCCGGCGTGTGCCGCCGAGCTCATCAAGGATGCGGTCGACGTGGTACTCCTCACCCCCGTTTGACCCCTTTGTACGCGTACCGTGAGTACGCTCGCCCACGTATTCGAAGCCGCCGGTCTGTCCACCATCGTGTTTGCCTCGATGCTGGAAGTCGCAGAGAAGATGTCGCTTCCGCGCGGGCTCTACTGTGAGTTCCCCCTAGGTCGGCCGCTCGGCAAGCCATCCGACCCTGCCTTCCAACGCGATGTCTTGGAGCGTGGCCTGACGCTTCTAGAGGCTACGGCACCGGTCTTGGAGAGGTATCCCGAAGTCATCGAAACAGACGAGGCGCCCATGGTTTGCGCCATGCCGCCTCGCTTCGACCCTGATGTGCCGCCAGCGGTCGACGAAGCTCGAGGCTTGCGCGCGGCGTATGATCGGGCGCTCGTCGCGCGTGGCGTGACGGGGGTGGGCCGGGCCATCGATGTCGACACCATCGCGGCCGCACTCGACGTTCTGCACCAGTGGGCGCACGGCGCGTCGTGGAAGGACGTTCCGTTGCCGGGCAAGAACACGGTGGCAGTTGGCCACGACATTCGGGCCTACTACGAAGAAGCCGCGACGGAGCTCGTCACCGGACCTGCGCCCGGCGGGCGGGCGGCCGAGGCCTGGTTCTTCGAGACGACCGAAGCGGGAAAGACGATGATGGAGGCGCGCAAGGCGCTCCAAGAGCAAGAGGCTCCATTTCCGTTCTGGTTTTACATGGCGCCGGCCCATCGCTAGCGCACCGCCAGCGGCCGGCCCATTTCACCAGCGAAGCAGGTGCTCGTACCAGGTGCGCTCGAGGATGGGCAGAATCTTCGGCCCGAGAAACTCGTTCGCGACGGACGTCGAACCCTCGCGACTGAAGTGGACTCCGTCGTGGCGCAGCCCGACGTCAAACTCTCCGGCGGGCCAGGCCTGAACGAACGCGGCGAGATCCAGCACGTGCACCGCGGTACGCGTTGCTGCCGCTTCGCGGATGATCTCGTTCATTCTGTCCTGCCGCGCCGGCTGCGCGATCGTTTCGCTCGTAGCCATGTCGTGTCCGCGCGGGTCCGCGGGAAGACCGATGTGAGGGGTCGTGAGCCAGACGACCGCAACGTCGACACTCGCAAGCTCATCCATCGCCCGCTCGACCGCGCGCAACGTGATCTCGTCGAGGGGTGGGTCGCCGAGGGCGACCGGCTCCCCGTCGCTCGAAAGACGCCAGTCGCGTGATTCCCAGGCGCCGGTAAGCACGACCGCTACGTCGACGCCCTGAGCGAGTGCCGCCTTGCGCCACGCGGCGGGCAGGTCGCGACATTTGTCCTGTACCGGACGCCAACGTTTGTAGTTGAAGCGCTCTCCGACGTCGATCATGCCGCATGCCAGCATTGGCCGTCCCGCGCTCAGTCGCTCCCCCTCACGCGTGCGCAGGTACTGGTCGAGCCCCGGGGCGAGCGAGAGAGCCGTAGAGTCCCCGAACAGTCCCCAGCGCCGCTCCTTCGAATCCCCGGTGTCGTAGTCGAGCAGAAGGGTCAGGTCGCCGATGCGCTGCCGAAACGAGATCGGGCTCGCGGCGAGCACGCCGACGAACAGGACCAAGCTCGTCACGGCCAACGCGAGACGGAACGACCGTCCGGCCAGAGCACGTCGCCGGCGGATCGGCTCTTCGACAAGACGAAAAGACACCGCGGCCAACCCGAGCGTCAGTGCGCCGCGCACGGCCAGTAGTGACGTCGCCCCCAGGCCGGTGCGCCCCTCAGTCAGGAGGAGAAAGACCGGCCAGTGATAGAGGTAGGCGCCGTAGGACACCCGTCCGGTCCATCGAAGCCACCCGGGGAGCAGAAGAGCGCGAACTGGCGTGCGCCCGGTAGCCGAGACCACGACGACGGCCGAGACCGCTGCGTACAGCGCGAAGCCTCCGTCGTACAGCCAGGCGTCGTCTACACTCGCGAGACTCCACGCCGCCAGCATCGCCGCGAACGCCGGTGCGGCGAGCCATCGGACGGGGGCGGGAAGCTCGTCGGATCCGCTCGCCCGCCGCCCGCCGAGCGCGAGGGCGGTGAGGGCGCCGATCAGGATCTCGGCGGCGCGGGTGTCACTTCCGTAGTAGATGCGATGCTGCCCCTGTTGCGCGATGCTCGGCGCGAAGGACAGCGCAACCGAGGCGCCGGTCAGCAGCATCAATACGGCTGCCAGGCCCCGGCGGCCGCCACCGAATCGCAGAGCCAGGCCGACGAGAAGGGGGAACACGAGATAGAACTGCGCCTCGATGGCGAGCGACCAGAAGTGCTGCAGCGGCGACGGGTCGACGAAGATGAGCTCATAGGCGTACTCCGCCTGCACGAATCGCCAATTCACGAGATACGCGAGTGAGGCGATCGCGTCGCCGGCCAATCGCTCCTGCTGCGCGCGCGGGAGCCAGACGGGCGCGGTCAGCCCGACCGCAGCGATGGCGAGCGTGGCCGCGGGTGCGAGTCGCCGCAGCCTCCGGTCCCAGAACCGCGCCATCGAGACCTCGCCGTTCTGCTCGTACGCCGCGAGCAAGAGCGAGGTGATCAAGAACCCCGACAGAGTGAAGAAGGTCGAGACGCCGAGGAAGCCCCCGCTCATCCACGAGAGCTCCGAATGGAAGAGGAGCACCGCGAGGAGGCAGAGGCCGCGCAGGCCATCGAGCGCAGGCTGATGGGTGAGAGCGCTCCTGGTGCCGTCTCCGCCCCCGGGCGCGCGCAGCAGCGACACCGGCCGCGGCCTCTCAGCGTCCTTCGCGCGTCTTCGCCGGGCGAGGTTGCGGCGAAGACGATGGAGTAGGTTCGACTTCAACGTGGGGGCTCCGTTGCGGACTTTCCTGCCATAGCAGCCGGCTCCGGAGATTGTGACCCGGCCAGACGGCGAGCATCGCGATGCCGATGCCCGGGTCGAGTTCTGGGACCGGGCCCACGCTTTGCGGGAGCCCTGGCCCGCCGCAATCTAAAGGACTAACTAAATCGGAGTGCCCTCCAGTCCAAACGGACCAAGAAAACGGCGCGAAAGGTGGAGCGAGATGAACGAGAAGTCCTCGATGAACGCGAGGGTGTTTGCGGCGGTAGCGACCCTGGCCGTGGTGCTCGCGGGCGCCAATCAGGCGGGCGCTCAAGAGGCCTCCGATGCGGGCGACATCGACTACCGGATCATGGTGCAGCGCGCGACACAGGCGGCGATCTGGGCCATGCCCGCGGTAGGAATCATCGACTTTGAGAAGGCGACCAAGCGAGACCTGGGCGGGGACGTGAACGACGTGGTCTACGTGTCCAAACCCTTTGCCTCTCGACATGGATTCCTGACCGCAAACGATGTGACCCCGTATGCGTGGGGTTCCCTCAGTACCCAGAAGGGGCCGTTGGTCGTGGAAGTGCCGCCGTCCAGTGACAAGGTGGGTTATTTCGGGTCGATCGTGAACGCTTGGGATGTACCACTCGTCGATGTGGGCACCACGGGCTTCGATGAAGGGAAGGGCGGTAAGTACCTGATCCTACCCCCGGGATACGACGGCGACTCACCAAAAGGCTACATTCCGGTCCAGAGCGATACTGTCAATCAAGGATTCTCCTTCCGGCCGGTGATGAAGCCGGGCGCCACGTTCGAGGATACTACGGCTCATGCGAAGAAGCTGCAGATCTATCCTCTGTCCGACGCGGCCAATCGGCCTCCCACACGACACGTCGATGCGTTCTCCGACGAGTACGGCAGTCTGCCTGTTTATGACCTGACCTTCTTCGAGGACATTTACGATGTCATCAATCGGGAGCCCACCCGGCCGCAGGACAAGGCGATGATGGGGCTGCTGGCGGGGATCGGGATCGAGAAGGGCAAACCCTTCGAGCCCACCGCCGATCAGAAGCGAGCGATGCTGGAAGGGATCGAGCTGGCCTACGCCTCGATGCAGTCCTACTTCACCACCGAAGGCAAAGGGGTGCTGCCCTGGTGGAAAGACAAGAAGTGGTACATCTGGAATTTCGCGGAAGGGCAGGCCGAGGCGGGGTTTCCCTACGAGTCTGACGATAGGATCCTGATCGACGAACGAGCCGGCGGCAGCTTCTTCTGGATCACCTATCTCCCCAAGCACCTGGGCGGTGGGACATTTTACTTGACCGGGTTGAGGGACAGTGAGGGCAAGATGTATGACGGAAATTCCGTCTACACGTTGCGCGTCCCGAAGGGCACCCCTGCCAAGGACTTCTGGTCCGTGATCGTCTACAGCATGAGAACGAAGGGCTTCGTGGCCGGCGCGGGCCGAGTGGGCATCTCCTCGCGCGACAGCGATACTCTGAAATTCAACGACGACGGAAGCGTCAACATCTACTTCGCACCGAAGGCGCCGAAGGGACTGGAGTCGAATTGGATCCCGACCGGCGAGGACTTCTTCCTACTCTTCCGTCTCTACGGCCCAGGCAAGCCATTGTTCGAGAAAACGTGGGTCCTCGGTGATTTGGAGAAGGTCGAATAGGCGTCGGCGCGCTCTGAGCTGTTCGGCGACACCGTCGGATGAGGTGAGAGTGCCGATGCGCGTCTGAAGCTCGTCGAGAGTCGCGGTGCCCGGTACCCCCGGTCGGTCCGAGCTCAATGGTTCGACCCCGGTCATCACGTGGAAGTGCAACACTGCAATCCGTCGCATGCCTCCGCTTCTCCTCCGCGTTCAGGGGAGAAACTTGTCACGATGCTCGGCTAGGTTCGTGCGAGAATAATGATAGTATCGATCCGATATCCTTGATATCGCACTCGGAGTGCCCAACGCGAAGGCCCCAAAGCGCAGGACTCCCGACCCCAATGTCGTGCGGGTTCGCGACCGGATTCTGCAGGCGTTTTCCGAAAGGGCCAAACGCTCCGGTCTCCGTTCGGTGGTGATGGCGGAACTCGCCTCCGAGCTTCGGATGAGCCCGACGACGCTCTACAACCACTTCTCCTCCAAGGAAGACCTGGTGCTGGTGGCCGTGGAGCGCTGGGTGAAGGAACTCGCGGCCGAAGAAGCCTTGACGTCCGACCGGCCTGAGCTTCGCACGCTGCTCGATCGCGTGGGTCACTGGGCGCAGGTCTGGGCGGCGAGCATGTCGGAGCTATCCGTCGCCTTCATCCAGGATCTCCAACGCGAGTACCCGGCGGCGTGGGCACGCTTCCAGGAGGGTGTCGAAGAACGCAAACGGCTGAGCGCGGAGATCTTGCGGCCGGCTCTAAAGCCTGAACTCAACGCAGTCGTCGCGATCGAGATCCTGCATCTCATTCTGGCTCGGGTGGCTGACCCGAGGTTTTCGGACCGAGCGGGAACGTCCAGGTCCGACGCGATCCAGACGGCGGTTTCCATCTGGGCGTCTGGGGCACTGACCGCAGAGGGGCAACTTCTCGCGCTGCCCGATGTCGAGCGGAGCGCCGACGACGAGTCGGTTTAACAAGGGGGAATCGAAGATGACTGCGAAGCGACGTCTCAAACGCCACTACTGGGCTGGCATCACATCGAGCGTGAAGCACGTAATGAATCCCATCAGTGAGGAGGGTGCTTCGCACGCGTACAAGGCAGCCTTCTGTCTTGCGGGCCCGAAAATTCAGACCGCCTTCGACGAGTTCTCTGCGAGCCCGACCGGCAAGCGACTGCTGAAGGATCGACCAAGCCTCGGGGATCAACTGGCGGAAGTGGCCGGCGCGCCAGATGCCCCCGAGGGAAGCTTCGCCCAGGCGTATCGAGACTTCTTGGAGAAGGACACGAACGCCATGGTGGATACGAGAAAGCTCGCCTCGCTCGCGCACGTCGACGTCCTGGCCGAACAGCTTGGATGGGACGAAGACATCGCCTGGTTCGTGGAACGTTTGGCCAACACGCACGACGTGTTCCACGTGCTCGCTGGATACGGGCCCGGCTTGGCTGCTGAAGGTGGCGTCATCATGTTCACCTTTTCTCACTTCCGAATGCGCAGGGGCCTGCTGGCCGGATTCCTCTGGACGTTCAGGCCGCGCGTCGGATGGCGCCGCTGGCACCAGTACCTGCGCGAAGGGTGGCAGAGAGGTGCGGAGACGGCGGAGGCGGGTCGCCTTCTCAGTGCCTACTACGAAGAGCTCCTGCCGCTTCCCCTCGAGCAGGTTCGCCGCGAGCTCGGTATTCCCGATCACACAGAGCCCGCCGGCGCTGTGGATTGGTTCAACATGAAGAGATATCGCCGTTTCCTCTCGGGCTATGGCGCCTTGGACAAGGAGATGGCCGAGGGCGTCGCGAGTTTGAACCGCTGAGCGCTCCCGGTTGGTCGGTCGGTGCTGATACGGGGGAGCGTGGACACTTTGCAGCTTTGTAGAGGTCTGATCCGTTCGATTCTTGTCGCGTCGGTGGTTGCATCCGCGCCGGCCCGCGCCCAGCCGGCACTGGAACCCCAAGCGGGCTACGTCGAATCGGTCGAAACTCCGGGCGAGACCGGCGGTGAGTTCGGTGAGGCAGACGCCGCAGACGGGCAGGCGGAGGAGGGCGGCAGCCGACTTTCGCGGCGCGCCGCCCGGCGGGTGGAGGAAATCGTCGTCCGGGCTCGCAAGCGCGACGAGCTTCTCGAGGAAACACCGATCTCGATCACCGCGCTCTCACAAGCGACGTTGCGCGAGGCCGGCATCACGAGCGTCGACCAGATCCAGGATTTGGTGCCGAATCTAACCTTCGTCACGGGCCGGACGGGTCTCGACAATCGGGTTCGCATTCGAGGCGTCGGCCCTCTCGAGGGCGGTGACCCCGGGGTGGGGATCTACGTCGATGGCGTCTACCTTCCTCGCGCGCTCGGGTCGCTCCTGAACATCATCGACATCCAGCAGCTCGAAGTACTGCGCGGCCCCCAGGGGACCCTCTTCGGAAAGAACACGGTCGGAGGTGCGATCAACATCACGACGATCAAACCCCACGAGGAGGTGGAGGGGTTCGCCTTCGTTCGCGCTGCGAGCTTCGAGACGGTCGAGACGCGTGCGGTGCTGAACCTGCCGATTCTCGACGACCGTCTCTACTCGCGCTTCTCTTTCGCGTCCGCAAACAGCCGTGGGTATGTCTACGACGAGTTCCGCGACGACTATTGGACGGACCAGAACGCGCTGTGGGCCCTCGGCTCTCTTCGCTACCTTCCGCTCGACGACATCGAGGTCAACGTGAGCGGCAATTGGTACCGGGGAAACTCGAAGGGGAAGGGCGGGCAGTGTTTCGCCGAGCTCGACCGCGCGCCGAACAACATCGTGCAATCGCTGATCATCGAGCCCAACTACCCGGACTACTTCGAGGTCTGTGCCCGGACCGAGCCGTTTCGGCAGTCGGCCGACGCGGCCCCGATCGCGAGCCAGACCGACTATGGTGTCTGGGGTAACGTTACGTGGGACCTCGGCGCTCTCGGGGGTATCGATGAGCTCACGCTCAAGCTCCTCGGCTCTTGGCGGGACCAGACGTCGCGACTGCGCGAGGACATCGACCAGACGCGGATCCCCCTTGTGCTGGTCTCCGCGCTCAGTCTGGATGAACCGTTTGCCGGCCGCGCTCGGGAGAGTCAGAGCCACAGTCTCGAAGGACAGGCGAACGCGGTCGCGCTCGACGGGCGGCTCGTGATGGTGACCGGGGTATTCGCGCAATGGGAGGATCGCAGCATCGGCCTCGCCACGCGTGGTGCGGAGGGCACGGCGGCGGATCTGTCGGGCGGCACGACCCTCGAGTCTACTGTCCAGAAGGACTGGGACTGGGCGATCTTCGGGCAGGGCACCTGGGATTTCCTCGATTGGGCGAGTCTGACGGCCGGAATTCGCTACACGCAGGAAAAGAAGGGCGTCGATCGCCTCACGATCAACCCCTTCGCCACCGGCGAGGGACAGGTCCTTCTGGATGCCGACGGAAGCGCGCTCTTTGATGCGTGGACGCCGATGGCAAGCCTTCAGATGAGCGCGCCGGAGGATTGGCTAGATGACGTGCCGGTAGAGCACCTGATGGGCTACTTCACGTACGCAAGAGGCTTCAAAGGAGGAGGGTTCAACGCAACCGCCTCGAGTTCTCGGCAGGTGGCTCAAGATCTCGAGCCGTACAAGCCGGAGTTCCTCGATTCCTTCGAGATCGGGTTCAAGACGATCGCGCTCGACGAGAAGCTCACGTTGAACGCGTCCTTTTTCTTATCGGACTACACCGACATCCAGGTGGTGACGACGCAGGCTCTTCCTGGCGCAGATCCCGACGACCTTCCCGTCGTCGAGCGCACGATCACGAACGCGGCCAAAGCTACTCTCAAGGGAATCGAGCTCGAAGCGTTCTCCCGTCCGATCGACGGGCTCGAGATCAATGGATCGATCGGCCTCCTCGACGCCATCTACGACCAATACATCGGCATCAGCGACATCGACGGCACTCAGCTCGATCGCTCGGGCCAGACCTTCAGCGACGTCCCGGAGTTCACGAGCTTCGTGGCGGCCCAGTACTCGTTCGAGGTCGGTGTGCCGGGGCCTGATTGGATCCAGGGTTGGTTGACGCCTCGCCTCGAGTGGTATTACCAGAGCCGCACGCACATCAACGTCGGGCCGGAGCTCCGCGGTGCCAACCAATCCGGCTACAACCTCTTGCACTTCCGGACGAGCTACGACTTTCTCGACGACCGCGCTCAGGTTGCCTTCTTCATTCGCAATCTCACCGATCAGGAGTACTTCCGCGAGGTGCAGACGATCGTCAATCCCTTCGGAACGTTGACTCGCTACTTCGATCCGCCGCGAACGTTCGGTGGCGAGATCAGCTACGCATTCTGAGCGGCTCTGGGGCCGCAGGGGCGTGCGCACCGCCCGGCCCGACGAGGGGATGACTCGGTCCCACCGCAACGACGGAGCGGGCGGGGCCTGTAAAGTCCCTGTTGAAGAAGCCCGGTCGATCCATCATCGTGACCCCATCGCAGGCAAGAAGGAGCCGACCTTGGCATCGCGAGCGCACCGTGAGTTCGGAGCCCGTCACTCGAGGATCTGTTTCGCTGCCGAGCGGGCCGCGCGACGGAGAGGGGAGTCCCAGCATGGGTGAGAAGCCAGAACTCGCGGTGGGCGGCCAGGCCGGGATCGCCGTGCCGCGTCAGTGGATCGGTGCGCCGGCCTCCGCCTGGAACCCGACCGTCTCGCTGATGGTGGTCGTCCTGGCCGGCTTCGCGTTCTTCGCGGGCGGTCTGCTGAGGGGAAGCCTCTCGGCTTGGCTGGCGACGCCCGCGCTGGGCGTGTGCATCTACTGGGCGTTCACGGTCCTGCACGAGAGCATGCATGGCATCGCCCACCGGAACCGCCAGTTGAACACAGGTCTCGGTCGGCTTGCCGGACTTCCGTTGATGCTCCCGCTGCCGCTCTTTCGTGCGGCACACCTGGCGCATCACTCGCACACCAATGACCCGGAGCGCGACCCCGACCTCATGGTGGCGAAGCGCCCGACTCTGCTTCGGCCGATCTGGTTCCTTTGGACGCCCATCCACTATCGCGTGATGGTCTACGGGCGTGGCCTGCTGCGCGATCGAGGCGCGCGCTTCGAAGCATTCGCGACGGACGCGGCCATCGTGTCGATCCTCTTGCTGGCGATCGTCACCGGGCACGGTCTGCTGCTGTTGCAAATCTGGGTGCTCCCCTCGATGCTCGCGATTCTGGGTCTTGCGCTGGCCTTCGACCTATTGCCCCATCACCCGCACACGACACGCGAGCGCTATTACGACACGCGGGTCTATCCGGGGCGTATCCTGAATCTGCTCTTGCTTGGGCAAAACTACCACCTGATCCACCATCTCTGGGTCACGATCCCGTGGTATCACTACCAAAGCTCCTTCGAGAGCGTCCGAGCCGACCTTCTGGCGCGCCACGCTCCGATCGGCTGGCATCGCCGCGCCGAGCGTCTGCCTGCCGAGGCATCGGCGGTCTCTGGCGCGGGTTGATTCCACTGGCGCTGGCGATGAGCACGTCGAGGTCGTGCGTCGACCGGATGGGGACGTCGGTTCACCTCGCGCTTCACGTCAGTGACCCATCGATCGCCCCCGCCGGAATTTCGTCTGGCTGACAAACCGAGTTGCTCGGTTCGGGTTGCGGACACATCCTCTCGTCTGAAGAGGGGTGGCCCGCCCACGTCCAGCTCGCGCTCTTGGACGCTACCGGCTGTGCGCGAGCTGGGCGCCGCCCTCTCGCGTGCACCGGCGCGCCTCGGCTCAATGAATGAGCGCCTCCGCGGGAACGCACAGCTTCTTCGCGCGGAACTTGTCGACCAAGCGCACGGCGAACTGATCGATGACCGCTTGTTCCGCGGGCCATGGCCGCTTGCACTTGAGGGCGTAGCAGAGGTAGTTGCTGGCGACGGGCGTCCCGCCGATCGCAAGCGGATCGATGACGCTGTGGGGGCGGGTCGACACATCGCGTAGCTCGCCGAGGAGCTTCCTGGCTGGGACGCAGAGCTCGATGCTCTTCTTGGCGATCTTGCAGTCGAACGCGCCGAACTGAGGCGTGTCGACCTGAAGCTGCGCCTTGATCCGAGCAGAATCGCGGATGCCGAAGCACATCATGTGATCGGAGACGCCCGAGTCTCGAGAGCAGCTGCCGGCGGCACAGAAGGGGAATGCCGGGTCTGCGCAATCGAGATTGGAGGCACACGCCCCGCTGGTGGCCTGACAGGTGCCGCTGTCGCACTGCGGGCGGGTTGGATCGCTGCAGTCGGCGTCGGACTGGCACACGATCGGCAGTCCCTCGCAGACCCCGGCCATGCATTGGGGCCTCGCGGGATCCGTGCAGTCGGCGTCGGTGGTGCAGGGCGGACCTCCCGCAAACGCCGGAATCGCCGCACCGGGTAGGAGGAGCAGTGCGGCCGCCAGCGAACAGGAGGCCCTGGCCAGGTCGCTCGTCCCAGTCTCGCTTCGGGCGCGCACGGGGAGCCGGTGCCCCGAAGCCCTCTTGGGCATGCAGAATCTCATCGAATCGCTCTCCCTTCTCTCGTTGGGGGCCGTTGTGGCCCACCCTTTCGACGAAGAGGCGTTCAATCGAGTTGCACAGCCGTGCAGATCCAGGACGGGACGTCTGGGAAGGGGAGTCTGGCTCCTCCCGGCAGGGTCCGTGATCGTTAGTTTCCGGGCGGTTTCTGGCCCCGCTCGGCTGCTCCCCGGCCGCCAGGATGGAAGTAGCGCCGTGCTTGGGAGTTTCTAGCGCCCTGGGTGTGAGGTGATTCAGGCCTCCCCAGACCCCGGAGAAGACCATGGAAACCAAGACTCAATTTTCCCTCGCGGCGGCGCTCTTGGCCGTCGTGGCCCTCACCCCGGACGCAAGTGCCCTCGAGTGTGGCGATACGATCTACCCGGGCGAGAAGGTGAAGCTCGACGGGCACGTGGGCCCCTGCCCGGCGGTGCCGGGCGGCATCACGGTCATCGGCCCCGCGACCCTCGATCTGAACGGATTCACGGTCTGGTGCGAGGGCTCGCACATCGGCGTCCGGCTCCAGGGAGAGCGGGGCGTCGTGAAGAACGGCACGGTCGAAGATTGCCCGGTCGGCGTCATGCCCGACGGCGAGGGCCGTCACCGAGTGAAGCATGTCACGGTCGAGAAGAGCGGTGTGGCCGCGTTCTTGGTTTACTCGGACCGCAACCTGCTCGAAAGGAACCAATCCCTACAGAGCTGGGTTGGGTTTCGCATCGAGGGCGATCGCAACAGACTCAGGCGGAACCGAGCGAGCCAGGCAGCCACTGCCGGCTTCTTGATCCGGGGCTACCGGAACCTCGTGGCTCGGAATCTCTCGGTCGACAGCCACCGCCATGGTTTCGAGGTCGAGCCGGGGCAGCACAAGATCCTGCGCAATGGCGCTTCGGTACTGGGTGGGTTCGATTTCTTCGGCTCGAGCATCTTCTCCTGCGCCAACACCTGGAGGCACAACAGCTTCGATACCGCGCATCCAGCCTGCATTGAATGAGCTCTCTTCGGTCTATCGACCGAAGTCGCCGCGGAAGAGCCGCTCCCTCTCGCAACTGTTTCTTTGTGTCCTCTGATCTTCTTGCGGCGACCCAGATGAGCTACGGTCGCCGCGAGTGGATGAGGGCAAAGGCATGCGGACGGGAGCGACGAGTCGGAACGGCATGTCCGGGCAGGGCGGTTGGGCGCTCTGGCCGACCGCGGTCGTCGCGATGCTGGCGCTCCTGGTCGTGATGGTGGCATCCTCTACGGCCAACGCGGAGGAAGAGCACCGGCACAAGAACCACGCTTCGGCCTTTCTTGGTGCGACGCTTCAAGAGGACGGGGGCGCCGCGTTCTCGGTCGGCGTCGAGTACGAGAGGCGTTTGACGGACATCTTCGGCGTCGGTGGTTTCGTCGAATACGCGGCGCCGCAGACCGATGCGTTCCTGATCGGCCTCGTAGGGGCCGTTCACGTCTGGCGGGGCTTGAAGTTCACGGGTGGGGCAGGGTACGAGCGGCGGCACGACTCCAACCATGCTCTCGTTCGAGTCGGCGCCATGTACGACTTCGAGATCGGCACGTTCACGGTGTCGCCGACGGTCGACGTGGATGCGGTGCGCGAGGAACGGTCGCTGGTGATCGGCTTGAACCTGGGCAAGCACTTCTGAGGTGCGGCGGGGCGCGCCGGCGACTCGTGCGAGACGCCGGGGAACGTCAGGCTCGCCTTCTTCCGAGCACGGACATCCTTACTGGCGTCGCTGGAACGTGGGGAAGAAGACCATTCGTTTGTCGCTGCTTTCCAGGGGAGACGCGTTGGTAAAGGCGGCGACTTCTTCGACGATCGCCACGCCGTTGTCGGGATAGCCGAATCGGTCGATGTAGATGCCCTGGAACCCGGCAGTCGCGGCTGCTTGAGGGATTGGGCCGAGAGCGCCGGCATCGAGCCGTCGATGCCACCAGTCATTCTGTCGGCCGGAGAGCACGCCGAAGCTCCAGCGTACGTCTCCGGAGTGCAAGAACACCCGAAGGTGGTCGTAGACGACCATATGGTGGGTGACGGGAGTATGGGGGAACGGCAAGGAGGGCAGCTGAAGCACCATCGCTTGCGCCGGTAACGCCGCGCCGATCTCGTGGGCGAACGCGGTGTCTCGGTTGTACATGGCCGCGTTTCGCGCGTGGTCCGGTCGGGCGAACGCTTGCGGCGCCTCGTCGAGAAGCCCGAGAACCGCAACCCCTGCCGCCACCAGCCACGTCGCGAATCGGCGTGGCAGCCCGGGCGGAACGCGATTGCACGCGCGGTCGAGGATGCATCCCAGAGCCAGCAACGAATAGAAGGCGATGAAGATACTGATTCGGTTGTGCGCCCGTAGTTGTGCGGTGACGAAGAACGACCACAGCGCACTCAAGCCCCCGACGGTGCCCAGAAGCACGGCCGCCAGATTCAAGCGGCTCAGATCGGCGAGCAGTACGGGATCGGTCGTGGGCGGCCGGGCCCCGAAGAGGACCGCCAACAGGAGAACGAATCCGATGGCGGCCACGGCGCCGAGCGTCGAGGATCGATTCTCGTTGTTGAGCAGGCGGGGCGCGAAGGAGTCGTAGCGGTGTCTCACGTCCCGGAAGGACTTCAGCCAGTGACCGGGGGCGGGAAGCACGAGTTGCGCAAGCTTCAGCCCGTAGATCTCGGTGTCGCCCGGATTGCGCTCGGCGACCTCGCTCCATCCGTGTTGGTCGGCGTAGAGGAACGTCGGTGCAAGGTTGACCAGGAGGCTCGCGAGCATGATTGCGCAAAGCGCGGCCGCGGTGATCAACGGGCGCCATCCGCCGTCGCGGAACCATGCGATTGCGCCCGCGACGCAGAAGAGGAACGCAGCGAAGAAGGCGTAGTAGACATTGCACGCGCCTGACATCACGCAAATGCCCACCGCAGCGAATTCTCTCGAGAGAAACCATCTCCGGTTCTTTTCGCCGGCGGGGCGGATGATCTCGTTCCGCACGATCCAGACAGTGACGAGACTGAGCAGCGGGATCTGGAAGTACGTCGCGAGCAGCAGGTGGGATTCTCCGCGCAGAAAATGGGTGGGGAGAAAGGAGAACAGGAGGCTTCCGGCGATCGCCATCGGGGTCGACATCCCGCACGATCGGAATGCAAACAGAGACGCCATCGCCGTCAATGGGAATGTTAGAAGGAAGTAGACGTTCAGGACCAATCCGGAGTCGCTTGAAGAGAGCGTGAGCAGCTTGATGATGAACAGGGGAAGGTTGTCCGAAATCGGAAAATCTTCGAGGTGGAGTACCGAGGGGGCCCCGAGGTTCGGGTTCATCAGGAACCAGCCGTGATCGGCGATGGTCTTGACCAGCATCTGATAGAAGAGCGCGTCTCCGCCCAAGGAATAGTGAAACGGTACGCGGAGATTCGCGCCGGGAAGGTCCATTATCCAGACTACGGCTGCGACCGAGAGGAGCGCCGTCACCAAGTACGCCAGCCACGCGAGACTCCACCGGCCGGGTTGGTCGTTCGCACTCAACGCTTTCGAGCCTCGACGTGCATGATGTCGAACAGTTTTACGGGAATCGTCAGCTTGGATCCGGGCCAGCCGGTGCCGTCGGCGGCCTCACGTCCGAGCAGAGTCTTGCGGAGCCGCTCGACCAGGTAGCCCACCGTGTAATAGGCGCGCTCACTTCGTATCGCCTCGGTCTCGAACCCCTCCGAATCGAGGAGGAGCTCGAGGCTGCGCTGGGTGAAGAAGTAGAGATGCTCCGGAAGGGTGTAGAGGTGCCACTTGCGACCGGAGATCCGCGCTAGCCAACTTCCGACGTCTCCGGTCGTGAGCACGAACCTGCCGCCCGGTTTCAGCAGCCGGTGAATCTCGCGGAGAGACTCACGTGGTCGGCTCAGGTGCTCGAGTACGTCCCACGCGGTGATGGCATCGAACGACGCAGACGCGAAGGGGATGGCTTCGGCCGGCCCGACGACCATGCGGCCCGCGGCCTCGCCGCGCGCCGATCGAGCGGCGGCCTCTGATACCTCGAGACCGAAGGCCTCCCACCCGACCCTCCGGGCCTCCTCGACGGCGAATCCATATGCGGCGCCGACATCGAGAAGCCGAGTGTCCTTCTTCGCAGGAGGCAGGCGCGAGATCCGAGCGGCAAACGTCCGACGGAGGCATTCGCCGAGCGCCGAGTAGTCGTCATACCCGTGCTCGTGGCGTGGGCTATCGAAGTAGGCGGCGTCGTACGTGGCGCGAGGGTCAAAGCCGGGCTCGGGGACCCACCAGGCCAATCCACAACGAGTGCACTCGACGATATCCACCTGGCCCTTGCGGACCTTGTGCCTACTTCGCGGTTCTTGGCAGGCGACGCATGTCATGCCCCGTCCACGCCTTCGGCCGAGCTGATGATGTAGCGCGGTCGGTGCTTCGCTTCTTCGTAGATACGCCCGATGTACTCGCTCGCGATACCGATGGAAAGGAGCTGGACGCCGCCGAAGACGAGAATCAATACGGCGAGTGAAGTCCACCCGCCATCCTCGACGGCTCCTAGGAAGAAGGCAGTGATCGAGAAGATGCCGTAGAGGACTCCGAAGGCCGTGGTCACGAGACCCAGGAGCGTGATCAATCGCAGCGGCACGATGGAAAAAGAGAAGATGCCGTCCATCGCGAGGCGGAGCATGCTCGCAAGGCTGTAGCTCCGTTCTCCGGCGAAGCGATCGGCGATCTCGTACACGACGCGCCGTTCTTCGAACCCGAGCCAGGGTACCAGGCCGCGAATGAACACGAAGTGCTCTTCGAGTCCGTTGAAGGCATCGACGGCACGGCGATCGAGCAGCCGGAAGTCTCCGCTCGTGGCCAGTACGGGCGTGTTCGAGACGGAGTTCATGATGCCGTAGAACCTCCGGCCGGCGCGCTCGGACCAGGAGAGGCGTCGGCCGGGGGCATCTCGGCGGACGGCGTTCACCACATCGGCGCCATCTTTCCATTCGCGGATCAGGTCGGGGAGCACCTCCGGGGGGTGCTGGAGGTCGCCGTCCATGGTGATGACACAGTCGCCGGTGGCGTAGCGAAGACCGGCGCAGATCGCCGCCTGGTGCCCGAAGCAACGGGAAAAGCGGAGGCTCTTGACCTGGGGGTCGAGCGCGCGCTCGGCCACGATTCGCTGCGGAGTCGCGTCCGAGCTGCCGTCATCGACGAGCAGAATCTCGTAACGGTGGCCGGACGACTGAACCGCTCGTCGTACGCGAGTGACGAACTCGCGGATGCAGCCCTCCTCGTTCAAGAAGGGAGCAACAACAGATATTACGCACTCGTCAGACCGCTCGTGCAAAACCGCATCCAATCCGCCAGGCCGAGCTTCTAGGCGCTCCTTCTCGCGCCTGCAACCCTCCGGGCGGAGGAGTGTCGGGAGCACCTGATCTGTCGGCTCCTCGTAGGAGGCGAACGGGCTGCTTTGGATGGTAGCGGGGCCATGAGGGCGACGAGAGGCCCCCTGGATTTTGGCGCCGATGCGCGGCGCAATCGTGAGCGTGTTTCCCGAGCCCCCCAGCCCCGGCAAAGCCTGGCTCCTCTGGCGCAAGGCGTCCCCCGGGGGATCGTCATCGGGCGGTTGATGCGTCCCGCCTGCGAACTGCGGGGTACGGCCGAGAACATCTCGCACCCCGTTGCGGTCAGCCTGGATTTCGGGGCACCCGAAGCCCCGGGTTGCCGGCCACTGGCGCCGGGCTCGCTGAAGAGCGAGGCCGGCGCCCGTGTCGTTCGGGTTGGGGTACGGGTTCAGTTCAGTGGACAGCCCGCTTCGTTCGCATCGGCGAAGCGATTCTTTTGGTACTCGAAGCCGTTCGAGCCGTAGGCGGAGCGGACGCCGTTCAACACCTCCCAGGTTGCGAACGAGTAGTCGACGGCGCCGTTCCGGCTGTTCAAGACAGCCGCGGTCGCGTGGCGCATCATCGCCTTCTCTCCTCCGCCGCCGATGGCAAGAGCCTCAGCGAGGGTCACGTCCCAGCTCGGCGTGACGCCGAACGTCGCTGCGAAGCTGTCGCTCGGGTGCAGACCGACCCACGAGTCGTAATGATGCGGCTGCTTCCAGTAGCCGGGCGTGCAGCCTTCCGTTCCCCCCTCCTCGGGGGTGGGGGTCGGCGTCGGTGTGCTCGCCGGAGTTGGGGTCGGCGTCGCTTTCGGAGTCGGGGTCGGCGTGGCCTTGGGAGTCGGCGTCGGGGTCGGCGTCGCCTTGGGAGTCGGCGTCGGGGTCGGCGTCGCCTTGGGAGTCGGGGTCGGGGTCGGCGTCGG
>JAJCZO010000005.1 GCA_029262355.1 Deltaproteobacteria bacterium
CTCCGACGTCGGCAGCGACGCCGTACCGTATGGCATTCCACCGAGCGGATGCTCGTAGACGTAGTTCGCGAACTCGTCGGGCTTCGCGCAGGAGAGATTCCGGCTGATGCTGAGATCCAGCTCTGCCGGCAGCTGCTCGCCGGGCGCGAACGAGTGCGCCGCACCGAGCTCGAGCATCGAACGCATCAAGTCGGCCGAGTCGTCGGCCAGTGGGTCGACAACCGGGAAGAACCCCCGCTCTCGCCACCCCGCCGTCGTCTTCTCGTCGACGAACAATCTCGAGGGGGCGATCGCCAACAACCGCTCGCCGTTGTAGACGACCGCCTTGCTCGCGCCCCGAGCCAGTCCCGCCGGCGAGGTGAGCGCGAGCTGGCACGGGGCGTCGTAACACCCGTGACAGACCGCACATCGCCCCTCGATGATCGGCTTGACATCCGAGTACGACACGGAGCTCGTGAGCACGGGGTTCGTCGGCAACGGCTTCAGGTTCGGGGCGGGCACCTGCATGCAAGCGCCCACCCCTGTCAGAAGCCCTACGAGGAACGCGAACCCCGCAGAACGCACGTTTCCCCTCACACGAGGATCTCGCCGAGGATCCGCTCGCACTCGGGTTGCGCCATGTACCGCGGAACGGGGTAGTTCAAGTGCGCCTCGGAGAGCGCCTGCTTCGCGATGGCTGGAATGTCGCTCCGCCGCAACGCATCGAGCTTGTCGGAGATCCCGATCTTTGCCATCAGGTCTCGTACCGCGACGACGAACGCATCGGCCTTCGCGGCCTCCGTCGCCCCTTGCGCATGGATCAAGTCTGCGAGTTGCGCGAGTTGCGAGCACGCCTCGCCCTTCGAGAACTCGAGCACGTGCGGCAAGGCGATCGCGTTGGCCATGCCATGGGGGGTGCGGTAGTACGCCCCGAACGTGTGCGCGATGGCATGTACGTAGCCCACGCTCGTTCGCGTGAACGCAAGTCCGGCATAGTACGACGCAAGTGCCATCGCCTTGCGCGCATCGAGATCGCTTCCGTCCGAGTAGGCCTTCGGAAGATTGGCAAAAACGAGTGTTACGGCCGCGGTCGCCCAACGCTCGGTCTGTGCGTTGCTCGTCTTCGCGATGAAGGACTCGACAGCATGCGTGAGCGCGTCCATGCCCGTCGCCGCGGTGATCGCCGGAGGAAGCCCCACCATGAGCGCCGGGTCGAGTGCTGCCATGTCCGGCAGCAGCTTCGGGTCAACGAAGAACTTCTTCGTGTGGGTCTCCGTCTCCGAGACCACCGCCGCCACCGTGACCTCGGACCCGGTTCCGGCCGTGGTCGGAATCGCGCTGAGCGGGAGCGGCGGCTTCTTGACCTTCATCATTCCCTCGAGCTTGCGTGCATCCCGCCCGTTGGTCGCGGACGCCGCAATCACCTTGGCGGCGTCCATCGAGGAGCCGCCGCCCACCGCCAGGACGGCGTCGCAACGATCCGCCTGCAACTGCGCGAGCCCGGCATCCACTTGGGCGAACGTCGGGTCGGGCTCGACGCCGTCGTAGAGTGACCAGCCTAGCCCCACCTGATCGAGCGCGTCGGTGACCCGCTTCGCGACCCCCGCCTTCACGAGACCAGCGTCCGTCACGATGAGCACTTTGTGCGTCGACATCTGCGCCATGGAGGAGCAGAGCTCAGCGGTTGCGTCGGAGCCTACGAAGGTCAGCGGCACGCGGTCGGGCAGAAACTTCGAGACGAGACGCGAAATCGCGATCACAAACGCGTGTAGAGCCTTCTTCAAAGCAAATGTCACGGAGTCTCCCCTCCCCGGCACCCGACGATCGAGTGCGCCGCCACCGGTATAGCGCCCGCAGCCCGGAAGGTGAACGCCGGTCCGAGCAGATCCGTGGTCCGCGATGGGGGCTTGTGTCCCAACCGCTCGGTTGGTAAAACCCAACCAATCGGTTGGGAGGATCTCATGTCGACGACCACACTACCAACCGCGCGCCTCTCGCGCGCGGCACTCGGCGCCTGGTCGAAGCATTTGCTGTGCTTCGCATTCCCGCTACTCACCCTGAGCTTCCTGGCGACCGGACCACACCCCTGGTTCATCGCCCTGCTGTGGCTGATCCCGTTGCCCATCGTCGACTGGGTCGACCACAAGAGCGGTGCGGCGCGTCACGAACCAGTCGAAGACGCTCCAGCGGGCCCATTCGATGCGATGCTCTACGGGCTCGTCGCAACGCAAATGGTGAACATCGCGCTTCTCGGGTGGATGTTCAGCACACAGTCGCTGTGGTCGATCGATGCCCTGGTCGCCCTGATCCTCGTTGGCTCCAACTCCGGGATCTCTGGATTCGTCGTCGCGCACGAGCTCATCCACCGGCGCGAGGCCCGCATGCGCCTCTTCGGTCGACTCCTCCTATGCACCGTGATGTACGAGCACTTCTACACCGAGCACGTCCGAGGACACCACGTCCGGGTCGGCACTCGGGACGATCCAGCGACGGCACGCTTCGGTGAGGCCTTCTGGCCCTTCCTGCGCCGCACGATCCCCGGGCAATTTCGGAGCGCATGGCGGCTCGAAGCGACCCGCCTCGGCGATGTCGACATGCCCTGGTGGGACCCGCGAGTTCTTCACAGCCGCGTCGTCCACGGCTTGGTCGCCCAATGGACGTTGGCGCTGGCGATGCTCGGCATCTTCGGCCCGGCTGCGTTCGTGATCTTCCTCGCACAGGCAGCGCAGGCGATTCTCGCGCTCGAGCAGGTCAACTACTTCGAGCACTGGGGGCTGGTACGCACCGAACGCAAGATTCGGCCGTGCGATTCGTGGGACACCGAGTCGAGCTTCACTCTCTTCGCGCTGGTTGGCCTGTCGCGACACGCCGACCATCACGCGTACGCCTCGCGCCCGTTCCAGCAACTGCGGCACTGGGAGGAGAGCCCGAAGCTCCCCACGGGCTACTTCGGGATGGACTACTACGTCATGTTCCGCAACCAACGCTTCCAAGAGATCATGACGCAGCGGCTCCGCGAGCGCGGCCTCGGGCCCTTCTCGGAGGCATGAGCGTGGCACGCCCGCACCGCCGCGACGAAGCCTCGCGCGAGCGTATTCTGGCAACCGCCGCCCAGCTCTTCGCCCGTTACGGATCCGCGGGGATGAGCCTTCAAATGCTGGCTGATCAAGTCGGCCTGCACAAAAGCACTCTCTTCCATCACTTCGCAAGCAAGGAGGAGCTCCTCCACACGATGCTCGCCGACGAGCTTGGCCATATCCTCGAAGTCGTCGCACCGCTCGGCGACGACCGCCCCCCAGAGCTCGAACACTTGCTCGATGTCGGCGAGGCTCTCTCCGACCACTTCGCTCGCACCCCGGACACCGGCCCGATCCTCCTGCGCTCGCTCTTCACTCCCGAGATCGAAGAGAGCACCTTCCCTGGCGGAATCGAGCGGCTTGAACGTCAGATCTTCGGCATCATCGGCGCCTGGCTCGAGAAGGCGCGCCGGGCCGAGATCATCCGGCGCGTCCACGTGCGCCAGGCTCTCGTGAACCTCCTCGGCGTGTTCCTCCTCTACCCGGCCGTCGCCCCGGAGGAATTCGGATTCGAGCTGCTCGGAGTCGACCCCTCATCCGCCGCCGCCACCCGCGCCCGAAAGACCGAGCTTCGCACCTTTCTTCGCGGTGCGTTCGCGCCCGGATAGCAGCGATGCCCGATTGCGGGCCTGCTGTCGCTTCCTCTAAGGTCGAATCTTGCAGCGACGCGATTCCCCGCGCGCTCGAATTCCAGTGAGGCAGATGGCATGAGTGACGAGACGAAGGCCCAAGGACTTGGAACGCTGGCGGTACACGCCGGCCAGGAGCCGGACCCGACAACGAACGCGCGCGCGGTTCCGATCTACGCCACGACCTCCTACGTCTTCAACGACACTCAGCACGCGGCCGACCTGTTCGGCTTGGCCGAGTTCGGGAACATCTACAGCCGGATCATGAATCCGACCAACGCTGTTCTCGAGAAACGGCTCGCAGAGATGGACGGCGGCGCGGCCGCGCTCAGCTTCGCCTCCGGACAGGCCGCCATCACGGCCGCGATTCTCACGATCTGTCACGCCGGCCAGAACTTCCTCGCGTCGACCAACCTCTACGGCGGGACCTGGACGCTCTTTTCCCAGACGTTCAAGAACCTCGGCGTCGAGGTTCGGTTCTTCGATCCCGACAAGCCCGAGCGAATCGCCGAGCTCGCCGATGAGAACACGCGTTGCGTGTATTTCGAGAGCATCGGCAACCCGAAGAACGACGTCCCAGACTTCAGGGCCATCACGGACGCGGCCCATCAACAGAACCTTCCGACGCTCTGCGACAACACGGTGATGACCCCCCTTTTGCTCCGACCGATCGAGCATGGCGTCGACGTGGTGATCTACTCCACTACCAAGTTCATCGGAGGCCACGGGGTACACATCGGCGGTGTCGTCATCGATAGCGCCGCCTTTCCATGGGCGGACCACCCCGAGCGCTGGCCTGAGTTCTGCGGACCGTCGCCCTCCTACCACGGCGCCGTCTTTGAAGAGGCGCTCCGCTCGATGGGCAACATCTCCTACATCATGCACATGCGCACGCACTGGCTCCGGGACACGGGCGCTTGCATGAGCCCCTTCGGCGCCTTCCTTACCCTGCAAGGCCTCGAAACCCTGCACCTCCGGATGCCGCGACACTGCGAGAACGCGCTCGCCGTCGCGCAGTTCCTCGAGAAGCACGAATCGGTGGAATGGGTGAACTACCCCGGCCTACCGGGCCACCCCCATCACGATTCGGCAAAGCGCTACCTCCAGGCCGGCGCCGGAGCCTTGCTCGGCTTCGGCATTCGCGGTGGCCAGGACGCAGGCAAGAAGTTCATCGAGAGCGTGAAGCTCGCGAGTCATCTCGCGAACATCGGTGACGCCAAGACTCTCGTCATCCACCCCGCGTCCACCACCCACTCGCAGTTGACTCCCGAAGAGCAAGTCGCCACGGGCGTCACCCCGGAGTACATCCGGGTATCGGTCGGCATCGAGGACGCAGCCGACATCATCGCCGACTTGGATCAGGCTCTCCGCGCGAGCCGATAACGCTCGGAGATCCGTTGGATTCGGTACCCAGCTCAGACGACCTACGCAGCGCGAAGCTCCTGAAGCACGCGCAATCCTGGGTCTCGAACGAACCACTCGCACTCGAGAACGGCGCTCACCTCGAAGAGGTGAGCGTCTGTTTCGAGACCTGGGGGGCACTCAATCGCGAGTCCGACAACGCCGTGCTCATTTGTCACGCCGTGAGCGGCGACTCGCACGTCACGCGCCACGATGAAGGCGACGACCCCGGTTGGTGGGAGCTTCTCGTCGGCCCCGGCCGGCCCGTCGATACGGAACGCTACTTCGTCATCTGCGCGAACGTACTGGGTGGGTGCCGCGGCACCACCGGGCCCAACTTCGACGCCCCCGGTACTGGGCGGCCGTACGGTGCGGACTTCCCCGTCGTCACCGTCGCGGACATGGTCGAAGTCCAGAAGCGCCTCATCGAGCACCTCGGCATCCAGCGACTCCGGGCGGTAGTCGGCGGCTCGCTCGGCGGCCTCCAGACGCTGACGTGGGCGACCCAACACCCCGACCGCCTCGACTCCGCGGTGGTCGTTGCCGCCGCGCCGCGCCTCAGCAGTCAGGGAATCGCCTTCGACATCGTAGGGCGCAATGCGATTCGTCAGGATCCAAACTTCGCTGAGGGCCAGTACTACCGGGGCCCGGCCCCCGAGGGAGGCCTCGCCCTGGCTCGCATGCTCGCCCACATCACCTACCTCTCCGACGAGTCCATGCGGATCAAGTTCGACCCCACGCGCCTGCAGCCCCGGATGATCGACACCGATTTCGAGAGCATGTTCTCCGTGGGTACGTACCTCGCACACCAGGGGGACCGCTTCGTGGAGCGGTTCGACGCGAACAGCTACATCACACTTTCGACGGCCATGGACCTCTTCGACCTCGGCGACACGGGAGAGGAGATACGCGAGTCGCTCGCGCCCACGACGTGCCGGTGGCTGTTCCTGAGCTTCTCGAGCGATTGGCTATACCCACCGTCCGCATCGCGCCAGCTCTCCGACGCTCTCGTCGCACAATCGAAGCCCGTGAGTACGTGCGAGATCACCAGCGCGGCGGGCCACGATTCGTTCTTGCTTCGCGAGGGGCTAGACCTCGGCGGCCCCATGATCGCGTCCTTCCTCGAAAGTGCCTCGGTGCCCGACCGGCCAACGATCGCGCACGACGAACGCCGCGTCGAAGAACCGACCAGCATCTTCTACGCCGACCGCCTCGACTACGAGATGATCCTTCGGCTATTGCCCCCGGGAACGAGCGTCCTCGACCTGGGATGCGGAGACGGCGAGCTTCTCTCCATTCTGCGCGCACGCGGACACCGAGCGCTGCTCGGGATCGAGCACGATCACTCCGAGGTCGCGAAGGGCATCGCGCGGGGCCTCGACGTCATCCACGCAGATCTCGACAAGGGTCTCACGGCGGTCCCGGATCAGAGCTTCGACGTGGCGCTCCTCTCCCAAACCCTGCAATCGATCATCGACGTCGCGGGCGTACTCGACGAGATCGTCCGCATCGGCCGGCGCGGCGTCGTGAGCTTCCCGAACTTCGCGCACGAGCCGCTCCGGGAGATGTTCATGCGCGAAGGCCGTCTCCCAAAGGAAGACGGCCTGTACGCCTACGACTGGCACGACACGCCCAACCGCCGATTCCCGTCGATCCTGGATTTCCAAGAGCTATGCCGGGGCCGTGGCATCCGAATCGAAGAGGCGATCTACGTCGACTCCAGATCGGGCAAAGAGATCGAAAAGGACCCCAACCTTCACGCCGACATCGCCGTGGTCGCGATCACCCGCTAAGGAAGCACCCGATGATTCGCCTAGCCATCTCCGCCGACGGCCACGTGAGTGAGCCCGCAGACCTCTGGCGCGCCAACCTGCCTGCGTCGCTCCGAGACCGCGGCCCGCGTGTCGAAGTCCACGAGGGCAAGATCTCCATGGTCGTCGAGAATCGCGTCATCCGAAAGCTCGTCGAGGCTTCACCCGATATGGCCGACGGCAGCCTCGCGAACATCGAGGGCTGGGGCGAGAACGACCCTGCCGCGCGCCTGGAGGCACTGGCCAGTGACGGGGTCTCGGGCGAGGTCCTCTACCCAACCGTCGCCTTCTTCACCGCATACTCGATCGAGGACGGCCCCCTGCAGGCGGCCGTCTGCCAAGTCTACAACGACTGGCTCGTCGACGCGTTCCAGGATCCACGGTTCGTACCGGTAGCGCTCCTCCCGGCGGCGCAGCCGGACGTCTGCGCAAAGGAGCTCGCGCGGCTCGCTCCGCGCGGCGTCGTAGCCGGACTACTCCCCGCGCACTCCGACGCGCTGCCGTACAACCGGCCCGAGTGGGAAGTCCTCTGGGAAACCGCCGCCGGTCTCGGAGTGAGCCTCTCGTTTCACGCCGGATCCGGCCGACACCAGGCGCCGGTCCGCGGCCCCGGCGGTGCGGTGACGAACTACGTCGTCACGCTCACCGGTCCCGTCGAAACCGCGACGCTGCTCTGTGCCGCCGGCATCCTAGAGCGACACCCCATGCTTCGCGTCATGATGGTCGAGTGCGGCGCCGGCTGGCTCGCGTGGGCGCTCGACGCGATGGACGAGTCCTACCGCGAGCACGAGATGTTCGTGCGGCCCAAGCTCGCGGAGCTCCCCAGCCTCTACTTCCGCCGCCAGGGTGGAGTGACCTTTCAACACGACGTGGTCGGCGTCGCGAACCGCGCCATGACCGGTGACCGCTGCCTGCTGTGGGGGTCCGACTATCCACATCCCGAGGGCACCTACCCGAAGTCCCGAGAGATCCTCGACGAGCAGTTCGAGGGCGTCGCCCAAGGTTCGATCGATGCCATCACGTGGCGTAACGCCGTCGACCTGTACGGCATCGCCACGCCCGAAGGTTTCTCGGCCGATGCCGCGAAGTGAGTCGCGCAATCGCGCCTCGGGGCGGCGGCCTCGATCCGCACGTTCGCTCCGACAAACGTTAGACGAGGCCAACCCACGATCGGGCGGAAAAGGAGATCCATCATGAAGGCAGCCGTAATGCGGGCGAACGACGCGCCCCTCGAGATCGAAGACGTCCAGATCGACGCACCGGGCCCGGGCGAGGTCTTGTTGAAGACGGCTGCCTCTGGCATCTGCCACAGCGACCTCACGGTCATCGAAGGGGGCCTCCCCTTCCCGCCCCCATGCATCCTCGGACACGAACCCGCCGGCGTCGTCGAAGAGTGCGGCGCCGGCGTGACCGACTTCGCGCCGGGAGACCACGTGATCGGGTGCCTGAACAGCTGGTGCGGCGTTTGTAAGTTCTGTACCGAGGGCCGTCCGTACCTCTGTGCGATGTCCTTCATGGGCCGTCCCGAGGGCGCGAAGTCGCGCCTCAGCGCGAGCGACGGATCTCCACTCGGGCAATTCGCCAACCTCTCGTCGTTCGCCGAGAAGATGCTCTGCCCCGAGCGATCGCTCGTAAAGATCCGCGACGACATGCCCCTGGACCGCGCGGCCTTGATCGGCTGCGGCGTCACGACCGGTCTCGGTGCCGCGCTCAACACGGTGAACATCCCGGCCGGCGCGAGCGTCGTCATCATCGGCCTTGGCGGAGTCGGCCTTTCCGCGCTCCAAGGCGCTCGCATCGGCGGCGCCGGAAAGATCATTGCGGTCGACGCTCAAGAGTGGAAGTTCGACGTCGCGAAGATGATGGGCGCAAGCCATTGTGTCGACGCGACCGACGGAGATCCCGTGGCGGCGATCCACGAGTTGACGGCCGGCGGTGCCGATTTCGTCTTCGAGTGCATCGGACTCGTCCCGACTGTTCAGCAAGCCATCGCAATGACCGGCCGCGGCGGAACGACAGTGCTCGTTGGCGTGGTTCCCATGACCGAGTTGGTGCCGTTCTCGGCCGCAGACCTCACGCTGCAGGAGAAGAAGATCACAGGCTCGTTCATGGGTTCGAACCGATTCCGCTTCGACATGCCCAAATACATCGAGTTCTACCTCGACGGGCGCCTCCACCTCGACGAGATGATCTCCGCGCGCGTCAAGCTCGATCAGGTGAACGACGCGTTCGACAAGATGCGCAAGGGCCAGGTCGCACGCCAGGTCATCGTCTACGACTGAGGGCGTCATGAACGACAAAGTGGTCAAGATCTCGACGTCTCCCGCGTTCACGTGGTTCGTGAAGAACGTCGCCGCGAAGCTCGATCCACTCCTCTTCAATGCCACGAACGGCCGCTTCACGATGTTCGGCCCGCCGGCAATGCCCATGGTCACGCTGAACACGATCGGCAGGAGATCCGGCCAACCGCACGCCGTTCACCTCGCCGCGGTCGAGCACGCCGGCGAGTTCCATGTCGTCGCCAGTGCGATGGGCCAGCAGAAACATCCGGCGTGGCGGTACAACATCGAAGCCCACCCCGAGATCCGTGTACAGGCCACGGGCGAGAGCTTCACGGCTCGAGCCGAGGTTCTGAGCGATGAGGAGAAGCTACGGATCTGGGATGACGTGCGGGCCGCCATCCCTCAGATGACGGTTTACGAGACCCGAACCGATCGAAACATTCGCGTCTTCCGCCTAAAGCGCGTCGCCGGCTAGACACGCAACGGCTGCATGGGAACTCGTTCCATCCAGCGGCAAGGCTTCCTGGAGGCCGCGAATTGGAGGCGGAGGCTGCTCCCCGCGGCCCCGGTGAGCAAGCCCCCGGCGCCTGCGGTATACGAGCCTCATGCGCAGAGAGATTTTTGCCGCCGACCACGACGCATTCCGAGACCAATTCCGCCGCTTTGTGACGGCGGAGATCGAACCCCACATCGCCGAGTGGAATGCCGCTGGCATCACGCCGCGCTCGATCTGGAAGCGCATGGGCGAGGAAGGCTATCTGGGGTGCAACATGCCCGAACAGTGGGGAGGTGCCGGCGCAGACTTCCTCTTCGACGCGATCATCATGGAGGAGCTCGCGTACGCCCGAGCGCACTGCGTGCAGGCCTCACTCAACACGGACATCTGCATGCCGTACCTCGAAACGTACGGTACCGACGCGCAAAAGGCGCGCTTTCTGGCGCCCGCGATCGCGGGCGATATCCTTCTCGCGATCGCCATGACCGAGCCGAGCACCGGTTCCGATCTCGCCAACGTGCAGACCAAGGCCGTCCGCGATGGTGACGAGTACGTGGTCAACGGCGCCAAGACCTTCATCTCGAACGGCCAAAATGCCGACCTGATCATCGTCGTCGCGAAGACCGATCCGACGGCTCGCCACGCAGGCATGAGTCTGGTGCTCGTAGAAGGCGATCGGCCAGGCTTCGAGCGAGGACGCAATCTCGACAAGATCGGGCTCAAGGGGCAAGACACCAGCGAGCTCTTCTTCAACGATTGCAGGGTACCGGCGAGCAACAGGCTCGGCGACGAGGGCCAGGGTTTCAAGATGCTAATGGAGAAGCTCCAACAGGAGCGCCTCTGCATCTGCGTCGGCTCGATGGCCTCCATCCGACGATCGCTCGACGACACGCTTGCCTACGTGAAGCAACGCAAGGCGTTCGGGCAACCGATCGGACAGTTCCAGAATACCCAGTTCAAGCTGGCCGAGCTCGAGACCCACTACGAGGTCGGACAAGCCTTCACCGACAAGCTGCTGACCGCACACGTACGCGGCGACGACATCGTCACCGAGGTGTCGATGGGAAAGTACTGGACCACCGACCTACAGAAGCGCGTCGCATCGGAATGCCTCCAACTCCACGGAGGGTACGGCTTCATGGAGGAATACCCGATCTCGGCCGACTACTGCGACTCTGCGGTGCAGACGATCTACGCCGGCACGAATGAGATCATGAAGGTGATCATCGCCAAGCGACTCGGGCTCGACGGCTGAGCGTCCCGAGACCGGGTACCGCGCTCAGCCGAACAACCTCCGCA
>JAJCZO010000006.1 GCA_029262355.1 Deltaproteobacteria bacterium
GTTCCAGGGTCGACGACACGGCATGCTGTTGTTCTACCGCTTGGGCTGGACGCCCACTTGAAGCCGTGAGGTGGCGGCAGTGGAAGCGACGCTTCCCGCTTCCACTGCCGCCCACACCCAGATTCTGGGTGTCAACATCGATAGCGTTCACTCACATGCGAACTGGCGCCGCGACCTCGGCGGCGTCTCGTTGAAGAACAACTGCGGCTTCTCCAGGGCGGAAACCAAGCACCATGCCTCGTTATCGCCGGAATGCTGGCGTCATTCGCGAACCTCGCGTTCGGAAACATCTCGGTCTCGATGCCGACCACGACACTGACGCCGACGCCATGTCGACCACGCCTGCGCATCTCGCGAATCCGATGAACTCCGGTGCCACGCCAGGCTCCTGGTCGGTTTCTTTTCTCAGACGGCGGGTGACGCCATCGACGAACGAGGATGTCTCGAGGCGACCCACGGCCGCCAGCGCGGGCCGCGCCTTCGGCGGGCGAAGGACCTCGTCTCGGAACCGAGGGGACGTCCGGCCCACCAGAGGGCACAGCGGTACGCAGCCCGAAATGGGAATTGACGGCTTTCCTTCTGGGCCCGGGTGCGTCATAGCGAGGTCATGCGGATCACGACATGGGTTAGAGGGGCGTTGGTATTGGCAGGCATGGGGCTCTTGCTCCACGCGAGCCCGGCGAGCGCCGAGATCTTTGGGCTTCTCGAGTTGCCGAGCGGCGTTGCGTCGGGCACCTCGAACGTACAGGGGTGGGCGTACACGACCACGCCGGGGGCGGAGTTGATCCAGCCGTTCGATGTCCTCATCGACGGCGAGGTGGCCTTCAAGGTGCCGTGCTGCGGCGACCGTGGCGACGTGAAAGACGCGAACCCGGACGCGCCGCTGCTCACCGGCTTCTCCGGCGTCCGGAACTGGGGACTCGACTGGGTCGCGAAGAACGGCGGAGGTGAGGTCCTGTCCGCCGATTCGCCACAGGGCATCTCTCCGGGGACCCAGGTCGTCGTGCAGGTCCTGGTCACCGACACGGCC
Source organism: Deltaproteobacteria bacterium (assembly GCA_029262355.1). GTDB lineage: Bacteria > Desulfobacterota > Binatia > UBA12015 > UBA12015 > VGTG01. The sequence goes on from JAJCZO010000006.1 coordinate 1,031, forward strand.
GGCGGCTCCAAGCTGCTGACTGAGCTCGTGGATCTCGTTCATCCGACGCCGTGGCCACGCTCGAAGCTCGTCGAATGGAAAGACGACGAAGACGTCGAGCTCATCGTCTCAAAGGACAGTGAGGAGACTCAAGGCATCATCATCCTGGACCCCACGATCGAGTCGACCTGTGTCCTGCGCAACAACGCATTCTACGAGGACGGAGCAGCTTCGCTGCGATGCACCGGCGTCAAGTATACGGCCCCCGACGACACGACCTTCATCTGCCCAACCGTGTACTACGACTGGGACAAGGGCTCACAGAGCTTCCGTCTGACCAGCGACTGCGGAGTGTTCAAGTAGTAAGGCACCGGCACCGGATCTCGGGAGGGTACGGCGTGTCCGACACGCCGTCTTTCCCGAACCGGCTTTCCCTTGACACATCAACATGTTCCGCCAAGCTTGAGTCCAAGGTGTAGTCCGCTCGCGGGGAGACGGGCACTCGCGCACGATCGCGTGCGCCGAACGGGAGGGAGTGGAGTGATGCGGAGAGGGGCAGGAATCCTGGTCGGGGGGCTGTTGGTGTTGAGTGTCGCCCTCATGGGCGGCGCGACCGATGCGGCAGCGGACGGCTTCGAGTTCGGTGTAGAGACGGGGGCGTCGTTCCCACTCTCGAAGACCAAGCGAAGCATGGGCGACGTCGGCGGGTCGATCGGCCTGCCCGGTGGCTACCGATTCAACATTGGACAGAACTTCGCCATCTCGATCCTCGGTCAGCCGAACTTCTTCGCATTCCCCACTGAAGACGGCTTCCCCGGCAGCGACATGTCGAGCAACTTCTCCTACACGGTCGGACCGAAGTTCACCCTGCTCACGAAGTGGGTAACAGCCCACGCCGGCGCACAAGGCGGCTACTACCAGGACCTCACGGGCCCGATGGACGACGGCGGCGCCGGCTTCAATGGCAATGCCGGGGTGAGCTACCGGTTCGACGAGTATCAGAGCCTCGGCCTATTCGGTCGCTACGACTACTCCACCCAGATCGCAGCGCCGAGCTCGACCGACAGCAGGCAGATGGTCACGGGCGGACTGCAGTACCTCTACTCCTGGGCGCAGCCCGAGCCTCCGCCGCCCGCTCCCGCACCCCCGCCGCCGGCCGCGCCGGCGAAGCGCAAGATCATCCTTCGCGGCGTGAACTTCGACTTCGACAAATCGAACATCAGGCCCGACGCGACGCCCATCCTCGACGCGGCGATCGACGTGTTGAACCAGGAGCCCGGCATCAACGTTTCGGTTCAAGGCTACACCGACAGCGTGGGTAGCGATGGGTACAACCTGAAGCTATCGCAACGCCGCGCCGAATCGGTCACGCGATACATGGTCGCCGGGGGCGTCTCCGCGGCAAGGCTCACGGCCGTCGGCTACGGCGAATCGAACCCGGTCGCAACGAACGACACGGAAGACGGCCGCGCGCAAAACCGCCGCGTCGAGCTACGCGTCCTCGGCCAATAGGATCAAAGTGTCATGGCCCGCCGAAAGGCGGGCCGTGACATCATCGCGTCGAGGTAGCGAAGAAGCGCCGCGTGGCGTTCTCCGAGCACCCCGACCGCCTGCGCAGCCGCCAGGCTGAACGCCATCATGATGTCCGCGGCGGAGAACGCCCCGCCCACCAGGTGCTCCCGATCCCCGAGCTGCTCTTGGACGAAGTCCAGAGCAGAATGTGCGCGCTTCGTCGCCGTCTCGATTGCCACGGCGACCTGATCGGCGTTCTTCTCGTAGAGCGTGTGCATGATGATCACGCCTAGCGGCGGATACACGCTCGCCTCTGCGTAGTACATCCACTGAAGAAACGGCCCTCGATCTGGCGAACCCACGGACGGCGCCAAGCGACCATCGCCGTACCTCTCGAGGATGTACTCGAGGATCGCGCCCGACTCACACATCACCATCCCGTCGTCCTCGATCACGGGCAGCCGCCCCAGCGGCGTTCGTTGCGAGAACGTCCCGCCCGACGGAGGCGCGAACTCGACCTTCTCGAGCTGGTAGCGGACGTCGAGCTCGTCGAGAAGCCAGGCGATACGAACGGCGCGCGTCCGTGGAGCGAAGTAGAGCTTGAGCATTCCGATGGCGTACCCGGGCGTCTTTCGATCTGTCAATCGGCGAGACTCTCGAACGTGCCGCCGCGAGACCGCCCCGCTAAGGTGAGCGGATTACGAAGGAGGACCCCCAAAGATGAGAGATCTCAAAGCAAAGGTCGCAGCAATCACCGGCGCTGGCTCCGGAATCGGTCGTGGACTCGCACTCGCGCTTGCCCGAGAGGGAGCAGAGCTCGCTCTCTCCGACATCGACGAGAAGGGCCTCGAGGCAACACGCGCGCAAGCAGCCTCGAACGCGCCCCGCGTCACTACGTGCACGCTCGATGTGGCCGACCGCGGCGCGGTCGAAGCGTGGGCCGCCAACACGGCTCGAGAGCACGGCCGCGTAAACCTGGTGTTCAACAATGCCGGCGTCGCCCTCTCCTCGGCCATCGTCGACATGTCCTATGAAGACCTCGAATGGCTGATGGGCATCAACTTCTGGGGCGTGGTCTACGGCACCCAATCGTTCCTCCCTCACTTGATCGAATCCGGCGATGGACACGTGATCAACATTTCGAGCGTTTTCGGCATGATCGCCGTTCCCGGCCAGGGCGCGTACAACGCGGCCAAGTTCGCCGTGCGCGGCTACACCGAGTGCCTCCGCGAAGAGCTCGACATGATGGAGGCCGGGGTCTCCGCCACGTGTGTTCATCCAGGCGGGATCAAGACGAACATCGCTCGCGCGGCGCGCATGACGGGCACCACGTTGGGCGACTTCCCTCACGAGGACTCGGCCGACCGATTCGACCAAATCGCACGAACGACACCCGACGCAGCAGCCGAGACCATCTTGCGCGGCGTACGCAGTGACGCACGGCGCGTGCTGATCGGTTTCGATGCACGCGTGATCGACATCGTGCAACGCATTCTGCCGACGACGTACCAACGAATCCTGGTCAACCGCTCGAAGGCCGAGCGGGCGAAGCTCCTGTAGCCGGCGCTCGTCAGCAGCTCAGGTGAGGGGTAGAGCCGCCCCCAGCCGCATCACGTCTCGACCGCCGCTCAGACCTCCCACCTAAACAGCCGACACTGCAGGTCGCCGTTGTAAAGGGTGTGCTCGCCGCTCGCCTTCATCCCGACGTGCTCGGGAAGGCTTCGGTCGGGCGATATCGCAACGACGGTGCACCCCTGCATTCGCCCAAGCGCGGATCGGAAATCGTCGAACCAGCTCCGATCGCGCTCCAACCGCACACCGTAGGGCGGATTGGTGACGACGAGCGTTCCTCTCTCGAGCGGGATCATGCTCGCCAGATCGGCGCGGTCGAATCGGACGTCGACGCGCGCACGCGCTGCGTTTCCCCGTGCCAACTTGAGAGCACGCGGGTCGCGATCGGCGCCCCAGACGAGAGTCTCGACCGGCGCGGCGAAGTCGAGCGCGCGCTGCTGCTCGAGCTTCCAGGCCGCCTTCGCCTCATCGTCGAACGAGCGCCAGCGCTCGAAGCCGAAGGAACGAAGGCCGCCCGCGGGTTGACCCTTGGCCCACAGCGCCGCCTCGATCGGGATCGTGCCTGAGCCGCACATCGGATCGAACAAGGGCGTGCCCGGCCGGAAGCCCCCAATGCGAAGCATCGCCGCCGCGAGATGCTCGCGCAGTGGCGCCTCGCCCGCCTGCGTCCGGTAGCCCCGACGAGACAGAGGTGTTCCCGATAGGTCGACGAACACCTGAGCCCGATCGCGTTCGATGTGGGCGGCAATCCGCACATCCGGGTCGCCGGGTGCGACATCGGGGCGTTCACCGTCGCGCTCACGCAGCTGATCGACGATCGCGTCCTTGATCTTCTGCGCCACAAAACCACTGTGGGTGAGCTGGCTGTTCTTCAGAGTCGAGTGGACGGCGAGAGTTCGGGTCTGGTCGAGCCAACGTGACCAGTCGATCTGCTTGGTGCCTTCGTAGAGCGCGTCGGGGTTCGGCGCGCGGAACTCGGCCTGTCGCCACAAGACACGCAGCGCGATCCGACTGCGAAGGCAGGCGCGCATCGCGTGCGACAGATCGCCGCCGAAGTGGACACCACCGCGATCGGCCCGCACCTGCGGCACGCGCATCTCGCGCAGCTCGTCGCGCAGTGCCCCCTCCGTGCCCTTGGCCGCCGTGGCGAAGAAGGGGCGCTCTTCCGATGTACTCACCCGACTCCTTGTAGCGGAGCATCAGCGAAACTTCTGCGACGACGACCACGAATGCAAATGCACTTCAACTTCGCGAAAAGGGGGTGCATCAACGCAAAAACCTCGCTAGTCGATCTTCAAGTGGTCCTCCCTGTAGGCGGGGAGGTCCCCGGGGCGGGACGGTCATCCCGCCAACAACAACGAGTGGTCGGGACAGCACAGATGATCAAAGTCGAAGATCGCGACGCCGCACTCCGACGATTCAAACCTGAGGAGTAGCAGCGATGAGCATTGCCGGAACCGTGAAGTGGTTCAGCGACGAAAAAGGTTACGGTTTCCTCACCCGTGACGATGGGGAGAAGGACGTCTTCTGTCACCATAGCGCCATCCAAGGCGAGGGCTTCAAGACCCTCTCCGAGGGTCAGAAGGTCGAGTTCGAAGTGGTTCAGGGCCAGAAGGGCCCCGCTGCCGAGAACGTCGTCGGCCAGTAGTCGCAGACCGAAGATACCGCGGCCCCGGCGAGCATCAGACTCGCTGGGGCCGCTCTCCTCGGCCATCGGCGAGATCGTGGCCGGTGGGTCTATTCCGCCTCGAGAAGAAGCAGGCGACCGGCCCACGCCGCCGTCGCGAACTCGAAGACGAGGGCAAGGGCCGTGTACGCTCCGAGGCCTCCGTCGAGCCCGACTCCGATGACACGGGCCGTGCCGATGCCACTCGTGAGCAGGAACAGCATCCAGACGGCGCTGCGTTGAAGATCGTCGGAGAGGGCGCCCCAGACGCACCCTGCCCCGATCGCGAACTGCAGCCCCCCGTACATGGCACGCAACTCCGTCGCGCCCGTCGCGCTCGTCGCGGTAATGCTCGCGCCATCGGCCAGGACCTCGGGCACCAACAGGCAGTAGATGCCATAGGGAACCCACAACAGGGCCTCGAGCAGTAGGAAGATCTGAACTCCGCTCATTGTGCGCTCCTTCTACTCTGCCGGCGTCTGAAGCTCTTCGGGCGGGATCTCATACCTCGTGCGACAGAACTCGCAGGTCGTCTCGATCGGCTCCCCCTGTGCCACCATGTCCTGGACCTCGTCGTCAGGCAGGCTTCGCAAAATTGCAACCAGTCGCTCGCGAGAGCATCGACACACGAACTCGACCTCCTCGCGAGCCGACTGGTCCCACCGGTAGCCCGTGAGAAGCTGGTCTCCAAAGCCTCGGCCATCAGGATCGGACTTCGTCATGGCATCGGAGAGCGGCCCCATCCGTTCCAGATTCTGCAACATGCGCTCGATGTCGGCACGTCCCCCTTCGGGCGTCAGCTGAACGAGGAAGCCGCATGCGTGCAGCACTCGATCGGCGTCGAATCGAACGTCTACCTGGAGGATCGCGCGAACCTGATCGCTCTCGAGAAGATGCGCCATGAAGGCCTCGGGCAACGTCTCACCGACGAGGACCTTCGCCGACCGGTGCGGCGCACCACCACGACTGCGGACGAGGTCGAACTCGCCACCGACGAAGAGCGGCGCATCGGGCCGCTCGCGTGCGTCAGGATGCTGGACCGAGGCACGAAAGCCGCGCGCGGAAGCCCACACGTCCAGGTACAGGCTTCCCGCCGCGCCGGGATTCCGAACGGTCAGCTGTATTTGCGCGTCGGGATCGAGCGTCGATCTCACCAGAAGGCCCCCGACCACGAGCTCGGCCAAGAGCCGACCTGTCTCCCCGTTCGCGTGGAGGTTCGACGCGATCTCGCGCACGGACCGGGTGGCGCGCGCGACGAGAATTCGGAGCTCGCCGCCTCGAGTCAGCCCTCGCCACAGGGTGTCCTCCTCGCTCGACGGCGGCGACGGCAGATACCCGGATTCGGCCTCTTCGCGAGCCAGCTGGCGCGCGACATAGCGTGCCTTTGCATCGGTCACCCGGGCTCTTTAGCCAGCGCCCTTCGGGCGATCCAGCCGTGGCCTTGGCCGTAGCCTGTCCCGACGATCCTCCCCGGACCCGCCCCGATCCAACGTCGTCTCGCGAGTCAGCCCCGGGCGTACGTCGCCGGGTCGAGCCGAAACGCCATGCCACGGAGCAGCTCGCCCCGTGATCGTCGCTGGGTGTTCGTCTGCGAGGTCGCCCGGAACAGCTCCAGCGCGGCGATGTCGTCGAGGTCACTCGTGTCGATCCCGAGGTGTTCGGAGAACAGCTCGCAGCGCAGTGCGCGAACTGTCGGCGCGTGCCAGACCGAGGCATTCAATTCGGTGTCACCGTAAAACGATCGGTTCGCGATGTTCGTCGACCCAATCGTGCACCATACATCGTCGATCAAGCAAATCTTGGCGTGCACGTAGACGTGCTGATAGCGGCCCTCGCCGGCGCCTACGGCGATCCCCGCCAACGTGAATCGCTCGTAGTCGCCGAGACGCGCGAGTGATTCCCAGAAGCGGTTGTCTCCGTCGCGCCGACGACCCTCCACCATGTCGGTATTGGCATCGGCCGGGGCGAGGAACACGATCTCGACGCCGCGGTCGAGGGCTGCAAGCAGACGGTCGACCACCTCCGGAGATCCGATTGCCTGATCTTCGAGATAGATCGTGCGCTCCGCCGCATCCAACGCTCGGCGATACTGATCGACGATACTGTAATCGCCGTCTTCGATCACGAACGGCTCTCCTCCCGGCGTCGCAGCGTCGTCTCGGTACTGGCCGCGCCGGACGGTACGCTGAATCTGAACGACCGCTTCCCCGGCGGGCCTCGATACGACGGCCGGGAACTCCAGCGCGCCGCCCATCGAGTCGCCGTGCCATCGACCGTCATCCGCGTCGCGCTCGCTGGCTTCGTTCCATCGCTGCACGAAGTTGTGATGAACGTCGGTCGCGGCAGGACCGCGAAGCTCCGCGTAAACGTCATGTGTATTGCCGTAGGGCGGATCCACGCGGGCACCCGTGCGCGCCGGGTGCCCGGACGGAACTACCGACCCGTGATCCAGGTTGATGCCGCCGACGAACGCGATCTCCTCGGGGTCGCCCGCATCGATGAGCCAACTCTTCTGATGGTGGCAGTAGAGCTTCGAAGCGCGATCCCAGCGCGCAAAAAAGGGTGCGTCGCGCCGGGCCAGCCACGCACGCTGCGCTTCGGTCCCCATGAAATGCGTACTCGGCCGAATCTCTTCGAGCTCCGGACAGCGCCAGAAGATGACGCGCACGTCGACCCCACGGCGGTGCGCGCGGTCGAGCACATCGAAGATCGTCCCACGACCGTCGGGCATCTGTACGTCGGGTTCGAGGAACGCAACCGTGCCCCAGACGCTCTTGCTCGCCAGCTCAGTCGCCTCGCAGATCCGGCGAAACGCGGGCTCGCCGTCAATCAGGGGCTCGACATGATTGCCGTCGCGAATCGGATACGGCCCCGAGATAACGAAGGGGATGTGATCGCCATCGCGCTTCATCTCGCAAGCACCTCGGGTCGTCAGCTCTCACAACCAAGCGCGAGCCGCCCATCGAGAGCGACCGGCAGCTCGAATTCCACGGAGCCGTCCTGGTTTCGCACGGTGCCGCGCAGGGTGAGACTCGCGTCGCCGGCGGCACGGTCGTCCGCGCACGTCGGCACGTCGCACTGCCGGTCGATCGATGCATTCGTCAGGCCCGGCTCGACCGCGAGATCCACGATGTTCTCACCGCCCCGCGAAACCCCGATCCGACGCGCGACCCCGAAGATGGCCGCCTGCGGGTCCGCCTGGAAGCGGCAGCAGCGGCGAATGTCGGGCTTCGGCCCACCTCCCGCATTGCACTGCACGGCCTCACCGTCTGCGACGAGGCAGATCCGACTCGCGCCCCGCAGCGCCTCCGCCAGATCGTCGCGAACGTCGTCCGATAAGAGCTCGAGAGGGTACTCGCCAATGAGATCGGCCAGCGCGTCACCTGCAATGGGCACGCAATGCGATGGCAACGCCCTGGGCGGTCCAGACGATGAGGTGCACGCAGCCATCGCGAACCCCAAGCAGAGGCCAAACGCTGTCCCTAATCTACGCATGTGCATCATCCTACCGGCGCCGCCTGCGGGCCGCGAAGAAGACGACCTGGCCGAACCCCGGTTGGCTCACCCTTTTCCATCACGACCTCGCCGGAAACGAGATTCGCCTCATACCCTTCCGACCGCTGCAGCAACCGCCGTCCTGCACCGGGCAGATCGTGGGCCATCCGGGGCGGAAGGAGGCGAAGGTTCTCGAGATCGATCAAGTTCAGGTCGGCCTTGTACCCGGGCGCGAGCACCCCACGATCGAGCAGTCCGTAGAGCTGTGCGGTGTCCTGGGTCATCCGGTGAATCACCATCTCGAGTGGCACCGTGGGCCCCCGCGTCCGATCGCGAACCCAGTGAGTCAGCATGAAGGTGGGAATGCTCGCATCACAGATCAGGCCGCAGTGCGCGCCGCCGTCGCCGAGTCCGAGTACGACCCGGTCGTGGTCCATCATCTCGCGTAGCGGCTCACAGTCGCCGCTGGCGTAGTTCAGGAAGGGCAGCAAGAGGAGCTCGCGCCCGTCGTCGCGCAGCAGAAGCTCATAGGCGAACTCGTGAACGTCGCGCCCGGCGCGGCCAGCCATCGCAGCGACACTGTCTTCCGGCGCCGGCTCGTAATTTGGCGGATCACCGAGCGGAAACATGCTCTCGAACATCTTCGCACTCCCAAAAAAGTTAGCTCCCTTGGGAGGCCTCTCGCCGAGGATCCTCTTTCGGACATCCGGGTCGCGCAATCGGGCGGCGCGCTCCGCCAGTGGCAACGCCGCGATCGCATCGTACGCGGGGCGCCCGAGGAACGGATTCGCGATCGTCTGGTGGCCCGCCATGATTCCGAACGGGCGGCCCGCCATCTGCGGGCGAACGTCTGCTCCGTCGGCCACGGCGCGCTCCGCGATCTCGATGAGCTGGCGCCAGATATCGGGGCGCGATGCATACGTCAGCATCGCGAAACTCACCGGGCGGCGAATCGCCGCGGAGAGTCGACACATCCAGTCGATCTCTTCGAGAATCGCTTCGGGAGGATCGCCCGGTGCATCTCCGCCCGCACCTAGCGGTGCGAGCTCGAAAACCCCGAGCCGAGTCTCGCCGAGGGCGCGACCGATGCCGAAAAGCTCGTCCTCCGCCGCGTACGTCCCGGGAACGGGCTCGCCGTCGACCGCTCGATGGCCCAACGTCCGCGACGTCGAGAACCCAAGGGCTCCCGCGAGCAATCCCTCCTTTACGATCTCGGCCATCGCGACGATGTCGTCCGCCGTGGGCGCCTCGTTCTTCGCGCCACGCTCTCCCATGACGTAGCCACGCACCGCGCCGTGCGGCACCTGGGTCCCGAAGTCGAACGCGCGCGGCGCGCGCTCGAGCGCATCGAGATACTCCGGGAAGGTCTCCCAATCCCATTGGATGCCCTCCGAGAGCGCCGTGCCCGGAATGTCCTCGACGCCCTCCATCAAGCCGATCAACCAGTCGTGGCGGTCGGGCCTCGCGGGCGCGAACCCGACGCCGCAGTTTCCACATACCGCCGTGGTGACCCCATGCCAGCACGATGGGGTGAGCAGGGGATCCCACGTCGCTTGCGCATCGTAGTGCGTATGGATGTCGACGAAGCCGGGCGTCACGACCAACCCGTCCGCATCGATCGTCCGCCGCGCCTTGCCCTCGACGCGTCCGACCTCGACGATCCGGCCATCTTCGATCGCGATGTCACCATTGTGGGCCGGGGCACCCGTGCCATCGACCAGCTGCCCGCCCCGGATCACGAGATCATGCATTTCCAGAGCCTATCAGAGGGATGTGACAGGGGGGTAGCGCGCTTCGGGGTGCGGACCTTCCACCCACGCCCCTCCGGACGCTACGTATTCCAAGATGTGTCGGCCCCTCTCTGTTTTTCTCCCCCTCGTCCACTCGGCTCGGTCAGCCGCCCTCCGCTCACCTCCGCCGGCGGCCTCACCCCTGAGAGTCTCGAGCTGTTTCAACCCATCGACTTGGCCGCCGGCCCGCCGCCCCCGAGTGGCTCGCGGCTCGAGCCGAACGCATCTGTCGGCGTTTCCTGAGAGAGGCTCGCTGTGATCGTAATCGTGTACGGATACGAGGGCTCCGGCCACGGCCACTGGCAACGGCGCCTCGCTGCAGAGCTCCAGGAGCGTGGCGCGCCCTTCGAGTTCCCCGAGCTCTCCGATCCGCTCGCGCCGCAGAAGGACCAATGGCTCAGCGAACTCGATGAGTGCGTGCATCGAGCGAGCGGCTCGCCGGTGACCTTCGTCGCCCACTCGTTGGGTTGCTGGGCCGTCGATCACTTCCTCGCGGAGAGGGGAGCGAACGATGCCCACGCCGCGCTTCTCGTCGCGCCCCCGTCGCCCTACCTCCTGTTCGAAGCCGTGCAGACCTTCATGCCGCCGCCGATGTCGAAGGACGCTTGGGCGCCGATTGCCGAGAGATCCGTCCTCGTGGGAAGCGACAACGACGACTACGCCGGCAGCGACGAGCACGTCGACATCGCGGCGACACTGGGCATCGCGCATCGCGTGGTCCCAGGAGCGGCCCACCTGAACACCGACGCAGGGTACGGCCCATGGCCGCTCCCGTTGGAGTGGCTCCAGGGGGTCGGCGCCGTCTCGGCCTGATCGAATCTCGAGCGCCCAGACGTGGCTTGCGCGCCCCGCCACCGGAGGCAGAATACGATGAACGATACGCGCCCGCCTCGGCCGCCGAACGAACCTCAGCTCACGTGGAGACCGACGCGGTTACACGCGCCTCGGACGGACCCACTCCGCGCAGTGTCAGTACCTGGCGCACGAGGTCCGCAAGCGACCCCGCCTCCATCTTGCGGTAGATCTGGGCTCGGTGCCCCTCAACGGTACGACGGCTGAGGGTCAGCTTCTCGCCGATCTTGATCGACGAGAGCCCTTCCAGGATCAGATCCAGAACCTCGGCTTCACGCGCGCTCAGCGACTCGTACCGCCGCCGAATGCCTCCGACGGCCACGCCCTCGTCATAACGCCCACGCGCCGCTTCGATCCCCTGCCAGATGCGGTCGACCAGATCCTGATCGCTGAAAGGCTTACGCAGGATGTCGACGGCGCCGCCCTTCAACCCACGGACCGCGGTCGAGAACTCCGCAAACGCGGTGATCAGAATCGTCGGAAGGAGCCGGTCCTCACGTTGGAGCTTCTCCACGAGCTCGAGGCCGCTCATCCCTCGAAGTCGGACGTCGAGGACCAAGCAAGCGACCTCTTCCGGGTCGTAGACCTCGAGGAACTCGGCCGCCGAAGAATACACTTTAGGTTCGAGTCCAACGGATTCGACGAGCCAGCCCAGCGCCTTTCGCACCGAAGCATCGTCATCCACGACGTACACGACTCCCTCGGAAGACATGAGCCATACGCTAGATGGGCAGGGCGCCGCGGACAAGCCTCGCATCCAGAGCCTCGCCTCCAAAGCCGCTTGTGGTCCGAGGGGCTCAGATGCAAAGGGAGTCCATGGCGGATTTCGGAACCTTCGGAGATGTCTACGTCGATATTGGCGACGAGTACGTCGCAACGGTCGAGCTCAGGCGCGGCCCCAACAACTTTTTCGACATCAGCCTGATCACCTCGATCGCAGACGCGTTTGAGGCGCTCGACACCGAGCCCCGATGCCGAGCCATCGTCCTTTGTTCCGAAGGCAAGCATTTTTGCGCGGGGGCGAATTTCGGCAATGAGGACCATGGTCTCGAGGACGGATCGGGGCGGCACCTCTACGACGAGGCGGTTCGCTTGTTCTCGACCCGAAAGCCTGCCGTGGCCGCGGTTCAGGGCGCCGCGGTGGGTGGCGGGCTCGGGCTGGCCCTGATGCCCGACTTCCGGGTGGCCTCCGCCGAATCCCGGTTCAGCTCGAACTTCGCGCGGCTCGGCTTCCACCAAGGCTTTGGACTTTCCGTGACCCTGCCCGACCTGGTCGGACAACAGCGCGCGATGGAAATGCTCTACATCGGTCGCCGCATCCCCGGAGACGAGGCGTTCTCCATGGGCCTGTGCGACCGACTCGTCGCGAGCGAGCAAATCCGGGCGGAGGCGCTGGCCTTCGCTACGGAGATTGCGATCTCCGGCCCCCTCGCCATCGCCTCGATCCGCCGCACCCTGCGCGGTGGCCTGGCCGAGCGCATCCGTGTCGCCACCGACCGAGAGAAGGCCGAACAAGATCGTCTCCAGAACTCCGAGGACTTCCAGGAGGGAATCCGCGCGATGGCCGACCGCCGCAAACCCGACTTCAGAGGACGCTAATGACCCCGGCGGCCAGCCCACAGCCCCGTATCGGCTGGGCGGAAACCGTCCGCCTGATCGAACTCGACCTCGAGACGTACGACGCATGGTTCCCCGGAGTGAGCGCCGCGCGCCCCACGGGGATCCGAGCCGGCCTCGCCGTGTTTCGAACCGAGATGTTCGGTGCGAACCTTCTCTTCCGCCTCCAGACGTACCTCCACGGAGCGGGCCATTCGACGCTCGCCACCCTGCTGACCCGCATGAGTCGAATCCTCTTCGACGTCATGATCGGGCGAAACGTGCGGATCGGTGGTGGCCTCTATATCGCGCACGGTTCCGTCGTGGTGGAGGGCACCGTCACCATCGGCCAAAACGCGAGCATCGCCCCGTTCGTCACCGTCGGCCTCGCAGGCGCGCCCGGCACCGCTTTCGACGTGCGGGGCCCCCAGATGGGCGACGGTGTCGTGCTCGGCACGGGGTCGAAGATCCTCGGGCCCGTCCAGATCGGGGACCGGGCGATCATCGGCGCGAATGCCGTCGTCGTTTCGGATGTAGCCACCGATCATACCGCCGTCGGTGTGCCGGCCCGTGCGCGCCCGACGAGGCACGACGGCGGCGGGCTTCACGTCGTCACCCGCGAAGGTCCGTAGGGCACAGACCCCTCGCCACTGCGGCCGTCGTGCACCACCGTCGGCGGTTCGTCGAGCCCTAGACCCCCGTGTAGCCCAAGATCAGGACGTAGTGGCTGGCGCTGCCCGCCATGACGAAGAGGTGCCAGATCCCGTGGCCGTGGGGGATCCTGTGGTCGAGCACAAAAAATATCACGCCAACGGTGTAGAAGATGCCGCCGGCCAGCAGCCAGTCGAAGCCGCCGGCGGGGAACGCGGCGAGGAGCGGCTCGAGACCGAACATGCAGATCCACCCCATCGATAGACAGATGACCACCTGCAGGCCCGTGCCGCCCCCATCGGGGCGCAGCGCCGAGTGCGCGATGCCCATGGCTGCGAGCGACCACACCGCGGCGAACAGCTGCCAGCCGAGCTCGCCACCCAGAAGAACCAAGGTGAGCGGCGTATAGGTGCCCGCGATGAGAAGATAGACGGCCATGTGGTCGAAGCGCCGGAACAGGGCTTTCCGAGGACCCACGAAGGAGTGATAGAGCGTCGACATGACGTAGAGCAGCAGCAACGTGCCGCCGTAGACCGCAAAACTCGCGATCTGCCAGGCATCCCCCCGGCCCGCCGCCACGACGATCAGGGGGATGAATCCCACCAGCGCCAGCGCGGCGCCCACCAGATGGGTGATGCTGTTCAGCTTCTCTCCGTGTGTCATGGGTCCAACCACTGTACGGGCCCGGACCACCGCACGCACGAAAAGTCTGCGTCTTGTCGAGAGGTTAGGCAGCGACGGGTGGCCACAGCGTCTCCGGCGCCAGCTGACGTGCTGTCAGCCCCGGGTCAACCCAGACGTCCCAACACGTGAAACGCTTGGGCATCAAACAGAAGAATGTCTCCCCAATGTGCAATGCGGTCTTGACCGAGGGAACCCGAACTTCGTAGGACAGTCTACGGCTTTTTCCTCGACCCTCCACCAGCTCCTGCAACATTCCTGCAGGGAGGGACCATGAACAACCAATCCAACCTGACCGGAGTTCCCACGCCCCCCTCACCGGGCCGGGCGAGTTGCGACCTCCGACTGATGCAATCCACCCCCGTCGCCACCTGGGACGGCTCATCCAACCACCGGTGCGTCCATCGACCCACCACCACTCGGATCCGAGGAAACGGAGAATCGAAATGAAGCTGTCCTACCCTGTCAAGAGGGCTTCCCTCTGCGGGCTCACCGTCGCTTTTGCGATGAGCCTTCTTGTCCCGGCGCAAGCCGACGCGGCGTGCCGTGAAATCGGCAAAATCTGCGGCGCCACCCGGTCTGAGAATACGAGCGGTGACGGAAACAATTTCAACCCATCGTGTGACGGAGACGGCAACTGCTCGAACGACGTCGAGTGGCGCTTCATCGCCCCCGTCACGGGTTCCTACACGTTCGATACGAGCAGCTCGAACTTCGACACGGTGCTGGCGCTTCATTCCGGTTCGTGTGGCGGCATCGGCGGCCAGTTCGCCTGCAACGATGACGGGGGCTCGGGCAACCGGTCCAGGATCGCCAACGTCTTCCTGACAGCCGGCCAGAGTGTCGTCGCCGTCGTCGACGGCTTCAGCAACGACAGCTTCTCGTGGTTCGGTTCGAGCTGCAGCGGCAGCGGCGGCAACGCGGTCCTGTCGATCACGGCACCCAACGGTTGCTTCGTCTGTGGCAACGGCGTCGTCGAGGCCCCAAACGAGCAGTGCGAGAGCGGCTCCTGCTGCCTGACGTCGACGTGCCAGTTCCGGCCTTCCTCCTTCGTCTGTCGTAGCGGCTCGGCGGACGGCTTCTGCGATCCTTCGGAGACGTGCTCGGGTAGCAGCAACAGCTGCCCCGGAAACTTCGTCCGCAACGGCTCGACGGTCTGCCGCGCGGGCTCGGGCGACTTCTGTGACCCGACCGAGACCTGCACCGGCACCGCCGGACAGAGCTGTCCGGGGAACTCGATCCAATCTGCCGGCACGGTCTGCCGCGCAGGCGGCGGCGACCCGAACGGCTCGGGCTTCACGTGTGACCCGAGCGAGACCTGCTCGGGAGTCACCGGACAGGCCTGCCCGGGAAACAGCTTCGCGACGGGAGGCACCGTCTGTAACGCAGGTTCGGGCGACAGCTGTGATCCGGCCGAAACCTGCCCCGGCGTGGCCGGCGGCGCGTGCCCGAGCGATTCTTTCGCCAATGGCGCGACGGTTTGTCGCCCTGGCTCGGGCGATCCGAACGGCTCCGGCTTCACGTGTGATCCGACCGAAACCTGCCCCGGTGCCCCGGACGCAGCCTGCCCAGCCGACGCCATCTCTAGCGCCGGAGCCGTGTGTAACGCGGGTGGCGGCGACCCGAACGGCTCGGGCTTCACATGCGACCCGAACGAGACCTGCTCGGGTATCGCCCAGGATCCGTGCCCCAGCGACTCGTTCTCGAGCCCCGGTACGGTCTGCAACGCGGGCACCGGCGACGTCTGCGATCCGACCGAAGTATGCTCGGGTGCCGCCGACACCTCGTGTCCGGCGGATAACGTCGCGCCAGTGAACACCGTCTGCCGCAACGGTTCGGGTACGCCGAACGGCGGCCTCGAGTGTGACCCGACCGAGCTCTGCTCGGGTACCCCCGACGTTGCCTGCCCGGCCGACGCAGTGCTGAACTCCGGCACGGTCTGCAACGCGGGTTCGGGCGATCCGAACGGTTCGGGCTTCACCTGTGACACCGACGAGGTGTGCTCCGGCAGCCTCCTCGATCCCTGCCCGACCGACGCCATTTCGCCGGCCGGCACCGTTTGTAACGTGGGTGACGGCGACCCGAACGGCTCGGGCTTCCTCTGTGATCCCGACGAGACCTGCTCCGGTGCGGCGGACGACCCCTGCGCCGCCGATTCGATCGAACCGGCTGGTACCGTCTGCAACTCCGGCTCGGACGACCCGAACGGCTCGGGCTTCATCTGTGACCCTGAGGAAACCTGCAGCGGCGTAGCCGAAGATGGTTGCCCAGCGGACACGATCTCCCCCGTGGGCACGGTCTGCAACGCGGGCTCGGGCGATCCGACGTTCTCCGGCGTCATTTGTGATCCGGACGAGACGTGCTCCGGCGCGGCCGACGATCCGTGTTCGAGCGACACGATCCTGCCGGCAGGCAGCCTGTGCCGCATTGGCCTCTCCGAATGTGACTCGAGTGAGTCCTGCAGCGGCGTTGCTGACGACGCGTGTGCGCTCAACGGCGACTACCCGAATGGGACGTCCTGCTACACCGGCGGCGGCATCCCCGATCCGCACAACCCTCCGCCCGCGTCGGTTCCGCTGCCGTGTAACGACGGTGAGTGTGTCTGCCTCGGCGGCCGCTGTGTCGGCCCAGGCGCCAACATGCTCGTTCTCGACAAGGCCAAGATGAAGGTCTCCAAAGCCAGCAAGGATAGCGGCTTTGGCCGGGTCGAAGGTCTGATCACCGACGAAGAGACCGAGCCGACCGTGTTCGGCGGCGACTTCCGCCAGCAGCTCTTGGCGGGCAACGTCGAGATGTTCGTCAGCGACGCCGCTGGGTTCTCGACGACCTTCACCATCTCGGGCTGTATCGAGATTCCAACCGGCATCATCATCAAGTGCAAGGACGGCAACTTGAAGGCGACCTTCCGTCTGCAGAACGCCGGACCGGTGGTCTACGACATGAAGATCAACTTGAAGGGTTTGCCGCTGTCCGACACCGGCACGGGCGCTCTCGTTCCCCCGGTAACCGCCGCCATCTTCCAGGGCTCGGACCCATTCTATCGGGTCGAGCGTGTGGGTGATCTCGGCGTGGTCGCCGGCGTCTGCAAGGTCAGCGGCTCGGGCAAGAGCATGCGGTGCAAAGAGCCCAAGGAGCTCAACTAGGCTCCTTCGGAGCGAGCTAAAATCATGAAAACAAACAAGACATTCCTCGCACTCTCGACCGGTCTGGCTCTGGGCGCCCTGCTCCTCACGGGCGCCCCGGCCCAGGCCCAACCCCAGGGCCTCGACATCAGCAAGGTGAGACTGAACCTCGCCTTCCAGCCCGGCCCACTCACTCCTGGCCAGCTCTTCATCCGAGGGCTGATCGACGACAATGACACCGAAGCAATCGTCGCGGACCTGCTGACCAACACAGCCACGGTGCAGGTCCAAGATGGCGGAGACTTCGACACGACGATCACGCTGGACAACTGCTTGCTGAAAAATGTCAGCGTCATTTGCAACAGCGAATCCTCGGGCTTCCGTGTGAAGGCACACGTGAAGCGCTGGAAGAACCTGCCGGACATTTGGAGACTGAACGTCAAGGTGAAGGACCTGGGCGAGGCCCAAACGGGCTTCGGCCCGCTCGCCGGGCCGGTCACGGTGACCCTGGTGCATGGCGCCACCAGCAGGACCGATGTGGTCGCCCAGGCAGGCGGCAACGAAGCCGACTGCAAGGTCAAGAAGAACGGCGCCCGGCTCCGCTGCAAGGCGAAGTAGGCCAGGTCTCCAAACTCACAGCTCCATCCGTTGAATCGCGGCGGGGCTCTGACCTCCATTTCCTGGAGGCTCGGAGTCCCGCCGTTTTCGTTCAAAATACCCTCGTCTCGCAGCCTCCGGTGGGCGTATAGTTGAGCGTCCGTCCACGTCGGAGAATCTGCTATGGCGAATGCGATGAAAGCCCTGACGACCCTGGCCCTTCTCCTGGGGATCAGCACTCCCGCCGCCGCGGTCTGGACGTTCACCGACGTCACGGCAACCGCACAGATCACCCACAGCCACGGCTACGCGGCCGGGCCCGCGGGCGACACCTACATTTTCTGTGGCGGAGTGGCCGCCGGAGACTATGACGACGACGGTTGGACGGACCTCTTCGTCGTTCGCGGCGACGGCGGTCCAAACCTACTGTACCGAAACAAGGGCGACGGCACGTTCGAAGATCTCGCAGCGACCGCGGAGGTCGACGACACGATGCTCGGCTGCGGCGCGACGTTCGCCGACTACGACGGAGACGGAGACCTCGATCTCCTCGTCACCGGCTTCGACAACGAAGCCTCGAAGCTCTACAGCAACGACGGCGACGGCACGTTCACCGACACGAGCGCAGATCTACCGCTGACCAGGAAGAACAACGTCTCGTCTGCGTTCGCCGACTACGATCGCGATGGCGATCTCGATGTATTCGTCACGCACTGGACACTACCCAAGGTCACTCACCGCCCGGTCGATGAGCATCTCTGGCGCAACAACGGCAACGGGACGTTCAGCGACGTCGGCCTCGCATCGGGAATCACCGCTCACCAGAAAAACCACGACACCGACAAGACGTTCACACCGAACTTCATCGACATCGACAGCGACGGCTGGCTCGACATCGCGATCGCGTCAGACTTCGGAGACAGCCAGGTCTTTCTGAACGACGGCGACGGAACGTTCAGCAACGCAACCGACCCCGCGGTCATCACTGACCAAAACGGCATGGGCGCCACCGTGTGCGACTACGACTTCGACGGTGATCTCGATTGGTTCGTCACGAGCATCTACGATGTCCCGACCAATGCGACCGGCAACCGCATGTATCGCAATAAGGACGGTATTGGGAACGTGTTCGAGGACGCCACGACGGCGACCGGCACTCGCGAGGGCTTCTGGGGCTGGGGCGCGAGCTGCCAGGACTTCGACAACGACGGCGACCAGGACATCTTCCACACCAACGGCTTCGACAACGCGCAGGCCATGAACGATCCCGCTCGCCTGTTCGTTTCGAATGGCGCCGCGGTGTTCACGGAGGACAGCGCCGCGCGAAACCTCGACGACATCGGCCGAGGGCTCGCGGTCGTCTCTTTCGACTACGATCGAGATGGCGACCTCGACATCTTCGTGACGTACAACCAGGCAGCGCCAAAGCTGTTCCGCAACGATGGTCTCACCCAGAACTACCTCACGGTAAAGCTCGACGGACTCGCACCGAACACCGAATCGATCGGTTCTCGGGTCATCGCTACGGTGAGCGGCACGAGCATGGTTCGCGAGCTTCGCGCGGGCAGCAACTATATCTCGCAAGATCCCGCCGAGGCGCACTTCGGCCTCGGGGGAGCCGCGACCGTCGACACGCTGGAGGTGCAGTGGTTCTCGGGTGGTTCGACGACGATGACGAACGTGCCCGCGAACCAGGTTCTCACGGTCGCCGAACCGACGAACACCTGCGGCGACGGCACCGTCGATGCCGGAGAGCAGTGCGACGAGGGGGCCGCGAACGGCGGCGTCTCTTGCTGTCAGGTGAACTGCAGACTTCGCCCGGGCGGGGCCACCTGCCGAGGGAACGCCGACGCGTGCGATGCCGCCGAGATCTGTGATGGCGTCTCGGCCGCGTGCCCAGCGGACGGATTCGAACCCGCCACCACCGAGTGCCGCCCGGCTGCAGATTCGTGCGACGTCGCGGAGTCCTGCACGGGCTCGGGCTCCGCGTGCCCGGCCGACTCGTTCGAGCCGGATACCGTCGAATGCCGCGCGTCCGCGGGCGTGTGCGACGACGCCGAAAGCTGCACCGGCCTGGGTGCCGCGTGCCCAAGCGATGCCAAGGGTACCGGGGAATGCCGCAGCGTCGCCGACCTCTGCGACGTCGCCGAGGTTTGTGACGGCGTAAACGACGGCTGCCCGACCGACGCGTTCCGTCCCGCAGATTCCGAGTGCCGCGCGCCAGCAGGTGCGTGCGACCTCCCCGAGGTCTGCGACGGACTCGGCGCCACGTGCCCCAGCGATGCCAAGAGCACCTCCGTCTGCCGGCCCGCCTCGGGGCTCTGCGACGTGCTCGAGGCGTGCGACGGAGTCAACGACAGCTGCCCTGTCGACGGATTCATGGCTGGCGCAACGGTGTGTCGTGCGACGGCTGGGCTGTGTGACGTCGCGGAGATTTGCAGCGGGAGCTCAGCCACCTGCCCGGACGATGGATACATGCTGGGCGGCACGGAGTGCCGACCCGTCGACGCGATCTGCGACGTGGCGGAATCCTGCACTGGCACGGGCGCGACCTGCCCAACCAACATTTTCCAGCCAAGCGGGACCGAGTGCCGCGGCGCAGCAGACGTCTGCGACGTCGCCGAGACGTGCCCGGGCAACGCACCAAGCTGCCCTGTCGATGGCGTGGTCAATGCGGGGACGGAGTGCCGCGGCGTGGCGGGCGTCTGTGACACAGCCGAAGCCTGCGACGGCATCGCGACGGCCTGCCCGACCGACGTCTTCGTGCCCGCCTCTACCGAGTGTCGCGCCTCAGCGGGCGAATGCGACATCGTCGAAAACTGCACGGGGAGCGGCGCGGCGTGCCCGAACGACACCAAGAGCACCGCCGAGTGTCGCGCCTCGGCCGGATTCTGCGACCCCTCCGAATCGTGTGACGGGCTCGGCGACACGTGCCCAGCCGACACGCTCGACAACCTCACCGAGTGCCGCGCCTCGGCGGGCGTCTGTGACCCGGCGGAGGCCTGCGACGGAATCGATCCCAATTGCCCAAGTGACCTGCTGGTGGCGTCGGGCACCGAATGCCGCACCTCGGCGAGCGCGTGCGATCTCCCCGAGGAATGCGATGGATTCGATCCGAGCTGCCCGGTGGACACGGGACTCCCAGATGGAGATGTCGACGGAACCTGCGATGCGCTCGACGTCTGCCCCGAGGTCAGCGACCCGCCCCAGCTCGACGACGACTCCGACGGCATGGGGAACGCATGTGACCCGTGCACGGCACTGCAGGCAACCACGACATCTAGCCCAAACCTGAAGCTCGCGGCCCTCACCCGCGGGTTCGGCAAGCAGAAGATGAAGCTCAAGGGCTTCGTGACCCTGCCACCGCCGGTCACGCCGGGTCTCGACCCGATCACTCACGGGGTCCGCTTCCTCATCGGCCGCGACGACGATCCCCGCAACCCCATCCTCGACGTGACGATTCCAGGGGGCGCCTACAATCCGATCCTTCGAGAGGGCTGGATCGCGAGTGCCTCGGGTGTGACCTTCAAATTCAAGAGCAAGGCGGGCGTGGACGGGATCACGAAGATACTGCTCAAGACCAAGTCCGCAGAGACGGGGCTCGTGCAGTTTGTGGTCGTCGCCAAGAAGGCAGACTACAGCTTCCTCGAGAGCGACCTGCCCCTTGCGATCACTCTGACGATCAACAACGTGGCGGGGCAATGCGTCGAGCATGCGTTCGAGCTGGCCCCCCATGTCGATCCCGCTTGCGAAGCCAAGTCCGGAGGGGACAAGATCCTCTGCAAGTAGCCCGCCCTGGCCGTCCCCTCAATGCTCCTTTCCCGCTCCATACCGAGTCTGGCGGTCACACTCGCCACGCTCCTCGCACTCGTGCTCTGCGCGCCCTCAGCCGCGCTCTCCGCCCCGAAAGGCGCTGGGGCGGACGATGAGGCTCCGCCTGCGGAAAGCCTCGACCCGGGCCAGACGTTGGATGCAGGATTCGCCTACCTGCGCGCCCGAGTCGATGGCGAGCCCGCGGCGCTGGGGTTTGCCTACATGCTGCACCGCCGGTTCGGACTACTCGACTTTGGCGACTCGCCGGCTCTCTACGACGCCGTCTTGGCCGCAGAGCCGACCAAGGGGTCGGCTCCGAAGGGAGCCCTGCGGCTCTTTCGGCGCATGGTGGACGCCGACCAAAAGTTCGAAGAGTCCGACATCGCCGATCTGGGTACCCCCTGGGATCGCGTCACCGTGCGCGCGCTCTACTGCGACCAGGCGCCGCTCCCCGACGACTACGGGGCGACCCTCGCGGCGGAGGCGTCGCGCGGGGGCTACCATCTGACCCATGTGGGCATGGCGCTCACATGGCTCTCCGACAACGAGTGCCCATGGCCGGTCGACGACGCAACCGTCCGGGAATGGATCGACGCGATGGCCCAGCTCGTGGCCGAGACGCCCACGGGCGACATCTCCTACGAAGCGGCCGGCGTCCTCAGCTACCTCGGCCACGACGACCGTATCCCGCGCGAGTTTTGGGACAGGGTCGTCGACGAGCAAAATGAGGACGGGGGCTGGCCCTTCGACGCGAAGCGCCCAGAGAGCCACTGGCACCCCACCCTGCTCGCGACGTGGGCATTGCTCGAGCACTTCGCAATCGTGAAACTCGACCGTACCGTGCCCCAAGCTGACGGACCGGAGCCGGCTCTCGCACCGCCGCCGGCGTCGGTACCCCAGGCCAACGAGACCGTGCCCTCCTCGTGGACCGAGATGATGGCGAGCGAGGAGCGTCTACTCGCCCTCACGCCCCACCTGGGACTTCTCGCGAGCGCGCTGCGCAACCTGGAGCTGCCCGGAGACCGTGCCCGACCCGTGTTCGAGCCCGCCGTCGCCGTCGTCGACGTGGAAGCGAAGACGAGCCCGACGCCGGTGCGGGCGGGGCTCTCGTCGAAGACGTCGGCCTTTGTCCCGGGCAAGCGCCAGACGCGAGACCGAGCCGAGCTCGCGCTTTGGAAGCCGCTATTGGATCAGGTCGCTTGGTTCGACCACGCCGCGTTCCATATGGTCCGGGGCGACTTCCTCCCGGGCGACGACGGCGCCTTCCAAGCCGAGGTATCGCTCGACGCGCGGGCGAAACTGCAGGACGGCACGACGGCGTGGGTGCGTGGCAAGTTGACGCTCGTCTGGGAGAGTTCCGACGAAGAAGAGTGGCGTATCGCCGGGTTTCGCACCGACGCGCTCGAGATCGAGGAGACGCCGCGGCCCTTCTTTCGAGAAGTGCTCTCCGACGCACTCCGCGACGACGACCTTTTGCGCGACGCGCGACACTCGGGCCATGACGAGGTGGTCCGCTCGTTCCTCGGTCAGGCCGATCGCAAGGGCCACGACTTCTTTCCGCCCGCCATGGACGAGCATCCTGGGCTCGCGATCGTAGATCTCGACCGCGACGGATTCGACGACATCTACGTCATGCCCCACTGGGGCCAGAACCAGATGTATCGCAATCGCGGCGACGGGAGCTTCGAGGAGATCGGAACCCAAGTCGGTCTCGACATCGCCGGGCACACCGCCGCCGCCGTCTTCGCCGATTTCGACAACGACGGCGACCTCGACGCAATGCTGGCCCGAACGCAGGAACCCAGCCTCTACCTGCGAAACGACGATGGGCGCTTCCACGACGCCGCCGTCGACATCGACGGCGGCCTACCGAAGCTCGCGTCGTCGGTCACCGCGGTAGACATGAACGGCGACGGCCTACTGGACGTCTACTTTGCGACCTACGCAGTGCGGCGCCTGACGAGGGACTTCTTCTCGAAGAAGTCGACCAAAGACACTCCACTGCTCGACGGCTTCGTGACTCCGGCAGCATCCACGGAGCTTCGACGACGCCTCGAAGCCAGCGCGCAAGTCTACGACTTCCCAGGACCGCCGAACGTGGCCCTCCTCAACACGGGAAATGGGCACTTCGTGGTCGAGCCACGCTCGCCGCTCGGGGTCTTCGCCAACACCTACCAGGCCACCTGGGCGGACTACGACGCCGACGGCGATCCGGACGCCTATCTCGCAAACGACTTCGCGCCGAATCACCTTCTGCGAAACGACGGGAAAGGCCAATTCGCCGATGTGACGACGGCCAGCGGCACTTCCGACGTCGGGTTCGGGATGGGCGCCACCTGGGGAGACATCGACGGCGACGCCCGAGAAGATCTCTACGTCTCGAACATGTTCAGCAAGGCCGGCCGTCGTATCACCGCTCGTTTTGGAGAAATCGACGACCGCGCGCCGAAGATGGCGCGCGGCAATACGCTCTTCCGCAACGAAGCGCCCCGGTTTCGGGATCTCTCCGAAGAGCCCGGCGACCAGCACGCACAAAAGGCCGGATGGTCTTGGGGTGGACAGTTCGCCGACGTCGACAACGACGCATCGCTCGATCTCTACGTTCTGTCCGGCTACTACACGGCGCCACGGGAGTTCGAACTCCCCATCGACACTTGAAGTCAGTACTGGCGCACGGTCGTGCGCAAGGATCCCGCCATGCAGCTCGCCTCGACCACCCAGAGAGCTCCGATCGCGGGCGAAAACCCCGAACTGATCGATGGCGCATCGCTCAGCGGTCACGAGCGCAATCATCTCTTCTTGAACCAGGGTGACGGCCGGATGCGTGACGTCTCAGGGCTATCCGGACTCGACGCTCCCGCCGACGGCCGCGCCGTTGGGTGGCTCGACTTCGATCACGATGGCTGGCTCGATTTCGCGGTCGTGAACGCAAACGCGCCTACTCTCCAGCTCTTCCGCAACGACATCGGTGACCTTCCCAGCGCGGCGAACCGGGGAGCGATCGGCTTTCGGCTCGTCGGAGGCAACCGGTCCGCGGCGGCCGACTCAGCCTGGAGCAACCGCGACGGTGTCGGGGCTCGCCTCGAGATCGAGGTCGGTGATCGCACTCTGGTGCGAGAGCTTCGCGCCGGAGAAGGGTTCGCCTCGCAGAACAGCGCGACTCTCTACGCAGGACTC
The DNA here is from genome assembly GCA_029262355.1 of Deltaproteobacteria bacterium. Taxonomy (GTDB): domain Bacteria; phylum Desulfobacterota; class Binatia; order UBA12015; family UBA12015; genus VGTG01. Next base: position 25,534 of record JAJCZO010000006.1, read on the forward strand.
GGCGACGCTACCGCCGCGGATCGCGTGACGGTTCGCTGGCCGAGTGGTCGCACGCAGTCAGCCGACCGCATCGGCGCCGGCAGCCTGGTCACGTTCTACGAGAACCCGGACCACGCACCCAACGACAGCGGGACCGTCACCCAGACCCTGTCGCCCACCCCATCGGTGAACATGCCTCCACACCGACCTGCGCGCGAGTCGCTCGTGTTCTCCGAGATCGTCGGAGCCTCGACCGCGCCCCTGCGCGTGCTCACGACGACGGCCACCTGGTGTGAGTCGTGCCGAAGCGAACTGCCTGACGTCGCGAGACTTCGCGACCAGTTCTCCCCCACGGAACTCGATCTGGTTGCCCTACCGGTCGACGATACCGACACTCCGGAGATGCTCCTCGCGTACACGCGCCAGTACGAACCTCGATACCGCATGCTCTACGATCGGTCCGAGGCCGACGTGAAGGCCGTGCAAGAGCTGATCGAAAAGAGGCTACGGACCGACGTGTTGCCAGCCTCGATCGTCATGAACGCCAACAACCAGGTGCTCGACGTGTTCTGGGGCTTGCCCACCGTCTCGGATCTCCGCGCCCTGCAGGAGAATCGATACCGATGATGTCGCACCTCGGCCGCGCCGCGTGGCTCGTCTGTCTCTCGTTTCTCGCGGCCTGCGAGAGTCCCCCTCCGCCTCAGACGACCTCCAAGATCCCGTTCCCACCCCAGACATGTGAGGTCGACCGGCGTGCGTCGGAAGGTCAGGATCCGCCCGCCCGCTTCGACTTCACCCTCGCAACGGGCTCACAGGACACCCTGGCCGAGCAGTACGAACGGCCGCGCTACACGAATTTCTTTCCACCCCGAACATTCGCTCAGATGTCCGAGCTGCGTGAAGAACATTGGGAACCCGAGGGAAGCGAGGCACCTACTGCCCGCGGCACCTACGAAGTCTCGGTGTTCCCTTGCCAAGACGGGTGGACGACCGAGCAACAACGCCAAGCAAGCACGCTCATCGAAGCGACGCGCGCCGCCGCCGAGCGCCATGGCTGGACCGATTACGATCGCGCGGTCGAGGACGGGTTCTACCCGATGATGGGCCTCTCGGATCACTACGTGAACGACGAGTTCGCCAACGACGGGCGTATCCTGGATCCGGACCGACCGGAGTTCCTGATGTACTACGACACCGCCGACGGGAAGGTGCTGTCGGGGATCATGTACGTCATGCCAGGGATCGGGCTCCGTGGCCCCCAACTCGGCGGGCCACAGACGATCTGGCACTACCACGTCATGCCGGCGGCCTGCTACGTGAACGGGATCGCCGTCGAGCGGCCCGGAACCGACGGCTCCTGCTCCCGCGGCGTCCGGTCCGAAGTCTCACCCGAAATGGTCCACGTGTGGTTCATCGACCGCAAGAATGGGCCATTCTCGTCAGCCATGATCCCTCCGGCCGGCACCGGCTCGGACACCGCGCCACGGCACACGAAACCCTAGACGGGCTGGTCGAGAATCGGGGCCCCGCGGGGCCAGAAAGGCGTCGTTCTGGCGGGAAAGTTCGTGGCCTGGCGCTCCGCGCGCGTGGTAGCCTCCGAGGCTTGCACATGTCCCGCATCCTCTCCCAAAGCCTCTTGCCCCGCCTTCTTCCGATCCTCGTGACGGTGCTCGTCACGAGCGCGACGAGCCTCGCCGGTGAGGGCCCCTTTGCCACATTCGAGTCGCCGCCCGTGCGACCGGCGGCGCTCTCCCCGGCCGGCGATCGCTTGTTCGTGGTGAACACACCCGGCTCTCACCTCGAGATCTTCGCCGTCGACGGGTCCGGCCTCACCTACGAGTCCTCCGTCGCCGTTGGCCTCGAACCCGTCTCGGTCGCCGTACGGAATGCGAACGAAGTCTGGGTCGTGAACCACGTGTCCGACAGTGTGAGCATCGTAGACGTGTCGACGTCTCCCGCTCGTGTGGTGCGTACCCTGCTCGTCGGCGACGAGCCCAGCGACATCGTATTCGCCGGACCGTCCGATGGGCGAGCGTTCATCACGACGGCCCACCGCGGTCAAAACCATCCGCTCGACCCGGAGCCCTTCACCCAAGAGGTCGGGCGGGCCGACGTCTGGATCTTCGACGCGACCAACCTCGGCGCCGGTCTCGGCGGCATTCCCGAAGCGATCCTCTCGATGTTCGGCGACACGCCCCGCGCGCTCGCGCGCTCCGCAGACGGAAGCACCGTATACGCCAGCGTGTTCCGGTCGGGCAGCCGAACGACCACCGTGCCCGCCTATGCCGTGTGCGATGGAGGTCAGGGCGCCGCCCCCTGCGCGGCCGGCCCGCTCACGATTCCGGGAGGAGTCCCCGCCCCGAATCAGAACCTCGATGGCGTACCCGGTCCTGAAACCGGCTTGATCGTGAAGTTCGATCCACTCAGCGGGATCTGGCTGGACGAGCTGAGCCGCGACTGGAGCGGAGCCGTCCCATACTCGTTGCCTGACGAAGACGTGTTCGTCATCGACGCCGACGCCGCCGTTCCCATCGAAACGGCGAGCGTCACCGACGTCGGAACGGTGCTCTACGCCATGGCCGTGAACCCGGCCAGCGGAGTCCTCTACGTCGCCAACACCGAGGCGATCAATCACGTACGCCTGGAGGCAAGCGTCCAGGCGCACCAGCACGAAACACGAATCTCGGTCGTTCCAGCCGGAGGGGGTGCCGCCGTGGCGAGACACCTCAACAAGCACATCAATTACGCCACCGTCCCGAGCCCAGCGGGGGTCGCGGACGCCAGTCTGGCCACCCCGACCGCGATCGCCGTTGATGCCACCGGAACGACGCTCTTCGTCGCCGCCTTCGGATCGAGCAAGATCGGCGTGTTCTCGACTTCGGAGATCGAAGCCGACACGTTCACCCCCGCCGCAGCCGATCACGTCGAGCTCTCGGGTGGTGGCCCGAGCGGCATCGTGATCGACGAAGCCCGCGGCCGGCTCTACGTACCAACCCGATTCGACAACGGCGTGAGCATCGTCGACATCGGTACGAAGAGTGAGATCGGCCACCTCACGCTCCACAACCCAGAGCCCCAGCACGTCGTCGCGGGGCGACCGTTCCTTTACGATGCCCGCCGCACATCGAGCAATGGTGAGGCGAGCTGCGCGAGCTGTCACGTGTTCGGCGATCTCGATGGGCTCGCGTGGGACCTGGGAAGCGAAGTAGGACCGGTCGTAGCGAACCCTCTACCTCGCGTTACCCCGAACCCGGTTCCCCCCGGACTCGATGCCGACTTCCATCCGCTCAAGGGACCGATGCGCACCCAAACTCTGCGCGGGATGGCGACGCACGGGGCGATGCACTGGCGTGGCGACCGCACCGGCGGACTCGACATCGGCGGGCAATACGACGACGAGCGGGCCGCGTTCGATCAGTTCAACCCGGCGTTCGTGGGGCTCATGGGGCGGGCGACCGAACTCGAGCAAGCCGACATGGACGCGTTCACCGACTTCATCCTCGAGGTGGTCCTGGCGCCCAACCCGTATCGCAACCTCGACGACTCCCTCACCGCGGCTCAACAGGTCTCACTCGATTTCTTCACGCAACCAGGCGCGTGCAGTACGTGCCATGTCCTGAACCCGGGAAGTGGCTTCTTCGGGACCGATTCGAGGTCCTCGGTCATGGCCGAGTTCGTGCAGTTCATGAAGGTCCCGCAACTGCGCACGATGTACCAGCAGATCGGGCGGTACAAAGGCGTGCTCTCCTCGACGATCAGCGGCATTCCGACCTCGGGAGACGAGATCCGAGGCTTCGGGTTCAACCACGACGGCAGTACCGAGATGGTGACCGAGGGCGGGCTGGAGTTCCTGGTCGTCTTCGACAGCCACTTCGCGCCGATCGTAGGTCAGCAGGTGACCTACAACGCGGCAACGGCGGTCGTCGCGGGCCCTCGGGCCGACCTTCTCCTCGCACGAGGCGCGGCCGGCGAGTGCGACGTGATCGTCAAGGGTGTCGTCGGCGGCGAGGCGCGGGGCTACTACCGCACCGCGACCGGCGACTTCCAAAGCGATCGGGCCAGCGAGCCGGCCCTCGCGGAAGCAACGCTGCGCGGTTTCGGCCTCCTCGCGGGCCAGGAGATCACGTACACCTGCACTCCGCCATCCAGCGGCGTGCAGATGGGCGTCGACAGGGACTTCGATGGAGTGTTCGACCGCGACGAGCTCGACGCCGGCACGGACCCCACTGATGAAACGAGCCGGCCGTATTACGACACCTTCGTTCTCCGGAAAGCGAAGCCAACCAGCGGCTCCGAAAAATTTCAGACGATCGGCCCGGTCAACCTCGCCGACACCCTTGGATCGAGCAACTACATCGTACGAAAGCTCCAGATGTTGGGCGCGCCGGCCGACGTGGGGAACGGGATCGCGTACCCCACCCACCTCACCGAGTATCGACTCCTAGCCGCGCCAGGCACGCCGCACTTCAGCGGGCTGGAGGACGTCGTCACGAAGACGAGCTGCTCCGACCTCACGGTACAGCTGAAGAAGGCCTCCGCGCTTCTGGTGCCGACCAACACCGACGAGAGCGCACCCACGACGGCGCCGCTCGAGCTCGAGCACAACCTCGACCACTTCCTTTGCTACGACGCCAAAGTTCAAAAGAAGGCCGGCGACGGCTCTCCGTTGCCGAAGTTTCAGAAGGGAGCTCAGGTCGACGTAGACGACGGCAGCACCACGCGCACCTACGAGCTGACGAAGATCCGGAGGCTCTGCGTGCCCACGGCCAAATCGGGGACGCCGGTCTTTCTCTCGGGGCCGGACGCCGGGCTGCCGGCGCCCATCACTCCGGCCACGATCCGCAACCCCGACCGCTACCTCGTGTGCTACATCGCCAAACTCGCGAAGAAGGACATCGCGCAGCAGGGCTGCGGCCCGCTGATCCCTGGAGACAAGGGCACGACATTCTCCCCCAAGCAGGTCGCCGCGCCCCGCGCCTCCGGACTCCATGTGGCCGATCAGCTCGGCCAAAGGCAGCTCGACACCCCCAAGCTCCGCGAGATCTGCATGAACGCCGAGGTCACTTTCGGCCCGTAGGCCGTCCTCACTTCGCGTAGCCCAGCGCCTTCAGCTTCTCGATCTTCTTGGGGTCCAGCGGGATACGAACCATGCCGGGTTCGAACCGAGGCGCATCGCGCATCGCGCCGTTCAGATCTTCGGCAAGCTGCCGCCCGATCTCGGGGTGCTGAGCGAGGACGCTCCGGGTCTCGCGAGCATCGGCGGCAAGATCGAACAGCTCGTCCGGCAGCTGGTCGTGCGCCAGGAACTTGAAGCCGCCCCGGATCACACCGCGGCTCTCGCTTCGCACTTTCTTCTTCTTGGCACCGTCGTCCCAGATCAGCTGGGTATAAACGGAACGCTCGGCGCCCGGCTCCGGCGCATCCTCGGGAAGCAGGGAGCGCCCGACGTGGGTCGACTCACCCGGATGCCGTGCTAGCGCGAGGAACGTGGGGGCAACGTCGATCAAGCTCGCGCGGCGATCGATTCGCCGGCCTGACGGCCAGCGGCTCGGCGAATGGAGCAAGAGAGGAACGTCTACGACCTCCGTGTAGAGAGTGCGGCCGTGCTGGTCGCCTCCGTGTTCACCGAACTCCTCACCGTGATCGCTGGTGACGATCACGACCGTGTCTGACGACCAATCGAACGATTCAAACAGCCTCTCGACGTACTGATCGACGTAGCGAATCTCGCTGTCATAGCGAGCGAGGGCATCCCCGAGATCGTCCCCGTCCACGGACGGCGAAGCGTTCGCGGCGTACCACGGCTCGCGCTCGTGATAGGGCAAGTGGGGGTCCATGTAATGAACGTAGAGGAAGTACGGCTCACTGGACCGAATCTCGTCACGCCATCGGACGAGCGTCTCGTTGACCGCCTCCGCCGATGCGTAATTCGTGCTCGAGAAGTGGTCGAACCCACGATCGAAGCCGGGCTTTTCGCTCACGTTCTGGTTGTCGGTAACCGCGAACGTCTCGTACCCGACTGCCTTGAGGCTCTCCGACAAGGTCGGTGCGGCGGCCGGCAATACCTTCACCTCAAAGCTCTGTCGATCCGCCGCCAGCCCCGCGACGTGCATGCCGTGCTGGAACGGATGTAGCGACAGGAAGAGCGACGCCATGGCAGGCGCCGTCCACGAGGATGTCGAGTGCGCGTTCGTGAACACGAGAGACTTCTCGGCAAGCAACGAGAGGAATGGCGCCGTATCCGCCGAATGACCATAGAACGGGAGACGATCGGAACGCAGGGTATCGATGACGATGAGAACGAGATTCGGGCGCGACGCCTCCTGCGCGACGCGCGGCTCGCATCCCGAACAGAATACGATAGCCGCTACGACGAAGAAGAGGCGTCTCACCCGCGGCGCCAGAACCAGCCGGCCACGAGCACCCCGACGACGACCAAGGCAGCAATCCACCCCGGAAATCCACCGCCGGCCTCGGCATCACGCGCGGTCGATTGGTCGGCTTCACTCCGAGCCGGGACAACCGCCGCCGTGCCCGCCCGGCCGGCGGCGGGCCCGGCCGGCGCCGCCTCGGGTTCGGCGGGGACGGGTTCGGCTGCGACCACAGCCGACGAGACCTCTTCGAGAACCGCTACGGTCTCGACGGCTAGATCGCAGCCGTGCAAGGAGAAGGCGGGGCCAGGACCGCCGCCGTAGTCGGAAAAGGACTGCTCGCGGTAGTTCCGAACCCACGACTGCAAAACCGCGGTGGGGTCGAGTTCCCGCTCTGCGCGCGTAACCTTGCGGGGCTGGTCGTCTTCGCCGGCCTCGGGACATCTCTCGACCAAGGCACTCAGCGACGCCAAGGCCTCGCCACGATCGCCGCCGCGATAGCGCGCCATGGCGGCGGCGAACGCGGCATCGAGTGCCAGATCCCCGGCGGCCTCGTCCGACAGCTGCTGAAAGGCAGCCGCCGCAGCCTCGTAATCACCCGCATCGAGCAGTGCATTCGCGGTCGCGAACTGACTCGCTTCCACCAGCGACGGTTCGACACCCTCCGTGTCGTTGAGAGCCTCGAGGATCTCCAGCCCCTCGTCGTGCCGCCCGAGGGCAATGGCCGCCTGTGCGTGCCCCAGCGTTGCGAGATGCCCCAGATCACCGCCGGCCGCCGAGGCCTTTGCGAACCATTCGCGGGCATCCGCCAACTTCCCCGCGCCGATTGCAGCGGCCGCCAGCCCGAGCTCCGCGTGGCTCGCGATCGGGGCCTTGAAGGGTCCCATCGAGGCAGCTGCCGACGGATCCTCTAGGGCGCGCAGGAACATCTTGCGGGCCGTTCCGTAATTGCCCTGACGGAGATACGCGTCTCCGAGGACGGTGAGCACAGACGGGGGGAGGTTATCGGTTCCCCTGCGACCCAGCTCGATGAGGAGCTCGGCGCCCGCGGCAGGGTCGGTCTTGTAGACCTCGAACGCCTCCCCCCATTCCGGATAGCTCTGTGCGTGGGCCAGGGGAGCCGCCGCGAACAGGAGCGAGAGAAGGAGGAGAGGAGCGGGAAGGTGGCGCAAGGAAGATGGCATCGGAAGAGAATCCTATTCAGGCAAGCGGAGCCGCACCCGTGCGGCGGTTCAAAGAACCAGCTTGCCTGGCCCACTCGACGCCGGTCAAGCAGGCGGTGGGACCATCCACGGCGGCTCTGCGCGCACTGGCGGCTACGAGCCGAATCCGCCCCTCGGCGACACGAGCAAGACCCCAGAGAGCAGCCCCTCGTCACGTAGATCCACGGAGTTCTACGCCGGGATCGAACATCTGGTCGATCTCCAAGTCGACGGAACGCGCGGCGTCAGATCTTCTGGCGAAGCGACGGCAGCATCTCTCCTTCAGCCACGAAATGCAGTGCGATTCCGTTGTTGCAGTAGCGCAGCCCGGTGGGCTTCGGGCCGTCGTCGAACACGTGGCCCTGGTGCCCGTCGCACCGCGCACAATGATACTCCGTGCGCGGGAGCACGAGCTTGAAGTCCCGGCTGGTCCCCAGACGCCCCTCGATGGGCTCGTAGAAACTCGGCCAGCCGGTCCCACTGTCGAACTTGGCGTTCGAGCTGAAGAGCGGCAAGTTGCAGGCGGCACACACGTACGTGCCGGCTTTCTTCTCGTCGTTCAGCGGACTCGAATACGCCCGCTCGGTGCCCTCCTCGAACAAGACGTTGTACGCCTTGGGCGACATGAGCTTTGCCCAGTCTTGCTTCGAAAGAGTCAGCGGCCGCCAGTCGAGCGGATGGGCCGGCGCCGAACCTGCCGGTGCCTCCGCGATCGCTGGGGAGACCCAGCTACCGAGCCGCCAAGCTACGCCACCCGCAAGAAGGCCTCCGACCGCCCAAAGGACGCTGCGGCGCGATTGTCCTGTCCTCGTGTCTTGATCCTTCATCTCACCTGAGAATACCGTACCAGAGGCCCCAACGTTACCAGCCGGGCGCGCCCCGCCCCGCTACGTTACGGTTTCTCCCACGAGAGGGAGATCACGACATGGGCCTTCACAACAGAGGTTGCGATATCCTGGGCATCGAGGTGCCGATCGTTCTGGCCGGCATGGGCGGCGCCTCTACCCCCCGTCTCGCCGCGGCCGTCTCGAACGCCGGCGGCCTGGGTATTCTCGGTGCCGCCGCATGCGGTCCGAACGAGCTCCGCTCCTGGATCGCAGAAACCCGGAGCCTCACCGACCGGCCATTCGGTGTCGACACTCTGTTGCCCGCCTCGGTCCGACGGGGGAAGTCCACGGCAGCGCCCAAGGGTGGACCGTCTCCGATGGAGCAGGTCCCGAGGCACCAAGAGTTCGCTCGCAAGTTCCTCGAAACGGAAGGTCTCGAAGAACCGCCGCCGCGCGTCGCCGATCCCGGATCGGACGAAGCCGCCACGTTCACCAAGGGCTTCTTCGAAGCGCAGATGGAAGTCGTGATCGAACAGAAGGTGCCCGTGTATGCAGCTGGCCTCGGCAACCCCGCGCCGTGGCTGGAGCGTATGCGTGCGAACGGCACGAAAGTGCTGGCGGTCGTCGGCGCCGTCCGGCACGCGCGGCAGGTCGCAGAGACCGGCCTCGACATCATCGTCGCGCAGGGTCATGACGCTGGCGGCCACAACTCGCCCATCGGCACGATGGCTCTGGTGCCACAGGTCGTCGACGCCGTCGGCGACATCCCCGTCCTCGCTGCGGGCGGAATCACCGATGGTCGCGGGATCGCAGCCGCCTTCATGCTCGGCGCCCAGGGAGCGTGGATCGGCAGCGCATTTCTCGCCACCGAAGAGGCCACACTCTTCGACTACCAAAAGAAGGCGATCGTCGACGCCACCGACGAGGGAACGACCGTATCGCGCTCGATCACCGGCAAGCCCGCCCGCCAGATCAAGAACCGCTGGGCGAAGGCGTACGAGAACGCAGAAATCGATCCGCTCCCCATGCCCTTTCAGTCCTTCATCGCGAGCCCGATCATGCAGGCCGCGATGCACGCGAACCGCGCCGACATCTGGCCCGGCTTTGCCGGCCAGGGCATCGGGATGATCAAGGAGATCGTGCCAGCCGCGGACCTCCTGAAGCGGCTCGTTCGAGAGACCGAAACCGTACTTGCAACGCGCTGAGGAGGAACGACGAATGTCTCAACCCCGATTCGGCTACGGCATTCAGATCGCATGTGCGGCCATGCATTGGCCCGAGTGTCTCGACATCGCCCGCGCCGGTGACGAGCTCGGCTACCGCTTCGTTGGCGTTCCCGATCACTACGTCGCAACGCCTGACGGAGCCGACCCGAACCCGCAACTGCCGTTGCTCGACGGGTGGACCGCACTCGGCGCGATGGCGCAGGCAACATCCCGAATTCGCATCGGGCCCCTCGTCGCGAGCAACACCTTCCGCCATCCGGCGATCCTCGCCAAGATGGGCGCGAGCCTCGACCACATCAGCCAGGGCCGCCTGGACCTCGGGATCGGAATCGGGTGGTTCGACTTCGAACACGCGAGCTTCGGCATCCCGTTCGAACCGACACCGGCTCGGCTCCGCGCGATGGAAGAAGCGATCCGCATCCTGCGCGCGCTCTGGACCGATCCCGAAGTCTCGTTCCATGGGGAGTTCTATCGCCTCGAGAAGGCCATCGCCGAGCCAAAGCCCGTCCAGAAACCTCTCCCCCTGATCATCGCATCGAGCGGCCCAAAGGTCGGTCTACGAATTACCGCGCAGTACGCCGACCATTGGAACACGTACCGCACTGCGGCCGACTGGGCCCAATTGAATCGGCAGCTCGACGAGCACTGCGAACGGCAGAACCGCGACCCGGCCGAGATCACCCGGTCCGTCATGATCCCGCTCTACCTCGAAGAGACGGAGGCCGTAGGCAGGAAGGTCGCCATGTTCGGTGACCGCGAGTGGTTCCTCGTCGGAAGCGATGAGGAGATCCGCGACCGAATCGGTCGATTCGTCGATGCCGGGGCCGAGCAGGTCATCATCCAGGTCGACGAATCGGCTGGAAACGCCGACTCGCTCGCCGCCTTCGCCGAGCGCTTCTTCTAATCCCGCGAGCGGCCGCTACTCGAGCCGGTGCTTGTCGAAGAATTCCCAGGCGAGTGCGGTCGCGTCGACGTCGGTCGTGATGTGACCGAGGATGACCCGGATTCGTTCTTCCAACCCTGGGAGCGCATCGATCAGCGCCTGGTTCCCCGGCCAATTGTGGCCGCCATCTTCGACGACGTAGAGCTCGAGCTCCGCGCCGCATCCGTTGTAAACGCGGTGAACCACGTCCGAGCCGATACGGGTCTCCGTCGGGACGGGATCACATCCCTGGTGCGTCGCCCAGCTCTGGACGTTCTCCTCGACCCCAGCGAAGGAGACGATGAAGTCGGCGTCGCCATGGAAGGCCCGGATCGGGACCATCCGTCCGCCGTCACACGGGGTCTTGGGGTAGGCCACCCCCGCAACCGGCACGATCGCGGCGACTCGTTCGTTCAGGCTGCACGCGATCGCCGAGGAGAAGAGCCCACCCATCGACATGCCGCTCGCATAGATCCGCGACCGATCGACACAGAGGCGGTCCTCGGTCTCGTCGAGCAAGGCAGCGACGAGCGCGATGTCGTCCGGAGCGTCACCGGGCAAAAGCTGCCAGACCGCCGGTTGGCCAAGTGCCTGCCCCCACAAAACGATTGCGCCGTCACGCTCTGCGCGCTCGAGGTACCCCGAGAGATTGCGCTGCTGAGTCGCGGTCGATCCCAAACCGTGTGAATCGAGGATGACGCGCAGAGGCTTCGACGCGTCGTAGTTGCTCGGGACGTACCTCTGGTATTCGCGGGTTCGCCCGTCGGCCGTGACGATGGTCTCTTCCGTCGCCTCACCGAGGATCAAGCCACCGGTCCCGCGTGAGCAACCCGCGCTCCCGTTCGGTGCGCCGTCTCCTTGCGTTTCAGAATCGCCGCAACCCACGACGAGGACGGCGATCGCCGCCAACAGCAGAACCCTCATGTATTCGGCCTCCTGGCAGGGGTCAGCGGACCGACCTAGGGGTCATGGCGGTAGGTCATGGTGATGTCGGGGAACGCCGCGGCAACGCCATCGCCGAGCCCCACGGGCTCTGCATCGATGCCGAACGCCACCCGCAAGGTCGCGACCGTGAAGTGCGTCGTCACGTCCCAGAACGTCGCCGGCGTCAGGTTCTCCGGCAAGCACCCGTCGATCGCCAGACCGAGGAGACTCTCGGGAATCGGGAAGCCCGATGCGACCAGGTCCTCGAGGAAGTTGTTGCCACCGTGGATGATCGCACATTGATCGGTGAAGCTATTGTGGCCCGCGTTGTCGACGGACACGAAGCGCCGAATGGGAGTAAGACCTTCGTAGGCCTCCTCGAGACGCCCCGCGCCACCGTCTTCGGCACCGACGAACAACAGGATCGACTTGTCGGTGTCCACATCGCGAGCACCGCCCGTCGCGTACCCGATCATCGCTTTGATTTCCGGGCGCTCCGGCAGCGCGAAGGCCGCGCGACCGCCGGCCGAATGCCCGGAAGTCGCGACGCGGGACACGTCGACCCCACCGCTCAACACCGAGCCCGCATCGCCACTCTCCTCGCCGAGACGAGCGACCGTCTCGAGCACCACGTCCCCTGCGTCGCGATCCACGGCATCATCGGGCCGCAGACCGACCTGTGCCAGAAGACCCCACTCCAGATGGTCGATCGAAGCCGCGATCATCCCATGCGAGGCAAGCAAGGTCATGAAGCCCGAATACGCGTGACGGAAGCCGCCCGCGCCATGACTGAAGGTCAGGATCGGAAACGGTCCGTCTCGGCTCACCGCGACATCGCGGTAGGCGTCCATGTCGACGACGATGTTCAAGTCGGGGGGCAGGAGCGCAACGACCCCATCGGGCAAAACCTCGAACGACGCGTAGCTCGACTTGGTTTTGCCGGCGACCGCGCCCGCGTCGACGGGGTACCAGACTTCGACCTCTCGGTCGCGCAGCGCGACCGTGGTCACGCCGACGGCGTACGACCCTCTCCCGGCGTACTTCGGATCCGATGGGTCGGCGCCGCTCTCCCCGCCGGATCCGGAAGTCCCGGAGTCCCCGCATCCCGATACGAGAGCCGCGGCCAAGAGCGCACAGCAGAACGAAAGCGAAACGAGAGATCTTCCAAGTCGTTGCATGCCCAGCAGGTATCACTCCCGGCGGAACCGGCCAACCAGGGATTCACCGCGCTCCGGCAACGCCCCGCGACGCCCTGCGCGGGGCACCGAGGGCCTCTTCCAGGGCAGCGATCAGACGGGGGCGCATCTGCTTGACGGGCAGGATTTGCTCGAGCGAGCCGACGTCGCGGGCACGTTCCACCGTATGGATCGCATCGAACTCCGCAGCGACCTCCGCCTGGGCCGCTAGCCTCGCTTCCGACAGCGCTTCCTCGAGTGCTGCGCGCGTCGCGACCGCCTGGGCCGCGCCGACCTCCGCACGAAGCTGCTGCACACGCGGGCTCACCGCGGCGCGGGCCTCCACCTCACGACCGAACACCACCTTCGCGGCCGGCCCACCGCCGATCACCGATGCGTACGACCCTTCGAGGGCGAGCGCGCGCAAGCCGGGATTCAGCGCCTGAGAGAAGACCACGTACGCACCGCCGTGATACCGAGACACGACGAGGAAGATCAGCGGCCCATCGAAATTGACGACCGCACGGGCGATCTCGGCGCCGTGCTCGAGTTGCAGCCGGCGAAGCGACTCGGGTGAGCCATCGAAGCCGGAGAGATTCGCCAGCATCACGACGGGACGATTCCCGCTCGCCGCGTTCAGTGCACGAGCGATCTTCCGCGAAGAGAGAGGGTACAACGTGCCGCCGCTCCAATCCGCTGGGCCATCGAAGGAACGGTATCCTTGGCGCGCGAGGCTCCGACTCTCGATTCCGATCAAGGAGATCGGGAGCCCGCCGAGCTGCGCATCCCATACGATCGCCGTTTCGGCTCCCTGCCAGGCATGCCAGCGCTCCAACGAACCACCGTCCTGGTCGATCAGCGACGCCATGACCGGTCGCATTGCAAACGGCTTCTTGCGCCCCGGATTGGAGTCGGGCGCGAAGATCTCGCCCACCGTAGCGAAGCTCTTGTCGCCGTTGGCCTCGTACGGAAAGACCGAGACGTCGCGATCGAAGGCGTCGGTGGTCGCGTGGCGCCGGGGATGCTCCTCGCCCGACGCGACGTAGGTGTAGCGATAGTGCTGCCCGAGCACGCCACACGCCGCCGCCAGATCGTTGGCGAAATACTGCGCCTCTCCGTTCGGTCCTGCGATCCGCTCGAAACCACCGATCGCGATCTCGTCTTCGGCGGCAACCCCACCGGAGGCCTCGAGAGCATCGCGGCCGGTGAGCACCATCGAGCCGGTCGGTGTCATGATGAGCGCACCGCGTGTGTGCGGCAGCATCGTCGCAAGCGCATCCCAGTAGCTCTGCGCCCCGACGTTGACGCCGTACACGATCACGTGAATCACACCGTCGTTCTGGGTGAACTGCACGATGCGCCGGGCGACTCGCGCCGTCGCATCGAGGTTCTCGGTGCCGCTGTCCATCGCGATCCGCGCGCCGCCCGAGACCGGAATCCATTCGACCGGTAGCCCGCGTTCCTCGGCCAAATCGATGGCCGCGACGATCCGCTCGCACTCCGGCGCGGCGAGCGACCCCATACCCCGCGTCGGGTCGGACAAGAGAAGCACCCTATCCATGCCAGCGGGGATCTGCTCGGTCTTGCTGCGGATCAGCCCAAAGACGACACCTGCCGCGTTCTTGCCGTACGGACGACCGGCAACGCTGAATGGCCGTCCATCATCGGGATCGATGTCGAACTCTTCGAACTCGCCGCCCAGCATGTCGATGATCTCGTACGGATAGACCAAGCGGCGCCGCCGCGCCTGCGCCACCTTACGCTCGTACTCGGTGGCGGGCTCAACCGGAGCGCGATCGGGGTCGCGCACGACGATGCGCATCCGATTTCCCGTGACGTCGTTCACGACGACTTCCTTCTCCTGCGAGGGCTTCTCCGGCGCGTCGGGATCGAGAAGATTCAAGCGCAACACGGCCTTCTCCAGCCCAAGGCGGCGTGTCGCCGGCGCGAGCCGATTGGAGAGTTCGCGGGCAACCTCGGGCCCAACGACGAGGCCGGGCTCCACGAAGAGCGTGATCCGGTTCCACTGCAGCCGGCGCTCGGGATCCCGCTCCGCCAAGATCGTGCGCAACGCGGTCGTCGCCCGTTGGAAGGCAATCTCGAACGCGGCGAGATGCGCCGAGGTCACCCGACCGTGCGCCGCGGTCTCGCCCGGGATCTCACCGAACACGAAGATCCGGTCATCCCCCCGCACGTCGCGGCTCCGACCGAAGAAACAGCGCAGGCCCTCGTCGGACGGAATCTCTTCGAGATCGAACTTGGCGAGGCGATCGATCCCCAGGTCGGGCTTCCGTGCGACGCTCTTGCGCGGGCCCAGGCGAGCGAGTCGCCGCTCCAGTCTCGGCTTGTCGAAGAGCGCGTGACGCGCCTCCAAGGCGGCATCCGCCAAAGCATCGTTCACGAGTCCGCGCATCGCACCAATGCTCGAGAGCGCATCGGCAAGCGCGTCCTCGCGTCGCAGCCGCCGACTGGCCGCACCCAGGGCATCCAGCCGGCGAATCAAGCCTAGAACCAGTCGGTGGCGAAGCGCCGCGGTCTCCTGCGAAGCGAGCAGGCGCAGCACCGCCCGCTCCAACGGGTCGACCTCAGAAAAATCGGTGACACCGTAGTGGGCAAGCGCGGCCCGTACACGGTCGAGGAAGCCCTCGTCGAGGCCCGCACCACCGGCATGCAGTCTTCGAACGAACGTCCGTAGCCGGGAGTTGTTCGACGGACCCACTTCTCCACCGGGCCCCGCCTGCGGAACGCGCAGGAAGAGCTGCTCGATGTCGGAGAACAGAACGATGGCGCGTCCGACGTCGCGAAGCTGCTCGCGTCCTTCACCCGTAGTACGATCCGGGATCGGCGCCTCGTGGAGGAACCGCACCAGCTCGTCTCCGCGCGCTTCGTCGACGTCATAACCCAAGAGAACTCGGCCGATCTCGGCTCGAGCCATCCTCTCGGGCGCAACATCTCTCGTCTGCGGCAAGCGAATCGCCTCCGAAGCAGGCTCCCCGCGATCCCCTTCAGTACCGTCGATCACGAGGAGCAGATCACCCGCCCCCACTTGCTGCCCCGGCTTCGCACACAATTCGCGCACGACGCCGCCCGCAGGCGCGCGAAACGCAATCTCCATCTTCATCGCTTCTAGAACGCCCAGCGTCTGCCCTGCTTCGACGCGATCACCGACCTTGACCTGCAGCGCAACCAGAAGTGCGGGTGTATCCGCTCGAACCTGGCCCGCACTCTGCGTGTTGAAACGGAAGGGACGCCCGTCGATCTCGATCCGCAGACGGCTCTCGCCCCAGTCGTAAACGAGGCGGCGTGCCCGCCCTTCGACATCGAACCGCGCAGTGTGCTCGTCGCGAACAGACAGTGTCGCCACCGCCGCGTCATCGTCGAGCTGCACACGATAACGCCACGCCCCGATACCAGACACGCTGAGCCGGTAGCGGGTGCCGTCCATCGTGAGGTCCACCTGCTGGCCAACCGACGACGGGATGCGCGAACGAACCACGTGGGTCGAGTCCGTGTAGAAACGCCGACGCGCGATGTCGCGGCTACGCTGGTAGGCCAGGATCGATGCGGCGACCAGAGCGTGCTGCGCATCTTCGACCGCGGCCGAGTCCTCGCCCGATAGTGCCCCCTCTCGGTCGAGCCATCCTGTGTCGACGGAGCCGTCTCGGAACCGCTGCGCGGCGAGCAGGCTCAGGAGATAGCCCTTGTTGCTCGCGCCGCCTTCGATCACCAAGTCGAGATCGGCGAGAACGCCGGCCAGCCGTGCACGCGCCTCCGCCCGGGTAGAGCCACTCGCGATCACCTTTGCGATCAAGGAGTCGAAGGCCGCCGGAATCTGGCTCCCCACGACCACGCCGCTATCGACACGCACACCAGGGCCCAGGGCCGCATCGAACCGGCCCACGCGACCCGGTGACGGAAGAAAGCCGGCGGCCGGGTCCTCTGCGCACAGGCGCGCTTCGATCGCGAAACCACGCTCCGAGACGACCACGTCGGCAATCGGCTCGCCGCGCGCGATCCGGATCTGGAGCTCGACGAGGTCGAGGCCCGTGATCGACTCGGTGATGCCGTGCTCGACCTGCAGCCGCGGATTCACCTCCAGGAAGTTGAACTCATTCTCGAAGACCAGGAACTCGACGGTACCGAGACCCTGATAATTCACGGCTCGCGCGGCGCGCAACGCGGCTTCGCACAAGGCCGCCCGCGTCTCTTCGGCGAGATGGGACGGTGGTGCTTCCTCGAGAACCTTCTGGTGTCGACGCTGTACCGAGCAATCGCGGCACCCGAGTGAGATCAAGTGCCCATGCGCATCTCCAGCGATTTGGACCTCGATGTGCCGTCCGTGCGATATGCAACGCTCGAGGAACAGGCGGTCGTCACCGAACGCCGCAGCGGCCTCGGCCTTCGCGCTGCGATAGGCTGCGCCCAGACCCTGCGCCGACTCGACGGCGCGAATGCCTCTTCCTCCACCGCCGGCCGAGGCCTTGATCATCACGGGGTAGCCGACTCGCTCGGCCGCGCGAAGAGCCTCCTGTTCGCTGTCGAGCTCACCGCCACTCCAAGGAGTGACGGGCACACCGGCGCCCTCCGCCAGGCGCTTCGCCGCAATCTTGTCGCCCAGGGCCCGCATCGTTTCCGCCGTCGGCCCGAGGAACTGGATCCCCGCTGCATCGAGTCGCTCGACGAATGCCGGCGACTCCGACACGAAGCCCCACCCGGGCCAGACCGCGTCTGCCTGAAGGCTGCGCAGAACCTGAAGCAGCAGGTCGAGGTCGAGGTACGACTGCACCGGAGTCGCGCGATCGGCGAGACGTACCGCCTCATCGGCATGGCGCACGAAGGGCGCATCGCGGTCGACGTCGGTGAAGAGCGCGATCGAGGTCAGCTCGGAGCCTTCACGCAGTCGGAGAGCCTTCACGGTACGAATGCAGCGCATCGCCGCCTCGCCACGGTTCACGATCGCGAGGCGGCGAAGCGGTCGCTGCGTGGGACCGCTCATCAACCCCACCCTGCACCCGGAGGTCGTTCGCACGCAAACGCAACATATCGTCCGTGATGAGACAGCGAGAGCCCGCCCCCCATCGGCCGGTCCCGCAAGAAGAGCACCGGGGGGCAGCCCCGCGCCCTCTCGATCCGCAGCTCTCCCGGCGCCGCGCCCAGGTGCTGCGCAAGCGTCTCGATCGCAAGGGCCCGAACCGAGCGGCTCGGATCTGCGCCGTGATGCTCGGCCGTCGCCAAAACGACGTGCCGCCGGCCACGCCCACGCGCCACCGCGTGAACAGCCCGTTGCCGGATCTCGAGATCGACGTGAAGGACGCGATCCTGCCAACGCACCGATGCACGCGACGGACCGACTCGGGTCACTTCGAACTTTCGGGGCGAGAACACCGTCGTCGAGTCCGCCGCGCGAAGCAGCTTGTACGCCGCTTCCTTTGCCGCCCAGAAGACCCAGCGCTCCCGACCCGGGTCGGTACTCGCCGCGATCGCCTTCCGCTCCACGGCGGAGAACACGCGCCGGTCAAAGCGGGGATGGGACGCTGCGGGCTGCGCTTCGGGGTCGTCGAAGTCGACGACGTCGTTGCCGATCATGCCGCCTCCTCGAGGACCTGACGTTCGAGGTCTGCGAGCTCCCGGACGATCTGCTGCGAGAGATCGAGAGATCGACGCACGCCTCGGGCTGTCGAGGAGGGCGTCAGAAGCGACATCTTCACGTGAAATGTCTCGCCGCGAGCTGGCAGATCGGTCATCTCGTCCTGCCCCTCGCCCCGCGCATACACGCACAGAACGCGGCACCCGGGCAGTGATCCAACCAGCCGACCGACACCATGGGCGGCGTTCTCCACCTCGACCCGGCCACTACGAGCACGCCCACCCTCGGGAAAAATCAAAACGACTTCACCCTGTGCGAGCAGGTGGTGGACGCGCGCGAGCACCCGCGCGACTTCTTGGCGGTCAGAACCTCGAACGACCGGCACGCATTTCATCAGGTAAACGAGAACACGGCGCATCGGCGAGCTTCCGAAGTTCTTCCATTCGGGCATGTTCCAAGGCAGCGACGAATAGCGCGCGACGTACCACCACGGAGACCCCAGGGCCCACGCGATCACCGCCGAATCGAGCATCGTGAGATGGTTCGCGCACACGACCAAGGGAGCATCGCTTTTTGCGCGAATCTCCCGGTATCGACGCCGGACTTCGGCCAGCTCCACAATCCGCCAACCGAAGCCGACGCGCATCAGGGACACTGTGATGGGGATCCATACCACGGCGAGAAGCCGGCCGATCTCCCGTTGAAGAAGAAGCGAAGCGCGCTCCCGCGGTGAGAGCGCTGCTCGCTCCTCCATCCGATCAGGAGATCTTGGCTTCGATGAGCCGGACCGCGTCGCCCACCGTATTGACGCCATCGATGTCTTCATCTGCGATCTCGATGTCGAACTCGTCCTCGAAAGACAGTACGGCATCGACGAGACGAGCCGAGTTCACCTTGAGATCGTCGAGGATCCCCGTGTCGGAGTTCACTGAGGCGAGGGCCTCTTCGTTCTTCGCGAACGGCGTGAGAATCTTGACGACTCGATCCATTACCTGCGTCTGCGCTTCACTCATTGTCTTTTCCTCCTATGTTTTCGACGAGGCGGTGCGCCTCGGATTCAGCCTTCCCAACTTCCAAAGATGATGCAGGAGTTGACGTCGCCGAAGCCGAACCCGGCCTTGGCGATCACCCGCATGTCGGGCAACGAACGCGCGGTGTGCGGGATCGAGTCGGCGTAGGGTGCGATCTCCTCGTGCACGTCTTCGCAATTGATGGACGGATGGATGAACCGCTCCCGCAACATGAGAACCGATGCGACGCATTCGACAGCGCCCGCGGCACCCAGGCAGTGTCCCACCATCGACTTGGTCGAAGTAATGGGCGGCAGCCCGCGTCCGTTGCACTCGAGGGCATCCGCCCACGCCTTCACCTCGCGGGGATCCGCACCGGTCGCCGTGAGGTGACCATTGATCGCATCCACCTGCCCGCCCTCGAGCCCCGCTTCGCGCAGGGCGCCTTGAATGCAGCGCCGAACGCCATCCGGGTTCGGTGCCGTCATGCTCCCGCCCCCGCGATGGCCACCACAATTCAGCATTCCACCCAGAACCTCCGCGTGAATCGTCGCGCCGCGCTCCAACGCGCTCGGCAGGCTTTCGAGCACGACGACACCCGCACCTGAACCCGGAACGAATCCGCCCGCGCTTGCGCTCATCGGCCGCGACGCCTCGTGCGGCGCATCGTTCGACCTTCGGTTCAGCACCCGCATGGCATCGAAACCGGCCCACACGTACTGGCTCGCGCCTTCGGTGCCACCACAGACCATCCTCTGGGCCTGACCACTTCGAATGCGCTGGGCTCCTTCGAGGATCGCCTCGGTGCCGGTGCTGCACGCGCTCGAGTTCGTCGTGACCTGATTTCCCAGGGCCAGAAGCCCGGACACCCGCGCGGAAACGCCACTGGCCATCACCTGCTCGACTGCGGTGCTGCCCAGACGTCGAACCTTGCCCGCGTTCGTGAACGGAACGACCCGGTCGCCGATCGTATCCATTCCGCCGATGCCCGTGCCGATCACGGCGCCCGTGTCCCAATCGACGTGCGAATCGTCCGGCGCTGGCCTCTGGAGGCCAGCGTCTTCCCAGGCTTCGAGTGCCGCGAGGCAGCCGTACCGATGCCCGGTATTCATCGCGAGCAGCTCGTCAGACGCGAAGGCCTCTTCGGCGAGCAGGTCGACCCCTTCAGGCACGCCGGCCACGTGACAGCCGAACCCGAGCTCTTCGAGGATCGGGATCACCCGAATGCCCGAACGTCCTTCGCGTACCGCAGCGGCGAACGGCCGTGCGCCGATGGCATTCGGCGCAACGATGCCCAGTCCGGTTACGACCACACGTTCGTGATCCGGACGGATCCTGCCATTCTCACCCATTGCGAACTCCCATTCCCGAGAGCGTGCCGCGACAGACGACGCTGCCATCCTCGCGGCGCATCTCGACCTCCGAACGAAGCTTTCGATGCCGGAAGAACACCTTGCGTCCCTCGATCAGAACTCGCTCGCCGGGCTTCACCACGCCGCTGAACTCCGCCTCGACCTCCGTGAACAGCGTCAGCATGCCCGAAGCGCCGTTCGCGCTGCCGCTCGTCTGGCTCGCGAGCAAGTAGATGCCGTGCGCCACCACTCCGGCCTGGGCCATCGCCTCGATCAGGATGACGCCGGGTGTGATCGGATTCCCGGGGAAGTGCCCCCGGTAGAAATCGGCCCCCTCTTGGAAGCGCACCGCAGCCGAGATGTGCTCGTCGTCCACGGACAGGATCTCGTCGATGAAGCGAAACGGGTCTGCCTGCGGCACGCGATCGAGAAGCTCCGGCGCCGTAATCGTCTCAGCCACAGTACAGCCCTCCATTCACGTGAACGACCGTCCCGTGCACGTAGCTGGCGCGTGTGGCGAGATAGTCGACGGCGTCTGCGACTTCTCCCGCCTCGCCCATTCGACCGAGCGGAACCCGAGAGAGGATCGCCTGCCGAACCTCTTCGGGTAGATCGCCGGTCATTTCCGTGTCGATGAAGCCCGGCGCGACCGAATTGACGAGGATTCCGCGCCCCGCGACTTCCTGCGACAACGAGCGCGTCATCGCATCGAGGCCGGCTTTGGCCATCGTGTACGGAACCTGGCCCGGATTCCCGGTGTGTCCGACGACACTCGAGATGTTGATGATGCGCCCGCACTTCTGACGCAGCATGAAGCGTCGCACGACGCACTTCGTGAGATACCACGTGCCGCGCGACAGAGACGCGACGATGTCGTAATCCCCGAGCTTCATCGACGGCATCGGCGCGTTCACGTTCACTCCGGCATTGTTGACGAGCACGTCTACGCGCCCGGCCTTCTCCTTCAGTCCGGCAATCAACCCGTCGATCGCTTCCGGCGACGATAGATCGGCCTGAACGGTGAAGGCATCGTCCAGCTCCTGTGCGAGCCGCATCGCGGGCGCCTCGCTCGAGCGATAGTGCACGGCGATGCGAAAGCCGCTCTCGGAGAGGCGGCGGCAGCACGCCGCGCCGATCCCCGTTGCCGCTCCGGTCACCAGAGCAATGGGTTTCTCGGGCGTCATGCCAGACGCCCCCCGCGCGATAGATCAGAGGCCGCCGGGTAGTCGGCGTACCGAATGTTCTGGAACAGCCCGACCCGGGCCTGCTTCACCGTGTAGATCGGGGCCCCATCGACCAGAACGGTCGCGTCACCGATCGCAAGAGCGGCGTTCTTCGCCCGAAGGTCGGCGAACCGACGAACGTCGACTTCCGTGCGTACGACCGAGTCACGGGGGCGAATCTGGCCACTGAACTCGACTTCACCGCAGCCCAGGGCCCGCCCGGTGCCCATGGCGCCGGCCCACCCGCAGTAGAAACCAAGCAGCTGCCACACACCGTCTACCCCGAGACAGCCCGGCTGCACCGGATCGCCGAGGAAGTGGCATTGGAAGAACCAGTCGTCGAGACGAACATCGCGCTCGCCGACGATTCGGCCCTTCGCGCCACGGCTCTCGAGCTCGACGATGCGATCGACCATGAGCATGGGCGGCGCAGGCAAGCGTGAGACGAACCCTTCCGGAGCGTCCGAGACGAGGGTCCCGTGCGCGTGTGCGAGAAGCTCCTCGTGCGAGAAACTCACGCGCCCGCGGAACTGCTCGAAGGTCAGCACGATTCCGCCTCCTGGCCGCCACCGAACCGCAGAAGGCACCCGGACCAGCTGAGTCCAGCACCGACGCCGACCATGGCGATGTCATCCGTCGCCGACCACGAATCCCAGCTCTGAGAGATTACCGACGGCGCCCCCGCGGCGGCGGTGTTCCCGAACCACTCGACGTTGCTGTGATGCGCCTCGACGGGCATGTCGGCGAATCGGCAAACCGACTCGAGCATGCGCAGGTTGGCCTGGTGACCGACGAAGTGAAGTGTGCGCGCCTCTTCGCGGAACTCCTCGCGAAGCTGCTCGAGCATCCGGGTCGTCCTCTTGATCGCGAACGCCTGCACGGCTCGCCCGTCTTGGCGGAAGTGGCCGGTCCGAGGGACCACGACCTTGTCCGCTCCGGCAGGGCTGGACTCGAACGTATTGCTGAGGATCTCGGCACGCCCCGGAATGCGAGTCGAAACGACCGCAGCAGCGGCTGCGTCGCCCCACAGTACCGCCGAGGCACGATCGGTATAGTCCACCGCTCGCGTGACCGCTTCGGGGCAGACCACGAGGATGTACGGCGGCAGCTTCTCGGGCTGCATGAGCGAGAGCATGTAGAGATTCGCAAAGAAGCTCGTGCAAGCAGAGTTCACGTCGAGCGACGGCACCTCGAGCTCGAGCGCTTGCGCGACGTTGCAGGCATCTGCCGGGGTCGCGGTGTCCATCATCGACGAGCCGGCGAGCACCATCCCGATGTCGGTCTTGTCAATCTGTGCCCGCGCGATCGCGACCTCCGCCGCGCGGCGCCCGGCGTCGGCGTGGGTGTACAAGGTCGCTTCGGCCGCCTCCCGCGGATCGCGGTTCTTGGTCGTGCGAATGTAGTCGAGCGGCAGCGTCGTGCGACGGGAGTGAATGCCCACGCGCTCGAGAATCCACTCGTCGTTGGTGCCGATGTCGAGCTCTTCGAGGAACTCGTTGGTGATCTCGTTCTCGGGGTGAAAATGACCGAGTCCGTGCAGATACAGACTCATGACATCGCTCCAGAGATGTGTTCGCCACCGTCTACCCGGATGATCTCACCGTTGATCCAGCTCGCCTCCTGCGTGGAAAGCAGGCAGATCACGTTCGCGACGTCCTCGGGTGTCGTGAGTCGGTGGAAGGGGTTGCGCAACCGGGCCTGTGCCTTCAAATGCCCCGATCCCGGAATCGCCCGCAGAGCAGGCGTCTCGGTGATGCCGGCCTGGATCACGTTCGATCGAACGCCGTACGGAGCGAGCTCGACTGCCATCGTGCGCGACACCGACTCGAGCGCGACCTTCGCAGCGGCGACCGCCGCGTAGCCCTTCCACGCCACCGTGTTGCCCTCGCTCGTGAGGCCGAACACGCGCGTGTCCTCCGCGAAGAGACCGCGCGCGAGCGCGTTCTGGGTCCAGCTCAGAAGGCTCGTGCCCATACTATGGATGGTGCGGGCGAAGTCCTCGTCTTCGAGAAAGGCCGAGCTCGGATAGTCTGGGGGCGACGCGAGCGTGTTGAGTTCGTCGAGACCGCCTTCGAACAGACGGTCCACCACCGCGGCGAGACGGTCGTCCTCGATGCCGAGCTCGGTTGCCAGAGCAGCCACCGCCCCATGAGCAGCCGGCCGCTCCGGCGCGATGAGCTTGAGGTTGCCCAGTGCGACAGAGTGCAACAGGACTCGTATGCGCCCCTGCGACCCCATCTCGTTGGAGAGTTCGTCGAGAATCCGTGTTCGCACTTCGGCATCGAGTGCGTCTGCGTTCATCGTCACGAGTCTCGCGCCGGTCGCGCGGATCTCTTCGAACTTCGGTTCGATGCGGGACATCGCACCGCGGCGATCGCGGTGGACGACGCAGACGCTCATGCCGTGGCTGGCGAGTTTCTTGGCCGTCGCGAGACCGAAGCCGCTCGAGCCGCCAAGGATCAGCGCCCAGCTGCCGGAAGGGAAGTTCATGGCTGTATCTCCTTGGAGAGCGGGCCCGGTTCTTCTGTCCGCAGCAACGCGATAGTAGGCATCGGTGTCATCGATTCTCGCTCTCGGAAATAGTAGTACTGATGTATAGTTACTGCGCAACTACGGGAAGATTGACTTCACGTAAACATAGTTATATCCAGGGTTTAAGAAACTGACTAGGGTCTACTTATGCCGAAGAAAGAAGCCTCGAAGCCCAAGAGCCCGCGAGCAGAGCGCACACGGGCGGCGATCCGGGATGCCGCCAACGAGCTGTTCCTGCGCGACGGCGTCGAGAACACCACGGTGGACGCGATCGTGGCTCGCGCCGGGGTCTCGAAGGGGACCTTCTACGTCCACTTCCCCCGCAAGGAGGATCTGCTCCTGGAGTACGGCACACGCCGGCTCGCGCGGGTCCGCGACATGCTGCCCGACCTGATCCACCGCAAGACGTTTCGCGAAGCGGTGAACGAAATCCTCGACGAGGTCGTCCGCGGCAAGGAGTGGGGCCGCGAACTCACCGGCCGCGCCATCCTCGAGATCGGAACCAGTGCAGAGAAGCTCCCGGTCGACACCCTCCCCCAGATCATCCTGCCGCTCGTCGAGCTCGGCCAGGCGCGTGGGCAGGTCCGGACC
>JAJCZO010000007.1 GCA_029262355.1 Deltaproteobacteria bacterium
CCTCGGCCGCGACCTTGGCGCGGGTGACCGCGCCGGCGCCCCCGGTTCGAGTCTGGCGCGCCGAGCGGCGAAGCTCGGCGCATGGCGCGCGGAACGAGCCTGTCTGACGGGCGGTCTGATTCGTCCGGTGGTTCGCTGCCCGCGTCCTATCGCTCGATTTCCGAGAACTCCTCGCTCCTGCAGCCGATACAAGCCCGCGTACGCATAACGAGGACTCGGGTCGGGCTCATGTCTTCGTGGAGAGCGCCGAAACACGGATCGAGCAGGCGATCCTTCAAGGCGAAGGACTCCTCAGCGCCAGCCTCGTGTAACGAAGGGGAACCCTCGATCTGAAGCTCGCCACGAGGGAAGCCCGGAGCTTGGTAACCGGTCGACAAAGTGCTCTCTTGCGCCGGCCAGGTTCCATTCACGTTGAACTCAGAGGGGCGGCCATGCCGGAGCTACACATTCCGCAGAACGATCCGAAGCCCGCAGAGCGGCAAGAGCAGCTACGGGACGCGAGGACCGTGTGGGAATACGGATGCTGGGAAAAATTGCACTCCTTCGCCGAGCGGGCGCCGTTCCGCGAGTTTCCCAAGTTCGACTGGATCCGCAAGATCTTCCCCCACCTGCTCAAAGTCGCGGTGAACAAGGCGCTCTACAACCTCGCATCGATCTTGCCGCGATTGCGGCGTCCGCGGTCGGAGCGGCGGCGGTGGCAAATGGCTCGCGCGCCGTCTGGGCCGGGTGCGAGTCGGCTGCGCGGCTTGCCGCGCGCTGCACAGTCGAGCGCAGACAAGTGGGTCGTCCGGCGTGCTGCCATCAAGGCGTATCAGCTGGTGGACTTTTGGATGCGGCGAACTCTGGGCGAGCAGAGTGACGCGACCTGTCCCTCCGCTGTCGTCGACCCAACTACGGCGCCGAAGAGAAGCCGCGGCACTCTCGCCGTTGCGGACTTCAAGAAGGTGTATCGAGCCCTTCCCGTGCCCCCATTGGCGAGCACCTGGCCGAGCAACGCGGATGGGTTGACGGATGAGGAGTTCGCTTGGTTGCGGGTGGCCGGCGCCAACCCCGAGATGCTGCGGCGCGCCGATACCCTTCCCGACGGCTTTCCAGAGGATCTCGATGTGCCAGGTGGGGGGACTGCAATCGCGGCCGCTGAACGACGGGAGCTGTTCCTCGCGGACTACGCGCCATTGCGCCTGCTCGAGAACAGCTCGTGGCACGGGGAGCCGCGCTACGTGTCTGCGGCGCGGGCGCTGTTTGCCGTCGTGGATGGCGCACTCGTCGCCGTGGCCATCCAATGCGAGAGCGGCGGTCCGGTTTTCCGACCTGGCCAAGTCGGTTGGGATCTCGCAAAGCACGTCGTCCAGGTGGCCGACGGCAACTACCACGAACTGATCTCGCACCTCGGTCGAACCCATCTTCTGGTCGAGATCTTTCTGATGGCGACGCGGCGCAACCTGGCACCAAATCACCCGTTGCACCGGCTCCTCGTTCCGCATTTCGAGGGCACGGTCTTCATCAACGATCAGGCGCGGGGTGGGCTGATCGGCCCCGACGGGCCCATCGATCAGATCTTCGCCGGCACGATCGAGAGCTCGAAGCGGCTGGCTGTGGCTTCACTGGCCGACCTCAATCTGGCGACCTACGACCTGCCGACTCGCATCGCAGAGCGCGAGACCGCGGCGATCGTGCACTATCCTTGGCGCGATGACGCGCTCGCGGTGTGGAAGGCGACGGAGGCCTTCGTCGCTGGATATCTCGAGCACTTCTATCCAGGCGCCGGCGCCATCAGCGGGGATCGAGAACTCCGCGAGTGGTCCGCGATATTGGCGGGCGCGGTGAGCGACGGCGGCGTTCCCGGGTTCGCTGCCCCGCGCAATCATGCGGAGCTCGGGCGCATCATCACGCTGATCATTTATACCGCGAGCGCACAGCATGCCGCGGTCAACTTCCCCCAGTTTCCGACCATGTCATTTGCTCCGCTGCTCGCCGGCGCGGGTTGGGCGCCCGCGCCAGACGGGAAGACGCCGCCGGATGCCCTCATCGACTTCTTGCCGCCGATGCGCCTGGCGCAGGAGCAGGCCAGTACCTTGTATCTGCTGAGTTCGGTGCATCACACCGTGCTTGGACACTATGAGGACGGCTGGTTCGGGATCGCTGCCGTCGAAGCACTCGCTGCGCAGTTCCGCGCCGACCTCGCCGCGACGGAGAACGCGATCTACGCAGCGAATCAGCGGCGCCGCCGCCCCTACACACACTTGTTGCCGAGCTTGATTCCGCAGTCGATCAATATCTGAGGATACGGATCCGCGCCGCTTGCCAGGCGTCGTGCTCGTATGCCGTCCACGTCGTCGCGGAGGGGCGGCCGAGCTCAAGCGGTGTTCGTCAGCCGACCGATCATCTCGTCTCGGGTCGGTCCCTCGGATTCGGCCGTGGGCTTGCGCTCGTCACGCATGGCGTAGGAGGCGAGAAGGCTCTGCATCACCGATGGGTTCTTCAGAAAGTCCCCTGGCTGATCGAGAAGGTTCATCGTGCGCATGAAGGTCCGCAACATCGTGAGGTCTTCCTTGAGCGCCGGCATCAAGCCTTCCTTCATGAGCGAGCGCATGAAGCCCTTGGGGTTGTTCGACCCGTCGGGATTCGTCGTCCTGAACGGATCCTCGCCGCGCTGCTGTGCCTCAGCAACCTCGATCGAGTCCGCGTCCTGGGTGAGCTGAATCTCGTACCAAGGGACGATGTCCTTCCGCACGCGTTCGTCGTAGGCGAGTACGAGCGCGCGCGGGTCCTCTGCGTGTGCGTCGAGGCACTCCGCGAGAGCGAAGGCGGCCGTCCAGGCTAGCGAGCATCCGCGGCCTACGATCGGGTTCATGTGCATGAGCGAGTCACCCACCGCCACGACGCCGATCGCCAGTGGCTCTCCGTCTTCGACGAGCCAGCGGCGCGTGTTGTTCAGATTGGCCATGCGCTGGATGTCGGAGGCCGGTTGCGAGACTGCGGGAGAGGTCCATTTCGCGGTTACGGGGATCGCGGACACCGCGGCATCAAAGCTCGGGAGCTTTAGGACACGACGCATCTCCTGGTCCGTCGGTGACGCGGCGAGCGTGATCGAGAAGACACGCGAGTCGCCGGCGAACACACCGACCTTCAGGTAGCCGAGGTCCACGCCGACGATTCCGCCGTCCAGGGCGGGTGGCTCGACACCGTCGAGCAGGCGATAGAAGCGCGATGTGTAGAAGATGCCGCAGGGGGACGAGGCTTCGCGTACCTCTGGGGTGCCGATCTCCGCCAACCACTTGCGTAGCTGGGAGCGACGACCGGATGCGTCGACGACCAGGTCTCCTTCTACGAGCTCCTCATTCCCGCCGGCTCGCTTCGCCCAGACGCCGGTGATGAGGGGAACCCCTGATGCGTGGTCGTTCGAAGCTTCGAGTCGCGTCGCCTTGACCCCGTCGCGGAAGTCGACGAGGCCCGTATCCAAGACGTGGCGGCGCAACACCCATTCGAACGTAACGCGGCGGCAGGCGAGGGAGACGATGTCCTCGTCTCCCTCCTCGAGCATGGGGGCGTCGAACAGCTGCTTCACCCGGTCGATGAAGTGCAACTCCTCGGCGCCACATGCCGTGAGCTTGCCGAGTAGATCCGGCGCGTGGTCGCGGATGAGGTTGCGCAATCGCGCGAGCAGCGCATGCGAGTGCCGCGCCTGCGGCGAGCCGCGCCGGTCCCATTTCTCGAAGGCCTCGGTATGGCTCGCTGGGAGCGCGGTTTGGTCGGCCTCGAGGACGGTGACGCGGTAGCCACGAGAGGACATCGCAAGGGAGACTCCGAGGCCCGCGATGGAGCCTCCGACGACGACGACGTGTTTAGGCGGCATGGCTTCCTCTTGCTGCTTCCGACTACCGCGGCTTGGCCGCGCATAGACCATTGAACGTGAGCTGCATGAACTGGCGCTGCGTCTCCGCCTCGGAGAGCTCGCCGCGCCGTGTCACGTGGCTACTGAGAAACGCCGCCGCGGTCGCCAGGAAGGCCGCAGCGGCGAGGCGAGGGTCGAGGCTTCGGTCGAACTCTGCGTTCTCTTGGCCGCGAACGATGATCTCGGTGACGAGATCGGCGAGCCCGGCGCTGTGCTCCGATGCGACGGCCAGAGTTTCGGGGCTGGTGAAGAACTCCGCCAGCATGGCCGACATGATCTCGGCCTCCGTGGCGAGCTCGACCCCGATACGTTCCACCAGAGCGCGCAGCGCATCGGAGGCGGGGGCGTCCCCGATGGTGAGACTCTCGCGGAACTCCTCGGCAACGCGTTCGTTGAACTCGTAAAGCAGCGCGGCCTTGCTCGGGAAGTGCAAGAAGAACGTTCCGCGCGCAACGTCGGCCGCCTCACAGATCTGGGCGATGGTAACGGTCGCGAAACCCTGCTTCGCGAACAGTCTCATCGCGGTCTCGTAGATGTCGCGACGCGTGCGCTGCTTCTTTCGATCCCGACGCGACAGTACCGGGGTTGCATCGCTCACGATCTGGAGGCCCTCTGGTGCGGACGGGGCGCGCGATCGGATCTCCGACTGGATCGGCTGGGGCAGGACCCGGATTGCATGAGGCGACTGTAGCCTAATTCTAGACTCTAGTCTATTTTTGGACAAGATTCTCCCGCGAGTCGCGCGACGGGCCTGCGGCGCGCCAGCCGGCGGATCCTAGGTGAAGACACGATGAGCCAGATCGAGCATCACGCGATCGAGGCGACCGGAACGGGGCCCACTCGCGCCGGATGGACTCGGCGCCACCGCGCCGGTTAAGCTCCTACTGAAGGAGTAGCCATGCCGGAGCAAGC
Organism: Deltaproteobacteria bacterium; assembly: GCA_029262355.1. Lineage (GTDB taxonomy): Bacteria > Desulfobacterota > Binatia > UBA12015 > UBA12015 > VGTG01. Next base: position 4,808 of record JAJCZO010000007.1, read on the forward strand.
GATCGCCACAGAGCCCCACCTCGCGTCGACGAGCAGCGCGCCTCCCAAGTCAGGCTTCGTCTACGAATGGGGGCCGCAGGCGTGGATCGACATGTGGATGTCGAAGACCATGCTGGTGAAGAACGGGCTTCCGCTCGTCAGTCACAGCTTTCTGCCGATCCTGCGCCTCTCGGGCGACAAGGAGCAGATCGATCGCGGCTACAAGGAGATCCGGTCGCGTCGCGAAGTCGTGCGCTGGAACGACTCCCCGCGTGAGAAGTGGCGCAAGCGGTACGGCAACCTCGTGCGCGAGATGGAATGGGCGCTGCTCGAGCTGCGCAAGCTCTTCCCCCAGAAGCAGTACGAGGAAATCGTCATCGGCACGTGTGTGGCCGTTTCAGAGGAGACATCGGCCGACTTCATCGCAATGATGAACACGATGGGCGAGAAGAACCGGGTCAAGGGCGCCGGCGCTCCCAGCGGCGATGGAGCGCCTACGCGTTGGGAGAAGCTCTGGTTCGACATGCTCAACCCGGCTGGCTTTCTGACGGGCCCGGCAGAGGTGCGGTCCATCGACAAGGGGGCGGGTACGATGACCATGTACGTGCCCGATTGCGCCTGGCACACCTGCGCGAAGGCGGAGTCCCTTCCGCGGCCGGATCAGCTTCCGGCAGAGGGCTGTCAGATGATCTGCAAAGGCGCCTTCGAGGCGTTGTTCAACGGTGCCGGCGACGGGTTAGGCATGGACTTCGAGCCGCATCTGCCGGAGACGTCGTGCACGATTCGCATGTGGTGGAAGCCGCAGGCGGCGGCCCAATAGGGCGAGCCGGGTGGTTCGGAAGTTCTTCTCCCGGGAGCGGCGTCTCGCCCAGCAGGAGCGGGAGCTCACCCGGATCCGGGCCGAGGTGGAGGAGCTGCGTGCAAGAAACGCGAGCCTGCGCTCGGCGATGCGGCGCTGCACGACGTGCGACTACCGTCTGATGGCGAAGGGCCAGAGTGCCGCGACGACGTCCGGCCCGAAAAGCACGCCTGCAGTGTCTTTCAAGCGATGACCCGGAGTACGCGAATCCTGCGCGATGGGTGGAGGCGGTCACGATGTCTGCATCGGAAGTCCGGCCGACCGAGTCCGCCAACCCGTCTCACGCGATCGCGGAGCGACGCCGTGTGCGTCGACCTCGGCCTCTAGGCAGAGCAGCTGGCGTCACAGGGCCCGCGCAACGCACTCCGAGAGATCTCGGTAGCCCTGCGGGTTCCGCCGGTCCGGCGTGAACTCGGCACCCGCGCCGCCTCGAGCCCGAGCATCTCGTCCTCGTGTGTCTCCCGCGTCCTTCCTCCCCCGCAGGGGAGGAAGGACCACGAGGGTCTCATCAGTTTGCCCGATGAAGTCCTAGGTTCGGTGCTTCAGGGCGCGAGGCTCACCGTGCAAGGCACGCAAAACACGTCACGCTTCTTCAGCTGGACATTGTTGACCTGCGGGTTCCCGAGTTCCGCGCCGACGCCCGTGGGAGTCATCTCCGTGATCGGCTTTGGTTTGAGGCTCTTCGGGTCGAGCTTGCCCTTGTAGCAGCAGAGATGCGTCCCGTTGACGCCGTCGGGGTCATGGACCCCGTTGCCGTTGAGACTCGCCGGCCCGCAGACCATCGAGGGTGTCTTGAGCTCGACCGCGTACGCACCAAAGTCGTCTAGGGCCGTGTTGATCGGGTCGAAGAGGAACGGCGTCGGGTCCTTCGTGTCCTTCGCCTTCCAGCATTGGAAGGCGTCTTGCACGCCCACCTGGCAGCCTTCGTCGATCGTCGCGTCACAGTCTTGATCGACGCCGTCGCAGGTTTCAGCGGCGCCCGGGAAAATCAGCGGGTCGGCGTCATTGCAATCGACGAGTTCGTCGAAGCCGTCCAAGTCGCCGTCTACTGCGTGGGCGGAGGTGGTCATGCCCGTCAGCAGGGCGAGGGCGAGGAATGTCGCGAACAGGTTCCGGTATTTCATGTTTGCTCCTTCTGGTCTCAATTCGGTAGGGCGCGGCACCGCCGCGCGGTTTGTTCCCGCGGTCAGAGAACGGCTCGCTGGTGTCCAGCTAGAACACGTCATCGTGCCGAGCGGGGTCAAGAATAATACAGATATCGAACGTTCGACCTAAAATGCTCGTGGAGGCTGCCGCCACCGAATCGCGGCAGCGGCAGCTGGTCTCATCCCGTCGACGTGGGGAGCGCAATTTGGCGCGGGCGTACCGCCTTTAGGCGATTTCCAGGGTGAGGGGTCGGTGCTTGGCCCGCAAACCGGCCGCTTGAGTGGCTCACATGGTGAGAGCCTCGGCTGCGCCCCGAGGGATTTGCTACTTGAGCTCCGCCACGACACAGAGCTCCTCTTCCGATCTCGTGTCGAGTTCAGCGGCACCGAAGGCGTCGCTGAAGTGGAGAACCCCCTGGACCTTCTCGTGCCTGGGCTCGCCGCCGACGCGGTTGATCCTGTAGCACATCAGGTAGGCGCCCGGGTTCGGCGCTCCCGCGCCGATCTCTTCCACCGGCGCGCAGAGACGCGACGCGCGCTTGATGAAGTAGCTACGCTCGTCGAACTCGTCGGACACCGTCGCAACGAGCCTCTTGGGGAACGACTTCCCGTCGACGGGTGTGACGCGGTAGCACGTGTAGGCGTCGGCGGTCCCGGGCGGGAGAGGTGCCGCCGGCCCACCGAGAGCACGGCTCGCGGCCGACAAGACCCGGGTGACCTTCTTGACGCGAAGGGCGAGGGTTCCAAACCGGTCTTGTATCGTGACGGTAGAGGGGGTCTGCGAGGAATGCCCGGCCGACCTCTTCGTCAGATAGCCGACGCCGTGTGCGTCCGGGACGATCGGTGCTTCGCCGTCTATGGCTCCGGGCACGCAGAGCGACTTGATCTTCTTCACATCGACGAGGCCGCTCTCCAGGGGGTCGGACAGCCAGAGATCGTCGATCGCATCGAACGACGAGGCGCCAGAGCTCGTCTTCGCTCGGTAGCACACGAGGGCGCGGCCACAGGTCGTTGGCTCGCTGGAGCCACTCGAGCACTCGCCCGCGAGACAGGTATCCCCGACCGTGCAGATGTCGGAATCATCGCACGAAGAACCATTCGCCTCGGCGGAGCAGGAAGCAGAGCAACAATCACCGTCGAGTACGTTGCCATCGTCACATTGCTCACCGGGCTCGACGACGAAGTTGCCACAGAACTCACCGGCGGCCTGAACGATCGTCTCGCGCAGAGCCCCTTCGGTCCCGCAGGCATCGAATACCGTGAACTCGATCTCGTTCGGACCGGGTGCGAGCGCGATCGCTGCGGTCCATTCCGATCCCGCGTCGGCCGTCATCGAGCCCCAGGCACCGGTCGTGAGATTCGCCCAACGCGCGGTGCCGCCGACCGTGGGGCCGTCCTGCCGAATCCGTACCGCGGCGGGGCTCTGCGTGGCTACACCTTGAGGCGCAATGAGAGTGGCGGAGGGCACGGTCAGGCCCGAGCCGTACACCAGCAGACGCGGCGCCTCGTCGAACAGGGCCTCCGCGCCGGGAAGGGGGTCGTTCTCGGCCATGAACCGAGCGCCATTCCTCGTGTAGAATTTGACCGAGCCCGATTGTACGTCTTCGTCCTCGAGCTTGAGAAGCCAGCTGGTTTCGCCGCCGGTCCCGACGACGTCAGCCGTGACGTCCCAGGCGAGAGTCTCCTGATCCTCGTCGTCGAACTCCGCGGTCACGCCGGGCAACTCGTAACACGGCACGCCGGCGCCACAGTCGTTGGCACCGCTCCATCGGTCGAGCCCAGAGCACTGCTCGCTCGTGGCATCGGAGACATCGGCGTCGACGCGGCAATCCCACGTGACGCCGGCCCCTGTTCCGCCAAAGGGGCCAAGTTTGTTGCCTCCCCAGCTGAGCTCGTTGAAGGACTGATTTCCTTCGACCCACGGCACCGTCATGCGGTGTGCCGAAAACGTGGTGCCGTCCAAGGATGGATAGCCCTCGTAGATCGAGACCTCGAGGCTCGCACACGACGGGGTTGCCGCCGCTTGACACGAGAGATCGAAGCCGACCAAGCCACGCACGTCCGACGCGCGCTTGAGCCAGATCAGTCCGGCCGCCCCATCATTCGCACTTGGGTGCGCCTGCATGATGCGTGTGTCGCGGACCGGGCGAAGTACGATCGCCGCGCCATTGCCCTCGCACACCGCGTGCCCCGCCTGGGGAATCATGATCATGAGACTCGCCAGGACGGCGCACGCCGTCTCCCTCGCCGGCAACTGCATCGGTTGCTTCCTTTCGCGACGCGTCTCGGGTGCAGGAGGGCCAAGAGGAGTGAGGGCGTCTGTTTGGGGTGGATATGTAGAAACGAGAGGATTGCGAATCGGCACGGACTTCGCACCCCCCTTTTTTGCTTTATGGACCGGCGCGAGAAGATGCCAGGTCCAGAACCGGCCGATGCCTGACGGAGGGCTGGGCGTTCTGGCATGCTGGGCCGGGCCTCTGTCCTCGAACGATCGTTCGAGAATTCGCGATGTTGGTCGTAGACGTCTGCGAGGCACCGACGGAATCTCGGTACGCGCGGAGGGGAGGTAGGGCAGAATCGTCCCCTACCTCCCCTCGGTTTCCGGCCAGGGCGCGAATCGCAGGCGCCGTGACGTTGGGTGTTTGCGCCGCTTGCCGCGGCGCTGGCCGCTCCGCCTGTCCCGCGGCGGATGCGGAATCCCGCTCCGCCGGTGAGGTTGCGACCGACTCCGGAGCAGCTTGCGGCGTCGCCTATCTGCCGCCGGCCCGGTAGAGGCCTCCCACGAGCGGAGGACGAGATCCGGGGTCCCGATCGACCACGAGATCCTGGCCCGCGCCGCGATTGCCGTAGCAAGGCTCGACGTTGTACCCGGCGATGTTCGACTCGTAGGGGTGAGGCTCGAGGATCTCGATCATGAACGTGCCCTGCACGTTGTCTGTCTCTTCGACCGTGAGGCCCCCGAGCTCACCATCCCCCTCGGCCACGAGGCCACCAAGCCCGCCCCCTTCGCCAGGGTAGAAGACCGGCAACTGGAACGTATTGTCGAGGTAGGCCGTGTAGGTCTGGTCGACGGTCGTCGAATAGATCTGTGACTTCATGCCAAGCTCGTTCACGAAGCGGTAGGTCACGTCGGTGACGCCGTTCGTCACGACGACCCCCGAGAGAGCAAGGCGACACTCATCCGCGGGGTCCAACATCACGGACAGCTGGGCCTGAACCACGGCGGTGTCGAACGTCAGATCCGGGGACCCAGGCTCCGGGGGCTCTTCGCCCTGCTCGAGCATGGCGACGGTCGGATCCCCCACGAACTTGATCGTGATGGGCAGAAGCTCGCCGGACTTCCTCGCATAGATTCGTCCCCAGGTGTTGCCCTCACAGATGAGAGAGCCGTGCATCGCCAGGAACGTCTCCTCCTCGAAAGGCAAGGCTCGCGCCTGCCCCTCGCTCATGCCCGCAGCCATGCGCGATTCGACGATGGACTCCCCGTATTCGAAGATCGATTCCAGGGTGGGAAACCCCCACAGCTGAGTTCCGATTTCACCTGGTCGCTCGAAGATCGTGTCGAGGGGAACCCACATGTCGATGACGGCGTCCGGGATGGTTCGGTCGCCCGCGTCGTGGGGGACGTACCATCCATCCCAGGTCGGCCCGACCTCGAGCCCCTCACCTTGTTGATGCGAGTTCCGATTTTCCAGATAGACGCGCGCACTCTTCGGGCTGTAGCCGACCTTGCACTTCGCACCGTAGCTTGCCGCGACCCAGATGTTACCGTCGGGAATTCCCGGGACCTGAATGTCACGGAACACGTGCTGGCCGTTGATCTTCTGCTGATGCACCTCGATCGTGTTGGAGTTCCCGATCCCCTGGTACTCTCCACACGGGGTCCACTGGTCTTCGATGCACAGCGTCAGTGCCGGATCGAAGTGGACGTACTGGACCCCCCGGCCCGCGAGGGCGGGGGTGTTGAGGATCAGCAGGGTGCTGAGGACTGCGGTCGTACTACAGAGGACCAGCGCCGGCTTCGTCCAGTTTCTCGAGCGTCGCATGGGTTGGGCTCCTTCTTCGTCGTAGTTCCGCGCGCCCGGACTTGGGCGCCGCGGCGTGTACGAAGAGGGATACGCCGCTCGACGTGTGCAGTCCTAAGGGCCAGGTAAGCGTTCGGTAAGAATGGAACGCGTACCCGCGCACGACCTCGCCGGTGACCGACGAGGCCGGGATTGTGACACGGCGATCCCCATCGGGTGGCCTTTGCGGACGCTGTGAGGCGTACGTCGGCCGGCCAACCGTGGTCCGAAACGGCAAAGCTTGGCCGAGGAAGCCATGGACGTGTTCGAGCGCGAGTACAGCGCGAAGTACCCCAAGGCCATCGCGTCGCTGCGCCGGGATCAGGCCGAGCTACCGCCTTCTTCGGCTTCCCCGCCAAGCACCGGGTGCACCTGCGCAAGGGGCACCGTGATCGAGTCGTCGTTCGCTACCGTCCGGCTGCGACAGCGGGTGACCAAAGGGGCCGACTCACGCCAGAGGGGTTTGCTCATGGCCGTCCAGCTACTCGCCATGGCCGAGCGCCGGTGGCGGCCGGTGAATCCCCCACCTCGTGGCCTTGGTGCGGGCCGGGGCGACCTTCCGAGACGGGCTCTCTATTGAACGGGAAGGCGGCGAGGCAGCGTGGGGAGCGTTCCGAAGAGATCGGTGCAAGACAGTACGGGAGCGGGCCCGCTGGAGGCGTCCCAAAAGCTAGGAAGCGAGGGAGAAAGCGGACGTTGATTTCGGGACGGGTTTTGAAACACGAACCGCTGGTTCTGGGGGTTTTCGGGAGCCTGGGTGAGTGCACCAGAACCCCTCGGCTTACGGGACGTATGTATGTCGCGACGCCGCGGGTTGACTCACAGCGCCCGCCGACGGATCTGTCAGCCTCCAGTATGAGACCGACGGGAGGGCGACTATGAAGAAGGATGCGCTCAGGACCTGGGCGGAGTGGCTACACGCTTCACCTCGGCCGCCGCGCTCTAAGGGTGCGCTCACGCGCGTCCCCAGCGCAGCGGCCGCGCTTGTAATCGCGTGCGTAGCCGGCCCTGTGGGCGACGCGCACGGTGCGGATGCCGAGAGCCTCGCCATCGAATCGACGACCTTGATCGATGGGCGCACCGGAGAGGCTACTGAAAATGTCACGATTCTGATCCAGGGGCGTCGCGTCACGTCCGTAACGCAAGAGGATCTGACGAAGCTCCCACCGGGCACCCGGGTGATCGACGGCCGAGGCAAGTGGGTGGCACCCGGATTCGTAGATGTCCACGTACACGAGGACGGCCCGGAGTTCCTGCGCCGGCTCCTCGCGGCCGGCGTCACGACGGCTCACGTGATGCCCAGGCGTCCACCGGAACGCCCGATCGACGTCGAGGGGCGCTCCCAGTCGGCGACCGCGTCCTCTCCGCGCATTCATCTGAGCGAGATGTTTACGGGGGACTTTCCCGACAACCTGCTTCCCGGCGTCTACCAGGTTCGCAAGCCGCAGAGCGAAGCTGCCGCGCGACAGGCGGTGAGAGATCTCTCGGACGCGGGCTACCGTCAGATCAAGATCATCCAAGACGACAGCCTGCTCTGGGCCGGCAGCAGCGCCCTCTCACCGCAGCTGGACCCAGAGGTCTTTGACGCGCTCGTCGAGGAGGCACACTCTCGCGGCATGCGGGTCTACGTGCATGCGGTTCAGCTCGCCAACACCCGGATGGCGATCGACGCCGGCGCAGATGCGTTCATGCACGGGGCGATGGATGCGGCTCTCAGCGCGCAGGATGGGGAGCGCATGCGCGAGCGGGGCATGGTCTGGACGCCCGCCAACCGGGTGCTCATCGAGTTCGGTGACTTTCCCGAGCATGCCCGCAGAATCCTCGCGCAGGAGAGCCTCGTCGGGTGGTTGTCCAAGCAAGAGCGGACGCAGTTCCGTGCGGATGCGCGCTCCGCCAACCCCGTCCGTCTCGAGTCCTTCCAGACGCTGCACGACAGCCTGAGCGAGTACTTGGCGACCCTGAGGGAGAATACCCGGCGCGCTCGGGCGGCGGGGGTTCCCGTGGCCGTCGGCTCCGATGGTGGGCCGCCGGGCGTCGCGACCCATTTCGAGATGGAGCTCCTCCAGGAGGGCGGCCTCAGTCCGGCCGAAGCGCTGGTCGCTGCGACCCACGGCGGAGCCGTCGCGCTCGGAATGGAAGCCGAGATCGGGACCATCGAGCCGGGGAAGCGCGCCGACCTCGTCGTTCTGGCGGCAAACCCCCTCGAGGACATTCGCAACGCGCGCCGGATCGAACACGTCATCAAGGGCGGCATGCCCGTCGCGCCGTCCGAGTGACGCGAAGAGCTCGAAGGATCGCCTGCTGTGGGAGATCTCCGCACCAGCGGCACGAACCGTCGTCTCGAGGTGAGCCGTCGGCCCGAGCTCGAGAGCGACTTCGAGACGGCCCCCTAGCCATCCGGCCCGCAGCCGCTTGCCTTCGACCTTGACGCGCTCTCGCGGACGCTCCGCGTCAGCTCAGGATCACGCTGTCCGCAAAAGGGTGGGTTTTGAAACAACCCGCTCCGACCGTCCGGTCAGCGTGTTTCAAAAACACTCGGTTTCGCGGTCCCCCAGGAGAAGCGCCATGCTCCGCGTCGTCTCGGGCAGGGTCTTCGGTGTCGAGACCGGGATAGGCCCGGCGCGGTGCCGTCGCTCCGTTCACGGGCTCAGCCCCTGCAATAGAATCCCGAACGCTGCCGTCTTCAGTCAGTAACCAACTAACCGGACATCGAAGGAGGACTCCGATAGTGCGTATACGAACGACTCTGATGGCAAGCGCGGCGTTGACACTCGGCCTTGTGGGAAGCGCGGCGGCGGGACCGGAACTCGTGACCCCGGCGATGCTGCGGGACAGCACCAGCGTTGCGTTCGAGTGCAATGCCTCGAACGCGACTACGAGTAAGACGGTGGTAGTGCGCGTGACGATCTTCAATGACAGGGGGGAGGCGGCGGCCGGCCCCCGCGACCTCACGCTCCAGCCGAGAGAGACGGACGGTATCGAGGTCAGCGGATCCACGATTGTCGCGCACTGCGTGATCGAGGTCCTCAAAGGCGGCAAGAAGAGCGTGCGCGGCGCACTCTCCACCCGTGGTCAGGATACGATCGCCATCGTCGCGGCCAACTAGCCAGCCCTCTTCCCGGCCGACGACAGGCGGATATTCCACAACCGGCGGGTTTCGGGATTTCGGCACGCCTGCCCGGGGAGGCGTTCGGGCGTGTACCAGAAACCTCGGTTCGGGACGGTCAGGCCACAGCGCGTGGCCGACTTGCCCGGAGATGTGGACAGGTCGCGGTCACTGCCGATGTGACCGGGGTGGATCTCCATACGCGTTCGGTCCTTCTTCCGACGCTCGGACCAGCCAGGGAATCAGGACGACCCAGCCGACCACGGGCAAGGGCAGCACCCAGAGCCAGCCCCACCACCCACTCTTGCCGATGTCGTGCAGCCGTCGAGCGGTGACCGCCGCGGTCGGTAGCGCCATCACGGGTCGGTAGAGCAGCACCGGTATGCCGATCTCGTCCTGCGCATAGCTCAGCGGAAGGAAGTGTCCGCCCGGGAGCTCGCTCAAGGTGACGACCGGCGGGACGAGTACCAGGTCGACTGCGATGACGACGCCATAGGCCAAGAAGAAGAAGAGAAAAAAGTACCAGAACTCGGACGGCGCCGCGCGGCCTGAGAAAACGGCATACTTCCGGAAACACGTGACGGTCGGCGTGAGGAGGGATCGCATCGAGGTTCGTTCGGCGACGCATCAAAGAGCGGAGGTAACGTCCTCGAATCGTCGAGACAGCCTGCACGTTACCGAACGCGCACGGCGTCTGTAAGCTCCCCCCCACATCCTCCGTATTGAAGATGGTCTGATCCCGGAACACTGGGGGATCCGCGGCGAGCTGCCGACCGTGCCGGGGCGCGGAAGGGTGCCCCAAATACGGTGGTTTCTGGGAATCGGGACCCCCGCCGCGGAAGGCGTTTTGGGCGTGCCCCAGAAACCCTCGGTTCCGAGACTCACCGCGTCTCGGCCCTACGATCTCATCAACTGCAACACCCCGGTTTTCAAGCTCGGGAGAGCCGGGGGTGATCTGCAAGAGGTTGCAAGGAAATGGGTGGGCGCCGCACGCTGAAGCGCAACCGAGGACCCGCTGATTGAGAGTCGTCGTCGGGGGCGTACAACGGAGTCGCTCCGCGCGTGAAACGCCCGATCCCCCTGCGAGTCGCGGAGCGGGCTCCGGGCGCGACCCATCGCTACGGACGCGGCCGGTCGTACCAGATGGCCGACGTGATGGCGCGCTCCTGGATCGCGGCGGGTTCTGGCGCTGCCACGCCCATCGCCGCCGCATCGTAGGTCGACCACCGCGGCGTCGGGATCTCGATCACCCGCGCGTAGTAGAAGGCGGCCTGGTCCCGCTCGAAGTAGGGGTCGGTCCACACCGCCGAGAGCGACGTCGCTCCGATGTCGTTCGTATACGCGGCGCGCGCGACGTCGACCGTGCTTCCCAACGGGGGCGCACGGTGGGTCTGGGGATCCGGCGCGCGTCCATCGGAGGCGGCGACGTCGTAGATCCGCTCGCGGCTCGTCCCGTCCGCCGCGAGCCAACCCTTCACGATCTGCACGCGATCGAGGTTCGCCCCGATGGGATCCTTGAGCGCCAGGACGAAGAACGACGGCGCCGCGTTCGGACGCGAGGGCGGCCGCAGCGTACCCCCCATCGGCACGCCGGCCGCATCGGCCTGCTCGACCGCGTTCGCTTCGTCAGGGAGCGAGCCCTCGAGGTCCCAGCCCCCGAAAAAGCGAACCCGAATCCGCGGCCCCGATGTCGCATACGTCTCCTTGCGGCGCAGAGCATCGAAGATCGAGGCCCGCGTGTTCTCCTTGGCCCAGACGGCGGCCAGGCCCGCCGCACTCCAGTTGAGCCCGCGGTTCTGGCTGTTCGGCAGCAGGAGCGTCTGGCCGATGCGCTGGCCGGCCGTGCCGTCGAGGAGCGGCAGCTTGCCGTGGTAGTTGTCCTCTTCGACCGAGGAGCTCGCGTTATGCGAGTCGCTGCTTCCGATGAACCCGAACCGGTACGGGTTTCCGCCCAGCTCCGCCCCGACCTCGAGACCGGTTCGAAGAGCGTCGCGGGCGTAGCTCCCTCGCGGCTCGCTCAGCCCGCCGCTCGCCTTCATCCGCTGGTCGAAGATCTCGAAGCCGGCGAGCTCGTCTTCGGTGGACAGAATGGGGTGCGTCTCCGACGACCCCTTCACCTGCAGGATCTCGCTGACCGGCTCGTTCCGCATCCGGTCCTCGACATACTGCTCGGTGAGCGGCGAGCCGTCGAACCTCGTCCGCTCGTACATGCGACCGTTGCTCACGTTTGCGTTGTGCGGAATCGCGAGGACGTCCATGCCCTGCTCACGCTGCGCGTCGAGGGCCTGCCACAAATCTTCCGGGTTCTGCGAATCCAACGAGGAGAAGGGAACCTCGGGTACGCGACTGGACCGGTAGATCACGTTCCGATGGAGATTGTCCTCGTTGGGCATCGAGCTCCATTCATAGGCAACGAAGGTCGTGAATCGTCCGGGAGCGTCGTGACCCTCGGCGGCCGCGACGATCTCGCGCCACGCGTCCACCTCCACCTCCGACGGGCCGCCGCCAAAGTTCGCCCGCCGAGATTCGCCGTCGGTTCCGAACTCGAAGAACGTCGTCTTGAAGAAGTGCCACGTGATCCGCCACGGGATGCCCGTGGCGAGGATGTCGGGAAGCAGTGACGGGTTGCCCTCGGATGCCCCTCGGTGCCGGGCCTGGCCCAGGAACTCCGCGTGGTCGGTGACGGCGGCAAAATCGAGCGGCCTTCGAGCGCGTATCCGATACCCGGCGCCGTGCTGGATCGTGCCCCCCTTTGCGTATGTGTAGGCGTCGTCGGGAAGCGCGCGGACACCCATGGTGTAGGCGTCGTACGAGTAGCTCGAGTGGATGTGGAGATCGCCCCAGAGGAGCTGACGCTGCGGCTCCCGACCTCGCTCGGGCAGCTCGGGTGGAGCCTCGGCGAGCCGTGCGTCGTCCGACGGGACGAGCGACGGGTCGTCCACGCGGCTGCACGCGGCTCCACTGGCGAGGAGCAGGATCGTCAAACCCACGAGAGCTCGGCGCGACAACATTCCGGCTACCCGCTCACGTGGACGAACCGCTGTCGACATTCCGCCCCCACTTTGGCACCAACGGCGGTTTTCGCACTCTGCACCTGAAACCGACGAGGAAGAAACGTCAGAGATTCCAGCGGCGTCAGTAAATGGGCCGCCCCTCCCGCCTGAGACGACGGCGAGGCGCTGGCCATCCACCCAGCGCTGCCCCGAAAACGGTGGGTTTCGGCACACGGCGGCGTGACGCCGTGCGCCGCCGTGCCAGAAACCCTCGGTTTGGAGACGTTTCCGAGACTCCGCTGTCGCGACGTGTTCCGGAAGGCGACAGCGTTCGCCTTCCCTGGTGAATGGCCACACTGCGCGGAAAGCGAAATCCGGGCCTGACCACGAGGGCGAGAGAAGCCTCCGAACGGCGAGACGAATGAGTTAGAGCCTCAGGTCGAATCTGGTCGACGTGGTCGAAGCGGTCCTAGAACCGTACCGGCCCATCCACGAACGCGCCGCTCGGGGAACCTGGCGACGGTGTCGGTGTCGGAGAAGGCGTTGGGCTCGGAATCGGTGTCGGGGTGGGATGCAGCGCCGGCGGACATGAGGCTGGTGCCGCGACGCTCTTGCCCTTGAACTTCTTGCCGTCGCTTCCGTCGCTGAACGGGGCGAACTCCGCGCAGTAGGTGAGGTTGCCGAGCGTGAGCGAGCCGACGACGTCTCCCTGGGGGGCGCCGTCCATCAGGTCGTAGGTGAAGGTGGCGACGCCCGGCTTGCCCTTGCAGCTGACGCTGACGCTCTTTGTGCCCTTGATCGTCACGGCGTTGCACGGCCCGTCCTCGCGCTTGCCGTCCTTGTACTTATAGCCGCGCTTCTCGACGCCGTTGACCTTGGTGGAGCCGGTGACGCTCCAGTTCTGACAGGGGAGGGGGATCGGACCGGTGTCCTCCCCCGACGTGGCGCTGACGAACCGAGCCGAGGCTTTGACGGTGCCTTCGGGGTCGCCGTTGCAGCGCGGGTCGTTCACCGAGCCGCGGAGGGGGATCTCGATCGCCTCACCGCTCGCCTTCCACTTGCCTTTGCTCTTCTCGAAGTCGTCGGGGATCTTGTTGGAGATCACCATGACCTTGCCGAGGAGCGGGATCTCGGACGGGGCGGAGGGCACGAGCTCCCAGCGCTGGGCGCGCCACTCGTAGGAGTCTTCCTTCCAGACCATGACGAAGTTCCCGTCGGCATCGGCGGAGACGTCCCCGAGGTAACCGGTGGTGCTCGTGGTCGTGAACTCGGCGCCCGTCGCGGTACCGGTCGTATCGTAGATGCGGCCGGTCATGCCTACGTCGTTCCACACGACCACGAAGGATGACGGGCCGGCCGCGCTAATCTCGGCATACTCGGCCGAGTTCGAGATCAGGAACTCGGGGCCCACGGCGGTGCCGGACGAATCGTAGACGCGGCCCTTCAGGTCTCCGTCCTCCCAGATGACCATGGTCTCTCCGGTCGTCGTCATGGCGACCCCGAGGTCGAAGCCTCGATCCGCCGAGACCCGGACCTGGCTTCCGAGCGGGTTCTTGAACTTGTCGAACTGCGCCATGACGACACCGGAATAGGGCGGGGCCGCGTAGTTGCCGTCGTCCCAGACGACGGTGAAGTTGCCCGCACCGTCTGCAGCGACGTCGACCTCGCCTGCGTCGCCCTGGTAGGCCGTCGTGACGGCGTTCACGCGGAACGGCCCGCCGTTCACCTGCCCGGAGCCGACCATCTTGCGTGCCCACACGCCCTCGTCAATGTTGGGTGGGTCGTAGTCGATGCCTTCCCAGACCAGGATGAAGTTGCCGTCGCCGTCCGCCGTGATTTCCGGGTTGGCGGTCTGGTTGTAGGTGCGGCTCCCGTATGGGTTCAGGCGCGGATCGCCGACGATGAACGTGGCCGGCGAGACGAGGCCGTTCACGTCGCGCCGCTTCGTGTAGATGCACATCTCGTTCGTGCAGGCCGAACCGTTCGGAGCGGTGGCGTCGTACGCGTTGAACGCGACGACGAAATTGCCCGCCGCATCCGCCGCGACGCTCACGAGCTCGTCCGGGGTGAAGCCGCCCTCTTTCACCTCGTGCTCGGGTGAGCTCACCCAGAAGATCGGCCCCTGCTCGTTTCCGTTTCCGTAGAACGCTTTTGCCTTGGCCGTCTCGTCGTAGCCGTCTTCCCAGACGACCATGAAGCTGCCGCCAGGATCCATTGCTACCCGGGGGGCCTCGACGTAGTTCGGGGAAGTTGAAACGACGATCTCGGCGCCGACCTTAGTCGGCGTGACGGCCGCGGCGGGACCCCCCGCGGCGACGAGTCCGAGAGCGAGAGTTGCGCAGGGGGCAAAGCGGATAGGCGCCATGCGCGGGGCGATGGTGGGCGTCATGACTGGAGTATGTCGCGCCTGGCTGAACCGTCGCAAGAGTGCAATGCACTCATCCACGGAGCGGTGGGGTAGATGCCATGATACGGAAGGCGACACGGTGCAGTCCCGAAAACGGTGGGTTTAGGCACACGGCTGCGTGACGCCGTGCGCCGCTGTGCCAGAACCACTCGGTTGCGGGAAGATCGTGCCGAGCCACTTCATGGTTCAACCCGAACGGGCTGTCGATGGCAGTCGCCGGGCACGGGGGACTGAACGCGGAGTGATGCCACGGCCGAGAGGACCTCGCGCGCCCTGCGGCGCTCGCTGAAAATGAAGTCATCGCGATGACACAGGAAGAACTTCGCCCATTTCCGCGTCTTCCTAGAACTCGAACGAACCGATGTCGCAGAGGCCGTTTCGAGCCTGGCCTCGTTGGTCTTCCGCGCGGCAGCGGATGCCCTTTCCCGGAGGCTTGGGATTTCCAGAATCGATTGCGGTGCTTCCCGCGAGTAGGGCATGTGTCCGGGTAGGTCCGCCGTTGTTAGCCAACACGCCGAGTGCCGGATCGACACCCTGGATCGTCGTTGCGAGATCCCCTTGGAGGGCGCAGTTGAGGTTGTTCTCGATGAGACTGTAGCCCTTTGACTTGAGTACGGTCTTGGTGGGACTGCTCTCGCAGTCCACTCCCGAGGTGTTGTCAGCCACGATCGAGTTCGCGATCTTCATGCGGCTGGCCGACTCGATGAAGAGGCCGCGTTGGTTGGCCGCGATTGTACTCCCGTAGATCGTCAAACGATTGCGAGACTTCAGATGAACACCGGTGAGGTTGCCACTCACCGTGGAGTTCTCGATCAGGACCTTCGTGCCACCACGAGTTTCGATCCCGTCGTCGACATGGCCGCTGACGGTGCTGTTTCGGAGAGTGAGTTTGCGGCCGCTCACGATGCCCAAGGTCCCGTTGTCGCGGATAGACGAGCGTTCGACGGTGAGCGTAGCGACGTCGGCTACGATGCCGGTGGACGGGCAGTCTCGAACCTCGCTATCGGAGAGTTCCAGTCGCGCCTTCTCTCCGACCACGATGCCGTGGAGGGCAGTCGCCCGCACGGTTACCCCGCTGAGAAACACCTTGGCGCGAGCGCCAATGGTGAGGGTGTCTTCGAGGATCGTGACGCCCGCTCCGCTGCCGTTGATCGTGAGCTTAGCCTTGTCCGGTACGGCCGCTGCGTCGGGGTAGGTTCCTGGCTCGATCTGGATTAGATCCTTCTTCTCGGCGACGTCGAGTGCCGCCTGCAACGTGCCAAAGCAACCAGCCGTCCCGCCCGGATTGACGCAGTGCGTGGTGGGCCACGCCGTCGAACTCCAGAGAAGGACTAGGGCTACACTAGCGGCGAGTTTCATTTGGCAAGAATGGGCGGCCACTCGGGGCTGGGCAATAGGTGAAGGGCATGCATCCGAGGTCGCGCGGCCAATCCGGGAATCCCGCAAATGGTGGGTTTCGGGATTTTCGGACATCTGCCCGGGAAGGCGTCCGGGCGTGCCCCAGAAACCCTCGGTTTCCGGCCATGGCCGAATCAGGAATCAGGGCGTTGGCGGATGTTGCCCACAGGTCACGTCAACGTGGCGTGAGATATCGAGAACGGCAATGGGCACGACCACGCAACGGCAGCTCGGCGTCGCGGGGTTCGCGCAGGTCAGAAGCGTCTCGAATCGTCCGTTCCCAGACACGACACGACACGACACGCCGCGTCGCCGAACCCGACGAATCGGAGGGGAGACTCCCAGCCTCAGCGCATTCGGTTCTACTGGCCGTCGGAAACGGGCGGGAACCATGGCCACTGGGGGCCGACGCCGCCACGGAGGACGTCCTGAGGATCACGCGCCTAATCGCCGCCGCCACACCCATGAGGGCGGCGCATGCAGGCAAGTCCGTCTTGTTCCACGGTTCCTTGCGCCGCTAGACTCCTCAGATGACTCGACTGCTCGTCGTAGCCCTCTGGATCCTGGTAGCCACGCCCGTTTGCCACGCGTTTGGAATCCCGGCCACGATCCTCGACCCCACGGGCGACTCGGTCTCGATGCCCGCAGGTACGTCCTCGGTTGCGTTCAGCCCCGGCGGTGACCACGGCTACGTGGCCGGCACGCCTGGGGTAGCATTCCCAGGCACGCTCACCGTGTATGAGCGCAATCCGTTGACGGGGGATCTCACGTTCGTCGAGCAGGAAGAAGATGGCACGAACGGAGTCGTGCTTCCGCGCGTTGGCGAAGTCGTCGTCAGCCCAGACGGCAAGCACGTGTACATGGCCGGCGGCGGGGTATCCGTCTTCACGAGGGACGCATCAACGGGCGAGGTCACCTACGTGGAGAACCACGGCCCGACGACGCGGACGTCTAGCGTGGTGATCTCCGCCGATGGCGCGCACGTGTACGTCGGCGGAGGTGCGCTATCCGCGATCACGACGTACTCCCGTGATCTGACAACCGGGGCGCTCATCCTGGTTGACGTCGAAGCGGAGGCGCAGACGATCGTCCGCCTGAGCCCGGATGGGGCGCATCTCTACGCCTCCCGCACGGTGTTCCCGTGGACATCCGACGTGGTGGTTTTCGAGCGGGACCTGGTCACTGGTGAGCTCTCGCTGGTCGACACGATCGTGAAGCTGGGTGAGTCGGCCGGCGACTTCGGTCGCGAGATCCTGTTCAGTCCCGACGCCAGGTTCGTGTATCTGCTGGGCGCGCTGGGTACCGATGGTGCAATCGCCGTACTCGAGCGAGATCTGGTCTCGGGCCTCCTCAGCCTGGCGGAGTTCCAGACCGATGGGAAGGGTGGAGTCGACGGACTCGACGGGCCAGCCCACTTCGGCATGAGCGCGGATGGCTCGCAGGTGTATGCCGTCAGTCGGCCGATCGAAGATGCTCTGACGGTTTTCAGCCGCAACCCGGACACGGGAGCGCTAGCGTTCGTCACTTCCGACTACGACACCCTCGCCGGATTGAATCCGGACGGAATCTTCGTCGCTCCAGACGGACAGCACGTCTACGCCCTTGGAGAGGGGTTGTTCGACAGGTTGACCGTATTCGCTCCCGGCTACTCGGGCTGCACGCCAGCTCCGCTTCCCGGCTGCAAGAACGCGGGTCGCGGCGTGGTCGTGATCAAGGATCGCGCGAAGGACTCGAAGGACAAGCTCAAGTGGACCTGGAAGGACGGGCAGGCGACGACACTGGGTGAGTTCGATCCCGGACCGAGTGATCATCGCGCCGTATGTGGGTACGACGGCGTCGGCCAGACCCTCTTCCTGCATGCGCTGGTCCCGGCAGGAGGCGACTGCAAGCCCGGCAAGCCGTGCTGGCAGGTGAAACCAACGGCGGTCAAGTACAAGGACCCCTTCTCGACCCCGGAGGGTATCCGAAAGATCATCCTCAAGCCCAGTGACGTGGATGCGACGCGCGGCGTCATCTCAGGAGGCCGCGACCCCCTCGAGCTGGCCGGTCTGCCGCTGACGTTGCCGGTTCTCCTACAATTGCAGTCGGAAAGCGGGGCGTGCTGGGAGACGACCTTCCCCGCCGCGACCATCAACGACGGCGAGACCTTCAAGACGGTCCTCAAGTAGATGGCGGTAGGCGGGATCAAGGGCCTATTTGCCCAGGTCGCCGGGTAGCCGCCACCGCGAAGCCCCGAGCGAGGTCCGCTTTTCGGGTTCAAGCGGCCGGCGGTCATCAATACGAGTCAGGCAGTTCAGACCGCCCTGTGTCTCGCAGGGCTTGTTCTCGCGTGGCGCTAAATGAAGTCGAACTGAGAGCGCAGGCGACCCAGATGGGTCCGACGCGCCATCGAGCGGGCCGGCTTCCGGGCCAGCCATCGTCTCCTGCGTGTAGAGCACAGACTCAGAGGCTCGTAGTCCGCTTGGGTTCGGAGACGCCGGGAACCGTCGAGGGCCCGGTCATACTCGGTCGACTGCGGGACGGACCGAATGCGACGGAAGGTCCGTTCTCCTCTTGATTCCGGCCGCGTCCGCAAAACGGTGGGTTTGGGCACAGCTGACGGGCGGGCCGGAACCCTTCGGATTTGGGAGGTAGCGCGGCGCGATGACTCACGGCTCAAGCCGCATCAGGTAGAAGACGTAGCCGTAGTAGCGGGCGTACTTGCGGAAGAGGGCGATCTCCCGTCGCTCCATATCGGAGATCTGGCGCGCGCTTTCATCACCTTGGTAGTGCGATTCGAACGCCGCGAGCCGCGCCTCAAGCGGGGTGTAGTAGTCGGTCCACCAGCTCGAGTCGGGCAGTGTGAAGTGCCCAAGGGGCCGGTAGCCGGCCGCGCGAACGGTGGCGAGGGCGGCCTCGACGTTCTGCATGCCCGGATAGCCCTCGCCCCAGAATGCGGCGAGTTCTGCCGGGGGATCGGGTTCGAGCCAGGTCGCTTCGGTCACGGCGAGGAATCCCCCGGCCCGGAGCAAGGGCCGCCACGCGCGAAGGCCTGCCTCGAAGCCCATGATGTAGATCGCCCCTTCGGACCAGATGAGATCGAAGGATGCCGCTGGGAAGTCGAGTGCCGTCATGTCCTGTTTGGCAGTTCGGATCCGGTCGGCGAGGCCCTGCTGCTCGGCCGCGGTCCTCAGTTCAGCAAGGTAAGGGGCATGGTTGTCCACGGCCGTGATCGCGCCCGTTTCGAGCGCAGCCAGCGTCAACGTTTGCGCGCCGGGGCCGCAGCCGACATCGAGGACCTCCGCGTGTGGGGGCAGGCCGGTGAGCATCGTGAACGCTTGCCGCGTGTACGCGGCGCCGCCAGGTCCTTGCCGCGGCATCTCGCTGTGCAGCTCGCAGAAGAGCTGCATCATGTGGGCTTCTGCGTCGGTCATCGCGTCTCTCTTCCCGGTACAGCCGGCCACCCTTCGCTGCCTACCTACTGCTTCGCTCGCACCAGATTGACACGCGGAGCGGGTAGCCGCGACAGCAGGAGACATGCCACGGACCACCCGCCTAGGGCCGTCCGTAAAACGGTAGGTTTTGGGAATCGGGGCGCCCTGCAGGCCAGCCTGGGAGCAGGCTGTCGCGATGGGTCGAGGAAGACGACGAGGTGCCGGGTTCCTCCCATTGGCGCTCGCAAGAAACCGGTCGTAGGAGGAGGCGCCATTCAGCAGAGGAAGCTGCTTGTCCAATCCCGTCCCGATTCCAGCGACCCTGTCCGGAAACTTCTGAACCGCTCGCTTGCCGCAGCCTGGCGGTGTTACAAACAGGCAGGCCGACGCCGCCCGCCCGAGGAGCCGAAAGTTCGCAAGGGAACCGCGCGCTTCCAGGGGAACTCGGCGGTCAAGGAGGGTTGTTGTGACCGTTTCATTGTTGGAGATACGCAGCGCAACGCCAGACGAGATGCCCCAAACCGTGTCGTGCATGGTCGCCGCGTTCATGACCGACCCGTTCGCGCGTTTTGCAGCACCTTCTCCTCACGACCACCTGCGCGCCATGTCTGCAGTGACCCCGGCGTTCGCGGGCAGAAGCTTCGAGCACGGCACAGCCTACGTTTCTGCCGACTTCTGTGGCGCCGCGCTTTGGCTACCTCCAGGCATTCATCCGGACGGTGAGGCACTCGAGCGAGTGTTCCGAGAGAATGCACCCCCCGAGCGTCTGGACGACCTCTTAGGCACGTTCGAGAAGATGGACGCGTCGCATCCGGACGAGCCCCACTGGTACCTGCCGATCATTGGCGTGGAGCCGAACGCGCGGAACAGAGGCCTCGGCCGGGCGCTCATGGACCACGCCTTAAGTCGCTGCGACCGGGACGGCGTATTGGCGTACCTCGAGTCGTCGAATCCGCGCAACATCACGCTCTACGAGCGCCACGGCTTCGAGGTGATGGGACAGATTCAGATTGGCGCGGCACCGGTCGTAACCCCGATGCTGAGGCAACCGCGCTGACTTTTCGGGAGCATTCGGACAGTCGAGTGAGTGACCACAGGCGGTGCGCCACGCCGCGCATGCGGCGCCTGGTCATCCCGGACGCCATCTCAGTCCCAGAAGGGGATTCGGGACTGAATCGCCCCGGCCTTTCCGGAGCCCATGGAGTGCCGTGGTCTGGGAGTTTTGTTCCTCATAGTACCTCGCCTCGAACTCGGCGGGTGGAATGTCACCGATCGGCTGGAGGAGCCGTCGGTTGTTGAACCAGTCGACCCACTCGAGCGGTTCGGTAGAATGAGCAACATGCCGAGCGCATCGACATCCCTTGCCACGACGGTGCTGCGAATGCCCCGTCGCGAATGGTTGCCGGTTGCGGCGGCTATCAGCGGGTGGAAGCACTTGCGCAAGCAACGGTCGCATTCGCAGTCGATCGTGGGCGCTGGCCGCAGGCCGCTCTTGGCTGCTGCGGCGCTGGTCGCGGTTTGCCTAGCCGCGTCTTCGGTCGAGGCCGCGGCTGCTGCCGGAGCCGAATCGGCCCGCTCGGCGGGCTCCGTCGGCGCGCCGATTCCGTGGGCTGCGTGTGATCCCCCCGGTGAGGATCTCCAGTGCGCCCGGATCCGGGTGCCGCTGGATTGGGGCGATCCGGGCGGGCGTATGATCAGGCTGGCGGTGATCCGCCATCTCGCGAGCAAGCCGGACCAGCGGATCGGCACGTTGTTCATCAACCCCGGCGGGCCCGGCGAAAGCGGCGTTGGCCTACTGCAGGGCGACCCTGCAGGAATCGACGCGATCGGCGACGGGCGCTTCGACGTCGTCAGCTGGGATCCTCGTGGCACGAATGCCAGCACGCGGCTCCGCTGTTTTGAGAGCCAGCGGGACGAGGCGCGCTTCTGGGCGGGCGCCTCCATTCCCACCACGAAGACCGCTTCGGAGCGGTTTCGGAGGATGACCGCCAAGTTGGCGCACGGCTGCGGCGAGGTCAGTGGCTGGCTTCTGCCGCACCTCTCGACCGCCGATACGGCCCGTGATCTCGACCACCTACGCGTCCTGCTTGGCGAGGAGAAGCTCACATATGTCGGCTTGTCCTACGGCACCTACCTCGGCCAGACCTACGCCAACATGTTCCCCGACCGGGTCAGAGCGATGCTGCTCAACGGCATCGTCGATGCGGTCGAATACTCGAAGAGCGCCGAGGCGAGGATCGCCATGTTCGTCAGCGCGGCCGACGAGGTCTTCGACCAGTTCCTCTCGTTGTGCGAGAGCGCGGGGCTGGGGCGTTGCGCGCTTGCGGGTGGCGGTCATACCGCGGCCGCGCGGGTCGAGCAACTGTTCTCGCGGGCGAAGCGCGCGCCGATCGCGGCCCGCGGGGCGAGGCCACCGCTCTTGTCGCGCCAGAAGCTGAGCTACGGCGATCTGCTGCTCTCTCAGTTCCAGCCGCTCAGGGCTCCCAGGGCGTGGCCCGAAAACGCGGCGGATCTAGCGGCCGCGCTAGGGGGCGACGGCTCGGCACTCGAGAGCGGAGCAAGCGGCTTCGTCACGCCCGCCGGCTGGGCCGCGACAACGACCTCGGCGGCGATCCAGTGCGCGGATGCACCGGCCAACCAGAGCTCCTGGGCGTGGCCGCAGGTAATCCGACGACTCGAGCGGGTCAGCCGGCTCCAGGGCCGCGTGCAGGGCTGGTGGGAGTGGGCCCCCTGCGCCTCCTGGCCGGTCCACGGCCAGGACAGCTACCGGGGGCCCTGGAACGCCTCAACCCCGAACCCGATCCTGCTGATCAACCAGCGCTATGACCCCAACACGGCCTATGCCAACGCCGTGCGAGCCGAGGGCTACCTAGGGAACGCGGTCCTCCTCACCCACGAAGGCTACGGCCACCTTTCCTTCCAGAACCCGAGCGAGTGTGTCGACAAGGCGATGGTCGACTACCTAGTCGACCTGATCACCCCACCCCAGGGCGCGGTTTGCCCGTCGGATCAGCAGCCCTTCGACCCGGACCTCCGCTAAGAACTCGATGAATCGCCCGCGCTGCTCGTCCGTGTCGCGGGCGACCGAAACGGCCTCGAGTATCGTCTTCGCGTGACTCCGTATTGCCAGAGCACGATTTCGTAATCCGTCCCCGGTTCAGCTCCGGTCCACGGATGGTGTCCTTCGGCGGAGCGCGTAGAACCCCAGAGCGGCCAGGACGAACTCACGGAGTACCGCGGTTGCCAGAACTGGGGTCTCTGGCACTCCATCCATGGCGAGGCTCGCCGTTCGACCCAAGGCGGCACCAGACATGTACACAATCAGGGCAAGGAGGGCCGGTCGTTCGAGCGGCCGCATAAGGGCGCCGAGGACGAAGAAGATCGCGAATGCCCATCGAATTCCCAACTCGGATCGGAAAATGTTGAGACCATCCGTTGAGAACTGCGAAACACCCAGGGCTGGACCGACGGATTCTTCTGGGTCGATCCCGAAATAGGCGCCGGCAAGAATCAACAGGCTAGCGGTGACAACAAGGACAATCTTTGCGAACACGAAGGCCTCCGAACTTCATCATGCCGAATCTGCACCCCACGGTAGCCTACACCAACATCCTCGCTACTTCCCAGATCCGCGCTAGGCAGCCATGCGATACTCGTCGGGAAGGCCGCCCAACACGGAGATCTCTTCGACGGATCCGAACCCTCCCGCGGCTTCGAGCTCCGGTGGTTCGTCAGGAATCCGCGGGCCGATGCCTTGGTGCGGCCGGGCCCGATTGAAGTGATCACAATTGGACCTGCAGGGCCGACCCCAGTGCTTCTTGCGGAAGGCGGCGATCATTTCGTTTAGAGAAAAGACGGTCCGAGAATCGTTCTGAATCAAACTGCTCGGTTAGCGTGTTTCCAAACCCGCACTCCGATTTGAGACTGGTGCACGCTGGAGGGAGGGGGGTGTCCTGACGGTCAGGTCCGGGTGTCGAACGAGTATGTCAGGTCAGTTGACCAGCTCGACCTCGCTTGGCCGCCAGGACTTGTCGAAGAATGCCGGCTGGGGGCCGTAGAGGCGCAGGACTGTAAAGTAGCCCTTTTCGGGATCGGTCTGGATCCAGTTGCCGTCGGCCACGCTGTCAGGCTTCTCGGGTGCAAAGTAGACTACGGTCGCGCCGTCCTTTGCGGCCTTCGCGGCTGGGGTTGGGTAGCTCTGGCTGCCGGCGCGCGGATATCTCTGCGGCGTCTGCAGCATCGACCGGGTCTGGTTGTCGTACAGCGTGAACGACCAGAAGGCCTTGGCTGGAATGCCCTTGGGCAGCGTCACCTTGTAGGTCTTGGCGCCATCGAAGGGATCACCGTCGCCGTCGAGGAACCCGATCAGGTACTGCGAGCCTACTTCCGGGATGTTCATGATCATCCCTGGGCTGTCGAGCGTGTAGGCGTAGTAGAACGCTGTGCGGCTGTCGAGCTTGCGCGCACCGGTCGGCGGGTAGGGCTTGAACATGCCGTTCTCGAAGGCCGGCGGCGGCGTCTCGAAGAGCGCGCCGCCAGCCCACAGCATGTTCGTCCAGTAGGACCCCTCGTAGTAGGCCCAGTCGGGATGCTTCTCGAGCGCCCGCCACTGCAGAGCACGTCCGAAGGCCTGTCCGGCCGCAGCGGCCTCCGTGAGGATCTTCTTCATCCGAGCATCAGGCTTGAAGGGCTTTCCGTGCACGATGCCGATGGCTGCGAGCTGTCCGGCGAGTTCGACGTCGTAGCTGGTCGCCGGCTCGTTCTGGACGTTCTCGTCGACCATCTCGAAGAAGCCGTAGTCGCTGGGTGGGATCGTGTTGAAGGACATCCCGGACGCGTCGATGAACTTCATCTCCGGGACCTTCGGCTCGCCGGCCAGCCTGACCTCGCCTTTCAGAGCCTCGGCGATCGGCGTGCCGTAGCTGCCGGGCTGGTAGGCGTAGATCTTCAGGTTCTGCTTGATGTTGTCGACTGCCGGCTTTGGGTCCTTGCCGTCGACGATGAAGGCGCGCAGCGCGTAGAGAATCGTATTGGTCCTGGCATGGGCAATGAAGTAACCACCCTCGGGAAGTGGACCGTCATAGCCCGGCCCCACAACCAGGTACTTGCCACCGAGGCCCCGGTCTGGCCCTGGTCGACCCACGTCGATGATCCACTGGAACCACATGTCGTTGAGCGCGCCGAGCCCGCCGGAGGGCTGGTCGATCACCACCGGTCCCTTCGAGAGGTCGATCCAGCCGAGGTAGTAGATCGTGTCGGCGTTCGCGGTCAGAAACAGCGAGTTGGAGTCCATCAGCTCGTCGAAGATGACGATGTCGCCGCTGCCCGCGCCGACGCTCTCGAAGCCCTTCTTCAGTCCCAGTGCCGAGGCGCCGCGAAAGCTGTTGTTGTAGACGTTGAGGGCGCGGGCGAAGTCGACTGCGTCGAAAGCCGACTGGGCAGTCGCGGCCGTCGGGACGCCCCCGTCGAACTCGAACGTGCCGACCCGGGTGTCAATCGAGTCGGGCGCCCCCAGCGATTGCACGGTGGTCTCCGATACGTTCGCCTGGGCTACACCGGCAAGAAGAATGCAGGCGGCGACGCCCGCGACGATTCTCTCCAGATTCATGTTCTCACCCCTCCACGTCTCAGCCACAGGCACAAAGCGCCATTTGGCCTCATCCTCGCTCTACCGGACACTTTCGAGATGGACCAGGCTCATCCCAGTCTCGAAGGCCAATATCCCCCGAGACGCGCTGAAAGGAGTGCTCTTCTTCAGAGCATGCGCGCGCCGCCAGGCCATCGCCCGCCAGGGCGCCCGAGGCTCCGCGCGGGCGAGGCGAAACGACGCCGGCGTGGGACCCGAACTCATACGCAAGCATCGTGCTCGACCGCCCATGGCCTTTCGGCGGAGTTCCCGGAAACGGGTTTTGGGACTTGGCATGAGTGCCCGGGAAGGCGTCTTGGCGTGTTTCCAAAACCTCCGATTCGGGACGATGCTCCGACCCGCTCCGCTGGTCGAAGCATCGCTGGCGATCCCGCGGCGGATGGGGGCTGGTAGCCAGTAAGCCGTGGGGAAGTGAGACGAAGCTTGGCTGCTCAGCTCACGGACACGAGACCGGCACAGCCAAGCTCTTGCCCTTGTACTTCTTCCCGTCGCTGCCGCCGAAGAACGGTTCGAACTCGGCGCAGTACTTGATGAGGCCCATCTCCAACACCGCGGTCACCGCTCCCTGGCTGATTCCGGACACGAGGTCATACGGAAACGCGGCTGCCCCCGGCTTGCCCTTGCAGCTCACGCTCAGGCTCTTGGTGCCCTTGATCTTGATCGCGTTGCACGGGCCGTCCTCGCGCTTGCCGTCGCTGTACTTGTAGCCGCGCTTCTCGACCGCGTTCACCTTGTTCGAGCCGGTGACTGACCAGTTCTGGCAGGGCAGGTCGACACTCAGGTCTTCCCCGGAGGTCAGACTCAAGAACCGCACACTCGCCTTCACGGTTCCCGTGGGGTCGCCGTTACAGCGCGGATCGCTCGCCGCGCCTCGCAGCGGTGACACGATCTCCTCGCCGCTCGCCTTCCAACTGCCCTTGCTCTTCTCGAAGTCGTCGGGGGCTTTGTTCGTCAGGACCAGGATCTTTCCGAGGAGTGGGATCTCGACCGGTACAGGCGCTGCAACCTGGAATCGTTGCGCGTAGGCGTATCCGCCACTCCGCGCCCACGTCACGACGAAGTTGCCATCCTGGTCGGCCGCCACCGAGGGGTCGGACGCGCCCGGAAGCGTGTTCACAGAGAACTGGCTGCTCGTCGCCGTACCCGTCGAGTCGAAGGTCATCCCAGCCGCTCCACCCGCCGCCTCGAACACGACGATGAACGACCCCACGGCCGATGCGGCAATCCGGGGGAACTGCGCATCAGGCGAAATCTCGAACGCAGGCCCCGTCGGCACACCATTGCTGCCGAAAACCCGGCCGTACAGCGAACCGCCCGTCCACCAGATCACCATGAACGTGCCGTCCGGGGCCTGCGCGATGCGCGGCCATGAGGCCGACGCCTCGGGTGCGACCTGAGTCTGCGCCCCGATCGGGTTCTTCGCCTTGTCGTACCGCCTGAACACGACCCCACCGTACGGCGGCAGGTCAGCGTAGTAGTCCGCCCAGACGACCACGAAGTTCCCTTCGTCGTCGGCCGCGATGTCGAGATGGCTCTCGTCTCCCTGGTACTCCTCGGTATGCTCGTTCACGCGAAACTGCCCGCCATTCACCTGGCCGCTGTTGACGAGCCGACGGGCCCAGACGCCTTCGCTGTAGACGTAGCCACTCGGACTCAGGTCGTAGCCCTCCCAGGCAACGACGAAGTTGCCCAAACCGTCGGCAGCAAGCCTGGGCGTCTCGGTCAGATTGTATTCGTCGCCATAGCCAAACAGCCGGGGGTCACCGACGAGGAATGACGCCGGCGCGACATTGCCGTTCGCATCACGCCGCTTCGTGAGGATGCACGGCCGGTCGGCGCACGCCCCGTATGGCGCCTGCGATTCGGCACTGTATGCAACCACGAAGTTCCCAGCCTTGTCGGCGGCGACGTCCAGAATGTCATTCCCGTCACTGTCTACCCCGTCGGGGACGAAGCCGGGCTGGCTCATCTGGAATGCGGGTCCCTGGGAGTTTCCATTCGACCAGAACGCACGCCCTTTCACCATCTCGTTATAGACGTGCCACACGACGAGGAAGTTGCCGGCGGGATCCGCCGCGACCACGGGCTCGAACGCGTCGTCGGATGCGGTCGCCACGAGGATCTCCCCACCCACTTTCACCGGATCGGCGGCGGCACTGACGACCGCGTTCAGGAGGAGCCAGAGCGCAGCGAGCGAAAGACAAGCACTGCAATGACGAAACATGATCGGTTGTCCCTCTAGTTGCGCGATTGACGCACAGGCTACCACCCCGGTGCCTTAAACGGTCAAGGCCACCTCGCATGGATGCGGCGCATTCACCGAACGAACATGTCGTACCTGTCGATCCGGTACACCGAGCGGCTCGCCGAAGCCGGAATCGAGTCCTCGGTTGGCAGCGTTGGCGATTCCTACGACGACGCCTGCGCCGAAGCCGTGATCGGCCTGCACAAGACCGAAGTGATCCACCGTGGCAAGCCGTGGCGTCACGCCGAGCACGTGGAGTTCGCCACGCTGGAATGAGTTGACTGGTTCAACGACCGAAGGCTCCTCGAACCGATCGGCAGGCCAGAACTCCTCGGATCGGAGACACCGGACATCAGTGGGCCGGGTGCGCGGCGCAAAATCCGGACGGGCGGGTGCGCGTGAACGCCCACCTCGCGCCCCCGGTCCGGGCGGTCTGACGGCCCTCCGGGACAGTGTAGCCAGACTCAAGCGGGCCCTGATAGCCTCTCCGGGCAATCGACACCCCCCTTCGTCCAAGGAGCTGACATGACCAAGACAACGACCGGGACCCTGATCCTCTCCCTGGTGCTGTCGACCGCCGCACGAGCTGAGTTCATACCGCTGGACCCGTGCCGGCTGCTGAACACGGCCGCGCCAGGAGAGGGCCCGGCGCTGGTAGGGCAGACGACGCGTGCGGTGACAGTACGCGGGCTGTGCGGGATACCTGAGGGAGCGACGGCGATTACGTACAACGCGACCATCGTCGGGCCGGCAGGCGAAGGGTATCTGACGCTGCACCCGAGCGACGGGGCACGGCCGGTGGCGTCGTCACTGAACTTCGCGGCGGGGGAACTGGAGGGGAACGCCGGTGTGGTGAAGCTGGGTGCGACGGCACCTGCGCTGTCTGCGTATCTGGCGACGGCACCGGCCGGGTTGACGGCGCATCTGGTGCTGGACGTCACGGGGTACCACGCGGGGACGCTGGTGGGCGTGGTGGCGCGATTGTTGGGGGAGGACTCCACGCCGGACCGGTGGATCGAGCACGGGGACGGGACGGTGACGGACCGGCTGACGGGACTTCAGTGGGAGATGAAGACCGACGATGGGTCGATCCACGACAAGGACGACACGTACACGTTGTCGTTGAGCGATCCGTGGGACCCGGACGGGACGGCGTACTCGACCTTTCTACTGGTGCTGAACGCGTCTGAGTTCGCGGGCTACGACGACTGGCGGCTGCCGACGGTCGACGAGCT
>JAJCZO010000008.1 GCA_029262355.1 Deltaproteobacteria bacterium
CTCGCAGGGCAACGCCCGGGACTGGGCGGTTCGGTACCGCAACGCCAACGTTCGCGGAACGGTCGATCTCCACGGCTTCGCTCGCTGCTGCCGCTGAGAAGCGACGATCGCCGGAGCCGCGAGTCCGCGGACTCGCGACTCCGGCGCCACCCAGAACCAAGGAAAGCCCCCACGGCTGCAATGCGGTGGGGGCTTTCTCGTGTTCGATCTCCGCAGGTCTTGGTCAGGCAGCGCTTGCGAGCTCGCCCGCGTTCTCCGCACACTCGCTCACGATGGTACGGACGCGTTCCCCGTCGAGTCCGTGTCGGCTCTGGGCCTCTTCCACCAACCGGTCGATGCCGGCTTCGTCGCCCATGCGGCGGAGGTGGCAGACGAGGGAGATCTCGGGCGGCACGTCGATCCCGTCGATCTCGGCACCGTGGTGCGAGGCGATGCAGCCGGCGATGAACTCGGGGATCGCCCAGTCGCTGCAGACCCACGACGCGCATTCGGCGTGATCCCAACCGAACGTCGTGCGCTCGAGTTCGGCGAGCGCGTCGCCAGACTCCTGGCCCTGTATGAGGACGTCGGTGTACTTCTCGCCTAGGCAGTGCACGAGAACGGGGATCGCCATGTCCTGCAAGAGGCCGCAAGTGTAGGCCTGGTCGGCGTACGGGGAGCGAACCTCCTTTGCCAACGCGCGCGCGGTCGCGGCCCGCCATGACGCGACAAGCCAAAACGCGGAGAGGTCGAAGTCCCTCGTCGAGGTGGTCGGGATCGAACGCGCGACGGCGACCGAGACGACGATCGACTCGACGGACGGGAGTCCCAGGAGTCCCGCTGCTTGCGCGACGCTCTCGACCTTCGACGGGATGGAGTAGGCCGCCGAATTGACCGTCTTCAGTACGGCGAGCGAGAGCGCGGGGTCCTTGGCGAGGGTGCGCCCGACGTCGGTCGCACTCGAATCATTCCTTCGGATGAGTCCCAGGGCGTCGTGTGCCACCGCGGGGAAGCTTGGCAACTCGTGGTCTCCGAGAACCTGCTTGAGCTGCTTCTTGGGGTCGCGCCGGAGGAAGGAGAGCATGAAGGAGTCTCGCTAGTCTGCGCGTCGCGCCATCTTGTTGGCGAACACGCTCAAGAGTCCGCCTAGGGCCACGTAGCCTGTGATGACTTCCACCATCACCACGACCTGAGCGGTTACGGAGACGGGAAGGGCGTCCCCGTATCCCAGCGTCGTGAGCGTCACGACGCTGAAGTAGAGAGGGGAGATGATGGTTGCGTTCGGTCCGAAGTCGATCGCGACGAACTGGTACGCGATGGCGAACATGACCGCGAGCAGGCCCGTGAAGCCGGCCCAGCGGACCAGGCTTCGTCCGCAGCCCGACGTGAGCCACCAGACATTGTAGATGATTGCGTTTGCCCGGCTCTGCGTGCGGAACTCTTCGAGGTAGTTCTCGTCCTCGATGTGGCGTTTCATCAGATGGGCGCCGCGAAAGTTCGTGTCTCGCGTGTCGGCACCGATCCAGTTGGCCTTGGTGTAGCCGACGACTCCGCGCACATTGGCCCTGCGAAGATCCGCGTCGAGAAAGGAGGCCCCCTCCACGGCGCTCTCCTGGAGGTCGCAGCCCGATAGGTTGGCGTGGGTGAAGTCGGCGCCGGTGAGATCACATTCGCGGATGCGGGCGCCGTCGAGGATGGCGCCCCCGAAACGAGCGCCCGGCGCCTTGCCCCGGCTGAGGGTTGCGCCGCTCAATCGCGCCGTCGTGAGGGTCGCGTTCTCCAGTACCGCGCCGCCGAGGCCCGTGCGCTGCGCCGAGCATTCGGTCAGATCGGCCTCGGTCAGATCGGCGCCGAGCAGTTCGCTGTCGTCCAGGTTGGCCCGC
This sequence comes from Deltaproteobacteria bacterium, assembly GCA_029262355.1. GTDB lineage: Bacteria > Desulfobacterota > Binatia > UBA12015 > UBA12015 > VGTG01. The sequence continues at coordinate 1,863 of JAJCZO010000008.1, forward strand.
TGGAGGTGGGCGCCGCGCAGTTTACAGAACGAAAGGACCGCATTGGACAGGTTGGCGCCGCTCAGATGAGCTCCGGTGAGGTCGGCTCCCGACAGATCCAAGCCGCAGAGGTCCTGGTCGCGCAGGTCGGCGCCGCAGAGGTCCATCTCGTGGTGGCGACCGGCGCGTATCGCGTCCACCATGGAGTTTGCGTTGGCCTGCGCCGGGCATGGTGCGGCGCGGTTATTTTCCGCGGGCTCGCGAGCAGCGTCCGAGAACACTCCCATATGGGGTGGATCGGCGTTTTGAGCCTGACACTGAACCCAGCGAAGGCCATGGCGTTCCTGCGCCCCGCCTGGCTGGGAGCGGGTCCACCGACCCAGAAAGAGGGAATGGGCTTGACAGAAACGCCTCGAGCACAGGATTGTTACCCGTCCATAGATATCTCCGGCTGCCGACCGCGTCACCTCACACGGCCCATCTGCGCCGGCCGAACACGAAAGGGACCCCATGTTTCTGCGTTTTCCGGTTACCGTCCTCTCCCTGCTCCTCTTCGCGTCGACCGCACTGGCCGTGGATCTGACCTATGACCAGCGCCGCTGTCAGCAGGAGGTGGGACGCCAGGCCAAGACGTTCTTCAAGAACGTCACCAAGGCACTGCGCAAGTGCGAGACGAAGGTCTCCAAGGGCACGCTCTCGGCGGCCACGGATTGCACGCTCGAGCCCAAGTCCGCGGCGTCGATCGCCAAAGCGACTCAGAAGCTCGCAGACAAACTCGGCGCGCGTTGTGACGACGCGCTCGTAGCGTCGCTCGGGTTCGGCGACGATTGCCTTGGGGTGGGTACGGTGGCGGATCTGGCGACCTGCCTCACCGATACGCACTACGATCGTGCGCTGGAGTTGGTCGAAGTCGTGTTCGCCACCACGGGCGCAGTCACGCAGTCGGCGCGTCGGAAGTGCCAGCTCTCGACGGCCAAGGAAGCCGAGAAAGTCGCGTTCCGCCGGCAGGATTTGCTGCGCAGGTGCAAGGACAATGTGGCGAAGCGCAACCTGCCCGACGAGACGGATTGCGAGGTCGAGATCGAGCTTCAGCTCTCGAAGACTCGTCTCAAGGCGACCGGCAAGGTCCAGAACGCCTGCTCGAACGGAAACGTCAGCGCGCTCGACTGGGGCACTGGCTGTGAAGGTGTCTCCACCTCGGCGGCTCTCGCCGCCTGCGCCGTTGGCACGCATGAGCAAGGCGCTGACGGGCTGATCATTGCGGAGTATGGAAACCTCAACGGCGGTGCGCCCGCCGGTGCGATCCTGATCACGGATGTCGCGGATTGCGTCGGCGGACCCGTCAGTCGTTGCAAAGTGGGTGATTACCTCCTTTCCAACGGCGAGATTCGCGTCGTCGTTCAGGACGTGGGCCGGAACATGCTCGCGGTGGGCGAGTACGGTGGCCAGATCATCGATGCCGACCTCGTACGCACGGGACTCGATCCGGACCGCGACAACTGGGAGGAGTTCGCGACCTCTCTGAACTTCGAGAACGGCGCTCGGTACACCGACCTGACGATCATCAATGACGGGAGCGACGGCCAGGGCGTGGTCCTTCGCGCGTCCGGAGTCGATGATCTCCTGAACTTCGCCAATCCGAGCTCCACCGTGAACGATTTCGGCTTCCCGTTCCCCGCTTCGGCGGACGATACCGACCTGCCAGTCGACATTGTGACGGACTACACGCTGCAGCCCGGCCACAACTACGTGGGCGTCAAGACGACGGTTACGAACACTAGCGGCGCAGCGATCGACATCTTCCTCGGCGGGTACATTGCGGCGACGGGACAGGTGGAGACCTTCCAGCCGGGGTACGGGCTCGGCGAGCCCCTGGTTGGGGCGAGCTGTCCCGAGTCTGCCTCGAACCCCTGTAACTTGCTGGCCTTCGGCGCCTTCGGTGATGCCGCAGGCGTTTCCTACGGCCTCGTTCACAACATCCCCAAGTCGTCGAGCTTCTCGACGGCGGGCGTTGCGGTTCCGCTCTTCGGTCAGGAAACGATTCTGGCGCTGATCGGTGCGGCCGGTCCGAATTTCAACCTCACGGCGGCGGGTAGCCCGGGCGATTCAGTGACTCTAGACCAGCACTTCGTCGTTGGGGACGGCACGGTTTCGTCGATTCTCGCCGCACGCAACGAGATTCAGTTTCTGCCCTCCGGCACGATCGAGGGTGCGGCCACCGTCGGCGGGGTGCCGACAGCAGGCGTAAAGATCGTCGCGCTCGGTTCCACCTCTGAGGGGCCGACCCTCGGTGCGATGAACGAGAACGTCGTGAACCACACGTTGTCTGACGCGTCGGGCAATTACTCGATGGAAGTCGCAGCCGGCAGCTACACGGTGGTCGCCGAAGCAGAGGGGCACCCGTATGAGGGCGGTGGCGCCGCGCCGCTGGCGCACGCGGTCAACGTCGACGCCTACGTCGCGACGACGCAGAATGTAGCCATCCCCGATTCGGGCACGATCGAGGTCACGGTGACGGATGAGTCGAGCGACCCGATTGCTGCGCGTGTGACGATCGTCGGCTTCGATCCATCGGCCGACCCTCTCAATACCCAGACGATCCTTGGCGTGGTCAACACCAGGACTGGCCTCTTCCGCGATCCAGGGCAGGACACGACCTTCCCCCACGGGGTCGCAGCCGTGCACTTCATCGATCAGACCGGAGTCTCCGGTCCGCGTGCACTCGAGCCCGGTGACTACCGGATCTACGTTTCGCACGGTGCGGAGTACTCGCTCGCGTCGGCGGACGTGACGATCACGGCGGGTGCAACCACACCGGTGGCCCTCCAGATCGCTCGCGTGCTCGATACGACTGGCTTCGTGACGGGTGACTTCCATGTCCACTCGATCGATAGCCCGGACTCCAAGGTCACCCGTCACGACCGCATCGTCTCCATGCTGGCCGAGGGCGTGGACTTCTTCATTCCGACCGACCACGAAAGCGTGCAGGACTTCGGCGCGGACATCGCGGCGGCCGGTGCGTCGTCTCTGATCGGTACGGCGCCGGGGTCTGAAATCACGACGTTCGACTATGGCCACTTCAACGCGTGGCCGCTCGACCGAGACCCGGCCCAGCCCAACGGGGGCGGCATCGACCACGGTGGCGCGGCTCCGGCGGGCCAGGACTTCCCGTCATTCGGTAACTACAGCCTTACTCCGGCGCAGATCGTGGCGGCGGCGCACGCCGATCCGGGAACGGACACCGTTCAGATCAACCATTTCTACAGCCACATGGAGCTCGGTGGGTCCGGGCTCGCGATCGACACCGGCATGGTGCCGCCGCAGTCGAATGTGCCAGGCTCGGTGCGTCGACTCGATCCGGGCATCACAAACTACTTCACGGACACCTTTGACGCGCTCGAGATTCTGATCGAAGCAACGCGCGGGCAGATCTTTGGCAACTTCTACGGTCGGAACCTGGGCGATTGGTTCAACATGATCAACCAGGGCATCGTCCGAACGGCGGTCGCCGACTCCGATACGCACCGGGTCGTCCAGACGCTTGCGGGCATGCCGCGTACGCTGATCGCCTCACCGACCGACGATCCGGGCTCGCTCGCCGCGATCGCCGAGACGCTCTCCGCGAACGTCAACGCCGGCCGCGCCCTCGGAACGACCACGCCGATGATGCGGGTGACGACGTCTGCGGCGTCGACGGGCCAAACGGGTGGCCTCGAGTTGGGCGCTCCGCTCGAGATCGCCACTGTCGATGGAGCGGTCGACGTCACGGTCTCGGTTCAGAGCCCGATCTGGGCGGAGTTCGACACCATCGAGTTCTACGTGAACCCGGTGACGACTCGGTCGATCGCGCAGATCAACTCGGGCGACGCGCTGGTCGACCCAGTCGATGTCACGACGTACGCCGTCACTCCGGACTTCGTCCACACGGCGGGCACCGATTTCGCTCTCTCGACTGTCGTAGTCGACGGGGCGATTGCGGGCGCGTCGCGGCTCGAGGCGACGACGACGCTCAATCTGGTGGGGCTCGTGAGCGATGTCTGGGTCGTCGCGATCGCGCGCGGTACGGACGGTGTTTCGCAGCCTCTGTTCCCGGTCTTGCCGTTTGATCTGGACCCGGGGACGAACCCGACGCTGCCCGATTTGCTCGACGGCAACCTGGGTGAGGACGGTGTTCCCGCCCTGGTGTACTCCAACCCGCTCTTCGTCGACGTCGACGGCGGTGGGTGGACGCCTCCGGGCGTCATGTTCATTCCGTAAGGTCCGAGCGTCTTCCTTTGGTGAAGGAATACCTCGGAATCCGGCTCGCAGTTGGATTTGGACTCGTCGGCGCGGCGCTCGTCGCGTCGGCGGGCCCTCTGGTTGCCGCAGAGGCGCCGGCGGCGCCGCGTCTGGAAGTACACCTGGCGCGCGCCCCCGTTGCGCTCGTCGGAAGAGTTTCTCGCGTTCAGCCGTTCGATCACGACCGCGTCCGCGTGATCCACTTTGCCCTGGACCGTGTGCTCAAGGGCGAGGAGCGGCTCGGTGTTTCGAGTGGTTCGGTAGAGATCGTCGAGATGCGCGATCGGCCGGCCGCGCCCGCCTTGCTCGATGGAGGGGATCGGGCCGTCGTGTTCCTCAGTCGCATGCCTCGGGGGTCCTACCTCGATGCCACGCTGGGGCCTGGGCGTCGCTGGCAGGTCGCCGACGGCGCTCTGGGTGTCGTGGGCGATCGGGACCAGGTCGTGGTGGATCAGGTGGCTGGCATGATCGATCGGCTCGTCGCGCTCAGCGCGGCGCCCGCCGCGACCGCGGGAGAGCGGCAGGCGCTGCGGCGGGCTTGGGTTTTCGACGCCGTGGCTGGCCAGCATCCGGCCCTCGTGGAAGATGGCGCAGCTGGCCTGCTGGAGATCCCCGGCCTTGCCGGTGATCTCCAAGCGCACGAACGGCTTCGTCTGGAGAACGCCGTTCGGCGCGACGATCTTCCGTCGCGCGCCCGAGCCGCGTTGATCTCTGCCATCGGCGAAGCGGGGCTGCGGTCGCTCGCACCGGCTCTCGCCAGCCTGACGACCGAGGACGCCGCCGTACTGAGGGCGTCGTGGCGTGCGCAGGCGTTGCTCGGTGCACCGCCGCGCAGCGCCGATATCGCGCGACGCCTGCGGTCCGGCGAGGCCACGGTCCGCGAGGCAGCGGTCGAGGCCTACGTGGATGTGTACCCGCAGGAGGCCGTCCCCGCTTTGGGGAGGTTCTTCGGGACGGAGCCGGAGCCCGCAGTGCGGATTGCGGTCCTCGAGGCACTCGGCCCCGTCGACACGGACGACGCGACGAAGGTGATCGAGACCGCGTTCGTGGAGGACGGAGAGCTTGCCGTGCGGCAGGCGGCGGGCCGCGTCGTGTTCGAGCGCGGGGGGGATGCCGCCGTCGAGAGCCTGGGGCGCCTCGTCTTTGCCGCGGCGCCCGAGGGGCAGCGTCACGCGGCGGCCCTATTGATGGCGCTGGGGCGTCCGACGGACGACCCGACACTCGCGCGCATTCGGGCCACGCATTCCGATTCGAAGGTGAGAGAGATGGTTGAGCATGGTTTCAAGGATCCGCATCACTGAGCGCGTCGCGCTGGTTCTCGGCGCCGTTCTTCTCGTCCTGTTGTCGGACGCCGGCCCGGCGTGGACCCACGACATCCCGCGCACGGCGATCCGCGAGCTCGTTCGCCTGCAGGGACACGTTCGGCCGCAGGGGGATGCGGCCTCGCACGACGTGATGGCGTTGAGCGTGAACGGTCGCGAGCTCTCCTTCGTGGTCGGCGATCGACAGGTGTTCATCGCCGTCGGCGCAGCCGGTCGGCCGACCCAGAAGGAGCCCGTGCAGGTCGTCGTTCGAGGAGCGCGAGAGCTGCTCGCACGGATCGCAGGCGCCCGACCGAATCAGCGGGTGACGCTACTCGCCGAGCGCCGTCCCGGCTCGGCAGAGATGTTCGTCGCGTCCGTCGATCTCTGCCCGGAGTAGGACATTCACGCCTTTCGGGGTTGATTGGCTACGGTGACGACTTCGCCGGCGCTTCGTGGGTTTCGGATGAGGTCGAGGACCTGGGCGGCGATGTCCTCGGGCGTGAGCATCTCGACCGCGTCCAGGATCTGTTGGAGCCACGGCGCGGGGCCGCCCGGGCCGCTTTCCTGAACGAGCTCGGTGGTGACGAGGCCGGGGCAGACGCAGCTGACCGCGACACGGTGGCTCTCGAGGAGCGGCACGCAGGAGCGCGTGAAGTGGACCACGCCGGCCTTGGTCGCCGCGTACACCGCTTGAGGCGGCAGCGGGGTGAAGGCTGCGCCGGACGCGGTGTTTACGATCGCGCCGCCGCCGCTTCGCTTCATTGGCTCGAGTGCGAGGCGCGTGCCGAGAATCACGCCCCGAAGATTCACGTCGACGATCGAAGCCGCGCGCTCGTCGGGCACCTCGGGCCAGTCGGTGGCCCCTTCGCCGATTCCGGCGTTGTTGTGCAGGATGTGCAGGCCTCGGTGCCGCCTCTCGGTCTCTTCGACGACGCGGCGGAGTGAGGCGAGGTCTGCAACGTCGGTCTCCCATGCCATGGGCTCGGCACCCTTCGCGCGCACGAGGTCGGCGGTCTCTTCGGAGAGCTCCTGTCGGATGTCGGCCAGGACGATCGCGCGGGCACCTGCCTCGGCGAGAGCAACGGCAGTGGCTCGACCGATGCCCCGCGCCGCGCCCGTGACGATCGCCACCTTGTCTGTGATTTCCAAATCCCCATCTCCTCGGCGAAGTGGTTCTGTCGCCGTGTTCCCACTTGTTTGTTGCATGGCTCGGAGCGGTGCAAGCCTCGTGCGCGGGCGGAGAGCACTCGTCCCCGCTGCAGCTCCATGATAGAGGACGCCTCGTGGGTAAGGTCAGCTATCAGCGAATCGTCGTGGCAGTGGACTTCTCGAAGACGTCCAAGGCTGCTCTCCACCATGCGGTAGGCGTGGCGCAGCAACACGATGCCTCCCTCGACGTGATCTACGTGATCGAGGACGCCTTCCAGGCGACTCTCCCGTGGCTGAAGCAAGGCCAAGAGACCGTGAAGCAGATGCGCACGGAGGCGGTGGGTGCGGCTACGGAGAAGCTCGACAAATTCGTTTCGAGGGTGTCGTCCGGGGTCGACGTGAGCTGCACCGTCAAGACCGGTGAGGTCGATGAGGAGGTGCTGCGTCTCGTCGCTCGTCGTAAGGCGGATCTGGTCGTGTTGGGGAAGGTGGGACGTCGTCGCGTCGACGAGTTCCTGATCGGTTCTTCGGCCGCCGACATCATCCGGTCGAGCACGGTTCCCGTTCTTCTCGTTCCCGGCGCAAAGAAACCCTGAACATCGAGGCGGCCGACGGCCGTCTCTCACATCCAGACACTCGGAGGATTCCTATGGCGATCGAAGGTGGATGCTACTGCGGTGCGGTGAGGTTTCGCGCTGACGGTGATGCGATGTTCCAAGGGCAGTGTCACTGTCGCGAGTGTCAGTACGCGACGGGGGGGAACCCCAATGTAGTGATCGCGATGCCGGAATCCGGCTTCTCGTTCACCAAGGGGGCGCCGAAGGGGTTTACGCGCACGGACATCGAAAACGCCGTCACGCGTGAGTTCTGTGCCGATTGCGGTACGCAGCTGCTGACGCGGACGCCGAATCTGCCCGGCGCGCGGCTCATCAAGGTGGGAGTTCTGGACGACCAGTCGGTGTTCAGCCCGCAGATGGCGATTTTCCTCATCGACAAGCAGGCCTACCACCACGTGCCGGATGGCCTGCCGAGCTTCGAACGCGGGCCGGGCTGATCGCGCCCGGCGTCGCCCGACCTTCCGCTGCCGGCGCATTTTGTTAGGACACCGGGATGAAGATCGGAACGATGCTCAGCTACGCGTCGGGCTTCCGTCAGGCAGCCGACGAAATCCAGGAACTCGAGAAGGCGGGGCTCGACACGGTCTGGGTCGCGGAGCCCTACGGGTTCGATGCCATCAGTCAGATGGGGTACCTCGCCGCGAAGACCGAGCGCGTCGAGATCGCTGCGGGTGTACTACCGATCTACACCCGCACACCGAGCCTGCTCGCCATGTCCGCGGCCGGCGTCGATGCGTTGTCTGACGGCCGGGCGGTGCTGGGCCTCGGAACCTCGGGCCCGCAGGTGATCGAGGGCTTCCATGGCGTTCCGTTCGACGCGCCCGTCGCGCGCATCCGCGAGATCATCGAGATCTGCCGAAAGGTGTGGCGTCGTGAGGTGTTGATCCACGAGGGTCCGAAGTACCCGCTACCGTTGCCGGCGGCGCAGGGCACCGGACTGGGCAAGCCGCTCAAGATCCTCACCCGGCCCGTGCGGGAGGACATTCCGATCGTGATCGCTGCCTTGGCGCCGAAGAGCGTCGAGCAGACGGCCGCCCTCGCCGACGGATGGCTGCCGGTCTTCTATCATCCCACCAAGGCGCGAGACTGTTGGGGAGACGCGCTCGACAAGGGCGCCGCGCGCCGTGATCCGTCGCGGGGCGCTCTCGACGTCTATGCGGGCGGGCTCGTCGGCATTGGTGAAGGCCTCGAGGCGCACCGGAATCAGGGCCGTCCCGGGATTGCTCTGTACGTGGGTGGGATGGGGGCGCGCGGTAAGAACTTCTATAACGACATCTTCGCGAGCTACGGCTACCGGGAAGAGGCGGCGCGGATCCAAGACCTGTACCTGTCTGGCGACAAGCGGGCCGCCGCGGAGGCGGTGCCGGACTCCTTCCTCGAGGAGACGACGCTCGTTGGCCCCGAGGGATTCGTTCGCGATCGCCTGGCGGAATATCGGGAATCCGGCGTCACCGCGCTGAACGTGAGCCTCGTCGGAGAGACCGTCGCCGATCGTGTGCGGATGCTCGAGAAGCTGAAGCGCCTCTTGTAGAGCCACTTCCTTGACATCCCGCACGATCGTGACGAACGTCGCGGTCATGCGGGATCGCATCGCGGCCGCTCGGCCCGAGAGCTGGCGCGAGCAGCTTCACGAGATCATCTTCGAAGCGGATACGCGCGCCGGGAAGATCTTCGACGTCTCGTTGTTGGTCGCGATCGTCGCGAGTGTGTTCGTGGTCACCGTCGACAGCGTGGACCACATTCGCGAGGACCACCACGCGCTTCTGGTGTCCGCGGAGTGGATCCTCACGATCGGGTTCACGATCGAGTACGTGCTCCGCCTGGTGTGTGTCCGCAATCCGTTTCGGTACGCGTTGAGTTTCTTTGGCATCGTGGACCTCCTCTCCATCTTGCCGACGTACGTGAGCCTCTTCATTCCGGGGACCGAGTCGCTCCTGGTCATTCGATCGCTTCGATTGCTGCGTGTCTTTCGCGTCTTCAAGCTCGCTCGTTTTCTCACTGAGGCAACCGAGCTCCGTGCCAGCGTGGATGCGGCGAAGGCCAAGCTCGCGGTCTTCCTGGTCACGGTAGTGATTTCCGTGGTGATCTTGGGCGCGGCCATGTACGTGGTCGAGGGGCCCGAGAACGGCTTTACCTCCGTCCCGGTCGGGATGTACTGGGCCGTCGTGACGCTCACGACTGTAGGCTACGGCGACGTTACGCCGCAGACGCCGCTCGGCCAGGGACTCGCGGTAGCGATGATGATCCTCGGCTATAGCCTCATTATCGTGCCGACCGGGATCGTTTCGGCCGAGATGGCATTGGGGCAATCGCATCGCATCACGTCACAGCACTGCCTGGGGTGCTCCCGTGAGGGGCATGACGTCGACGCGGTCCACTGCAAGTTTTGTGGTGAGAGACTCTGAGTCGCTGCAAGCTCCTCGTGTGACGGTTGGGTTTGTGGCCTAGAAGCACGGTGTGATGGTTTAGACGGCGGCGAGGGCGACTCCGATGACGGCCGAGATGCCCGCGTACGGAGCGGTGGTGGGTGCAATCGGTCGTCTCCCGTTCAGCTCGGGTTGTCACCCTGCGTCACGAACGTCGTGATCACGTCGGCCAGCAGGGGCGCGTGCGTGACGGGCAGCATGTGGCTGCCATCCTCGATGAAGAGCGCCTCGGCATTCGGGATGGCCGAGACGAGGTACTGTGAGATCGCGACCGGTGCCAATCGGTCTTGGTTTCCGTGGATCAGTAGTGTCGGGATGTCGATGCCGCTCGGGTCGAAGCCGTCCCCGTCGATGGGGTGGAACATCTCCTTCTTGTAGGTTCGGACCGTTTCCGGGCGCGAGAAGTTCGCGGCTACGCTCGGAAGCCACCACGAAGGGGGCGCCTGCCCGGAGAAGGCGGCGTCGGTTGCGGCGGCGATCAGTCCTTGGGTGATGGGCGGTACGCGACTGCGCCACGCGAGCACGGGGTCGGAGTAAAGGATGCGGATCACGCCCGGCGGCCCCGCGGGCGGCTCGGCGTCCGCGGAGTTGGGCCCGCCGGTGCCCACGAGAACCATGCGACGCATCGCGCTGTCACCCTGCGTCGCCCAGGTGATCGACATGGCCCCGCCATACGACCAGCCGACGACTGTCGGGTCGTCCAGGTCGAGCGCGTCGATCAGTTGCTCGAGCTCCGCGATGTTTGCCTGCATCGAGTGCGCGTCGTCTTCCGGTCGCGCATCAGATCGTCCGTAGCCTACGCGATCGTAGGCGATGGCGCGCACGCTGCGCTCGGCCAACGCATCGATGAGCAGTCGCCAGTCGTACGCGGTGCCCGGAAGGCCGTGCACGAGAACTACGGCTGGGCCTTCACCCTTCTCGATGACGTTCACGGGGATCCCGCTGGGCAGCTTGATGGTTTGGCCCGCGGGGGGAAGCGGGGGCGGCGTCGGGGCAGGGAAGATCGTGTACCAGAGCGGCGGTAGCACGAGCACCGCGAGGAGGAGAAGAACTAGGGTGGATCCGATGCGCCGCATGATCAATGGTCTCACGCTGGAGCCGCGTCGCCAACCGCGCGTGCTCGCCGTGGATGACGGTATGGTGGGCGACCGACGTCAGAGAATGTCGCGTAGCGCGGTGTGGATTGGCGGCGGGCCGGCCAGAACTTCCGACGCGTCGAGGAACAAGTCGTGTCCCGCCCGGTTCGTCGCGACGCCGCCGGCGGCGCGGACGATCAGAACGCCGGCCGCGATGTCCCACGCGTGCAGCCCGCGTTCCCAGTAGGCGTCGAAGCGGCCAGCGGCGACATAGGCAAGGTCTAGAGCGGCCGCGCCCGCGCGGCGGAGGTCCCGACAGCGGGGAAGCAGCTTCCCCCAATCGGAGAGGTACTCCTCGGAGCGCTCCCGCCGGTCGTACGGAAAGCCCGACGCGACCAACGCTTCGTCGACGGTGTCGCACGGGCTCACGCGGATTGCTTCGCCGTTCATCAGTGCCGGTCCGCCGGCCGCCGCTTCAAACAATTCGTCCCGCATGGGGTCGTAAACGACCCCGGCCAGGATCTTCGCGCCGGGGGACGGAGCGCCCAGCGGATCTGAGGGCTGGAACCCACCGACGGCAGCAATCGACACGGCGAAGTGGGGGACGCCGTGGGCGAAGTTGACCGTGCCGTCGAGGGGGTCGACGACCCAGCACACCGAGGCCTTTGCCCCCGTCGTGGTGGCACCGGCTTCTTCGGTGAGACGCGCGTGGTCGGGGAAGGCCGCGGCCAGTCGCGCGGAGATGAGAGCGTCCACCCGGTGATCGGTGTCGGTAACGAGATCGACGGAGTTCGCTTTCGTTCGTATCTGCCGGGGGTTCGGCATCCGATTTCGGATCTCAGCACCTGCCTCGCGCGCGATGTCGGCCGCGACGGTCACCAGTTCGGCTGCGTTCACATTCGAGTCCATCCATCACTGGGTAGCGCTCATGCGGGCGCTTTGACAGGATCATCGGAGCCTATGATACGCCGCGCCTTGGATGTCCCGTACGTCGTCACCGTAGGCGCGCTGGTCGCCGTCGTATTGGGGCTGCTCTCCTACACGCGGCTGCCGGCGGATCTGCTCCCCACGTTCACGACGCCTGCGGTGCAGATCGTAACCTTCTATCCGGGCATGCCGCCGGTCGTGATGGAACGCGACATCATGAGCCGGCTCGAGCGTTGGACGGGCCAGTCCGTGGGGATCGAGCACCAGGAGGCACATGCGATGCTCGGCGTGAGTATCGTGAAGGACTTCTTCCGCGAGGGGATCAGTCTGGACACAGCGATGAGCCAGGTCACGTCGTATGCGATGAGCGACATGTTCTACCTCCCATAGGGCACGATCCCGCCAATCGTCATGCCGTTCGATCCGACGGCCTCGGTGCCGCTTTGCCTGGTGAGCGTCTCGTCGGACACCATGAGCGAGAAAGAGCTCTACGATGTGGCGTGCTACGAGCTGCGCAACCGATTGCAGTCGATTCCTGGTGTCATCGCGCCGGCAGTCTACGGGGGCAAGCTGCGACGGATCATCGCTCAGGTGGATCGCGAGCGGCTCGAGTCGCGCGGCATGTCCCCGATGGACGTCGTGCGCTCATTGAGTGAGCAGTCCGTCTTCGTCCCCGCGGGGAACATCAAGGTCGGTGACACCGACTACCAGATCTTCGCGAATGCGATGCCCGAGAAGGTCGACGAACTAGATGACGTTCCGGTGGCGGTCCACGATGGACATCCGGTCTTCATGCGCGACGTTGCGAGCGTGCAGGACTCGGCACAGATTCAGTCGAACATCGTACGCATCAATGGCCGTCGGCAGGTCTACATTCCGATCTATCGTCAGCCCGGCGCGAATACGATCGAGAACGCCGCTCGCGTTGGCCGCCTCGTTCGCGATTTTGGCTTCGCTCGTCGTCGCGGTGACCGTCGTTCCGGCGCTCTGCGCACGGCTGCTGGTCCGTGCGCCACCCGTTGAGGCCGATGCGCCTGGCGGACCGATCGCGCGGTATGGCGCAGCGGTGGATGCAGCCCTGCGCAACCGTGGAGCGGTCTTGCTCGGTGCTGCGGTCGCCGCGGTGGCTGCGCTGGGGCTGGCGACGAACCTCGGAACCGAGCTGTTTCCGCGCGTCGACGCCGGGCAGTTTCAGGTTCTCATGCGCTTGCCTTCGGGTACGCGGATCGAGCGATCCGAGGAGATGGTGGCCCGGGTCGAGCAGGTCATCCTCGAGGAGCTGGGGCAGCCCGACCCCGAGTATCCGACGATCGAGCGTCACCCGGATTCGCACCTGCAGATGCTGATTTCGAACATCGGGGTCTTGATGGATTGGCCGGCGGCGTACACGCCGAACCGCGGCCCGATGGATTCATCTCTGCTTGTGCAGTTGAAGGAGGCCTCGTCGACGCCGAGCGTGTTCGACGTGGTGACACGGCTGCGCCATCGTCTTCGCGAAGACTTTCCGCAGGCGGCCTTCGCGTTCGATACGGGCGGTATGTTGACGGCCGCGCTGAACTTCGGCGAGCCGGCGCCCATCCACTACCAGGTACGTGGGAGCGATCTCGCGACCCTGGGTGAGATCTCCGGTGAGATCGCATCCGTGGTCGCGCGGATCCCCGGGGTCGAGGACGTTCGCGTATTGCAGCGCAACGACTATCCGACGATAGAGGTCGAGATCGATCGGGTGAAGGCGGCGCTCGCAGGGCTCACGCTCGAGGACGTCATGCACAACCTCGTCACCGCGACCAACTCGAGCATCAACTTCCAGCCGGCGTTCTGGATCGACGAGCGCAACGGCAACCACGACTTCATTGGGGCGCAGTACCCCGAAACCGACCTCATCTCGATCGATACACTGCGAGACATCCCGCTCACGTCGGCCGAGGAGATGTCGCCCATTCCTCTTGGTACCATCGCCAAGATCCATCGTGGGACGGGGCCGTCCTTCGTCCGTCATCGCAACATCACGAGAAGCTTCGACGTCTATGCCGACGTTGCGCCGGGAATGAACCTGGGGGAGGCGGTGAGCGCGATCGATGAGGCCCTGATGGCGGATTCGGGGCTCGGCCTGGCTTCGTTCGAGAGCGGCCGCGAGGAGATCGCGTACGACGTCGGCGGCCCGTGGGCCGGGCGCGGATACACCCTCGCCGCGAGCGGTGAGATCCAGACCATGCGGGAGTCCTTCCGGCAGTTCGGGGCCGGCCTCCTCATTGCCGCCTTGCTCATTTATCTCGTGATGGTGGCGCAGTTTCGGTCGTTCCTCGACCCTCTGATGATTCTCGCGACCGTGCCGTTGGGTTTCATTGGCGTCGCGGTGGCTCATCGGATCCAGATCGCCCGCTTCGAGGCGGGTACCGGTCTGGGGCTCGAGGTCATCGAGGCCCAGAACGCCGAGGCGCGTGCGCGGCTGTCGCTCGTAACCGAGATTCTTCGCTACAACGCCTCCCAACTTCGGCTTCTGGCGGCCAGCGGGCTGCTCGATCCAGACGCGGTGCGCTGACTGACTTTTCCACGATGGTGGAGCGAGTGTTGCCGGACGCCGGCGGCTCGGGTAGCACCATCGGCAGGTTCGATTCAGATGATCATCCTTTGCGAACAGATGCGTTGCCCCGCGGGCGGCGCCGATCTTCGGCTCCTCGTCGCGACCGTGACTGAGGTTGTCGTCGTGGTTTGCCCACGAGGCGGACCATTGTGACCAGGTGAAGTTCGTAACCCAGTAGAACGACCAAAACCGACGGTCCCCAAAGGCCCGCCTCTTCAGAGAGGCGGGCCTTTTCTATTTTCAGCCCAATGAGAAGGAGCAAGAAGATGACTGGCAGTGCAGCAATCGCGACCGCGGAGCCGGAACGCAGTGGAGCCGAGATCGTCTGTGAGGTGTTGAAGGCGAATGGCGTCGACGTCGTCTTCGGGTACGGAGGCGGCGCGATCCTGCATTTCTATGATGCGTTGCACCGCGACCCGGCGCTGCACCACGTGATGGTGCGCCACGAGCAGGGTGCGGCGCACGCGGCCGCCGGTTACGCGAGGGCATCGGGCAAGGTCGGTGTTTGCGTTGCGACCAGCGGGCCCGGAGTCACGAACTTGGTCACCGGCATCATGGATGCGCACCTGGATTCGGTTCCTCTCGTAGCCCTCGGAGGCCAGGTCGCGACGCCGCTGATCGGGCGCGACGCCTTTCAAGAAACCGACATGTTGTCGATCACCGCGTCGATCACGAAGCACGCGTTCCAGCCCAGGTCGGCGGCGGAGGTGGGGCAGGCGCTGGCGTCCGCATTCGAGATTGCTCGCAGTGGGCGGCCGGGGCCCGTGTACGTCGACCTTCCGAAGGACGTCCTGATGGAGACGACGGCTACGACGGACTGGGCGCCGCTGCCGCGCGCGTCTGCGCCCGCAGGGGATCTGGACCGAGATGGGCTCGCGGCGGCCGGGCAGCTTCTCGCCCGTGCGGAGCGCCCGATCCTCCTGCTTGGCGGGGGCGCGGTGATCGCGGAGTGCCGCGATGAAGTGATCGCGTTGGCCGAGCAGCTGCACCTGCCGGTGGTGAGCACCATCAACGCGAAGGGCCTGTTCCCGGAGAGCCATCCTCGAGCGCTCGGAATGATCGGGATGTACGGGCGGAAGTCCGGCGTATGGGCGTTGAACGAGGCAGACGTGGTTCTTGCCCTCGGCTGTCGCTTCACGGACCGCATCACCGGCCGCACGGACGCGTTCGCTCGGGGAAAGAGCATCATTCACGTGGATGTCGATGCTTACGAACTCGGCAAGAATGTGCCCGCTGCGATTGCCATCCGGTCGGATGCGCGTTGCGCGGCGCGTGCGCTTGGCACGACCTGTGAAGGCTTCGAGCCCTCTGTGTCCCGGCGACGTTGGGCGCGGCAGGCCGCGGCCGCACGTGACGTCTGCGCCCGGTGTGTGCCACACGCGGCCGCGACGGGCTTGCATCCCAAGCACGTCATGGACGCGCTGAACGCGGTGCTTCGCTCGCAGGACATCGTCACGACCGGCGTGGGACAGCATCAGATGTTCGCCTGCCACTTCCTCGAATTCGACGAGCCTCGACGTCTGCTGACGTCGAGTGGCGCGGGGACGATGGGATACGGGCTTCCGGCCGCGATCGGCGCGGCGAAGGCGAAGCCCGACGCACGGGTCTTTGTCGTGGACGGCGATGGGAGTTTCCAGATGACCAGTCAGGAGCTGGCGACGGCGGCGCAGGAGAACCTCCGCGTGATCACCCTCGTTCTCGACAACGCGCAGCTCGGCATGGTCCGCCAATGGCAGGATCGAGAGTACGAGGGCCGCTGGGAGGCGGTGCGGTTCGACGACCGTGCGGGGCACCCGAACTTTGCCCTGCTCGCGCAGTCGTATGGAGTGTTCGGATGTCAGGTTTCGGACCCGGCAGGGCTCGAGGACGCGTTGCGAGACGCGCTGGATCGAGACGGGCCCTCGTTGATCCAGATTGCGATCGATCCGATCGCCGACAACTTTCCGATGATGCCGGCAGGCCGAACGTTCGCAGAGTACGGGGGCAACTGCGTACCGGCGCCGGGGCGATTTTTCACTGGACCCGAGGCCCGCGAGATCGGGATCGACGACGAGGGAGAACGACCATGAGCAACGATTTTCTGCTGCACGCGCGCGCGCACCATCGGCCCGGGGTGTTGGCCCGGATGACGGGGATGTTCTACCGACGGGCTCTCAACATCCGGTCGCTGTCGGTTGGGGAAGCCGGCACCGATGGCTTGGTGCCGATTCTCGTTCGGGTTGCGGGCGGCGAGCCCGAGATCGAGCGGCTGACGCTGTCGATCCAGAACCTGATCGACGTTGCTCACGCTGAATTCGAGCCCTTTCCTTTGACCGAGAGCCCCGAGACTCGGTACGAGTGGCCGGAATCAGTTCCTAGGAGGACGAAATGAATCGATCGATTGGATGGACACTGGCCGTCGCGGCGCTCGTCACATCGTTGTTGGTGTCGCCGGCGTTCGCGGCGTCACACGAGGACGAGGCGAAGAAGGCGGCCGCGCCGGAAGGCAGCGGGGGACGCAAGGCGGCTTCGGCTGCGGCCGAAGAGGGCGGCGGTGAGGAGAAGCAGGCCGGGGCGGAGGCGAAGGACGCGGGTGCGGATGCGCCGGCGCCGGCCCGACGCGAAGGGAGCTGACGGGCACCCGGACCGCTGGATGCCGCGGCCCCGGGGTGGGGCTCTCGGT
>JAJCZO010000009.1 GCA_029262355.1 Deltaproteobacteria bacterium
TTAACGGATTGCCGTCTATCGGCGTTCGTCGCAAGGAACGGCGACGCAGGAATATAGGCAATCTTCCGAGGAGACGAGACGCGGCGACGGACGTCGAGGGGCGGCAAGGCGTTAACGCTATGTCGACGGCGGTGCACTAGATCGGGTAGAGGAAACGATGGCAGTGGCCACAGGTGGCCACGGTCTTGGTCTCCTTGCGAATGCGCTGCGCCTGCTGAGACGGAAGCTTCACGGAGCACCCCTGACAGACGCCGCCTTCGAAGGTGACCAGCGCCGGGCTCCCTCTCTTGCGCAGACGGTCGTAGTGCTGCAAGACGCGCCGGCTGACGAGGGCACGAATGTCTTCGAGCCGGCGCTTGAGCTCGGTCTTGCCCTTTTTCGCGCCATCGAGCATGTCGCCGTAGAGTTCCAGGCGCGCGAGCAAGAAGAGCTCGGCCCCGGCGATGCCGTCGACGTCGAGCACCTCGATGCCGGCTTTCTTTCCCAGCGCCGCCGTCTCGGCCGCGATGGTCTCGCCCGCCCCCGCCTTCAGTATATCGAGCATCTTCACCGCATCATCGGCTTCGACGATCTCTTCGGCGCGGTCCGACTCGTGAAGCGCACGCACCACGCCCGAAACGAAGTTGAGATACACGCTCTGCTTGCTCGGCGGATAGAGCATCAAGAAGACCAGGTGGACCTTGCCCTGATCGACCGCGCGGAAGTCGACGCCCTTCGGACTCACGGCCATCGCACAGATCAGATCGTCCAGCCCCGCGACGCGGGCGTGAGGCAATGCGATGCCATGGCCCAGGGCGGTGGACTCGAGGGATTCACGACTGACGACCTGCTCGAGGACGGCCCCCCGCAAAGACTTGTTCTTCCCAGACAACAAAGCCTCGCTCATCTCTCGGAGCACTTCGACCTTGGTCGTGGCTTTCAACTTTGGAAGGACAGCCCGCTTGGGCACGTGTTTCGTCAGATCCATCGAGGTCCTCTCGGTACGTTTCGGTCGTTGGCTCCGCGGATTCCGCAGGGCTTTCTAGGTTGTAACGACCGACGACGGATCTCCCAACCCCAAGGGCACGGCGACGCCTCCCCGCACCCGATTCGCGCCCAGGGACGGCACCCGGCAACACTCCGACCCGCGATCTCGAAAGCCGATCAGACGAAAACCGCGTGTGCCGCGTCGACCGCCGCGCCACGCTCGATCTTCGCGCCGAGCGCCGCCAAAACCGCCTCCAACGACCCGAGAAGCCGCAGGACCTTGTCGCTCTGCGACGAATGCCCCATCAGACCGATCCGCCACACCTTGCCGGCCAGTTCGCCGAGCCCCGCGCCGATTTCGATGCCGTGCTCGCCCAGAAGCCTGCCTCGCGCCGCCGCGTCGTCCACCCCGGCCGGGATCGTCACCGCGTTCAGTTGAGGCAGCCGCTCGGCCTCTGGCACGACAAACGAAAGCCCCATGGCCTCGAGCCCGGCGCGCAGTCCCTTGTGATTGCGGCGATGCCGTGCCCAGGCGTTCTCGATCCCTTCCTCGTCCAGGAGAACGAGGGCCTCGTGCAGTCCGTAGAGCGCGTTGACCGGCGCCGTGTGGTGATACGACCGCTTCCCCCCCTCGTCCCAGTAGCCGGCGAGAAGGGTCAGATCCAAGAACCAACTATGGGCCTTCGTCTTGCGCTGCCTCGCCGCATCCAGCGCTCGCTGACCAAAGCTCGCAGGCGACAGCCCCGGGGTACACGAGAGACACTTCTGGGAGCCCGAGTAGATCGCATCAATCCCCCACGCATCCACCTCCAAGGGAGAGCCACCAAGCGAGGTAACGGCATCCACAATCGTCAAGCAACCTTTTTGTCGTGCGATCCGACAGAGCGTTTCCGCATCCGAAAGAGCACCGGTCGACGTCTCCGCATGAACGAAGGCCACGACCTTCGTATCGGGATGAGCCGCGAGCGCCTCTTCGAGCTTCTGCGGATCAACGGCTCGTCCCCACGGGTCTTCGACCATCGTCGCGACACCGCCCGCGCGCTCGACATTCTCCTTCATACGCCCACTGAACACGCCGTTTTGGCAAATGACCACTCGGTCACCTGGCTCGACCAGGTTCGCAAAGCACGCCTCCATCCCTGCGGACGCCGGCGCCGAGATCGGAAGGGTCATCGAGTTCTCGGTCCGAAACGCCGAGCGCAGTAGCGTCTTCAGATCATCCATCATTCCGACGAACGTCGGATCGAGATGCCCAACCGTCGGGCGGGCCATGGCCGCAAGTACCCGGGGGGCGACGTCCGACGGCCCGGGACCGAAGAGGGAACGCTCGGGAGGATGAAACGAACGAATCGAAGATGCCATGGCGCAGAGCATACGTAGCCCGGCGCGCGGCGCAAACCGCTTTACGGGCAGCCGCTTTTCACACTGCCTTCCGTTGACAGCCGCAACAGCGTGCTTATCTCCAGGGTGCACCGACGAGACCCCAAGAAAAGGAGGAACGCATCATGCTGCGTACACAACGATTCGGATTTTCCGCTCCCGCCTGGAGCCCCGCGCGCGACTTCACGCGCATGCAACACGAGATGGACCGCTTCTTCCAACGCGGAAACGATTCCTACGCCCCCGGATTCCCTCCGGTGAACGTGTTCACGAGCGAAGACCAAGTCATCGTCAGCGCCGAGCTCCCCGGAGTCGCGGCCGACGCGGTCGACATCTCGGTTCTCGACGACACGCTCACGATCAAAGGAGCCCGTGCGGCCGACGAGAAACCCGAAGGCGCCGTCGCGCATCACCAAGAACGCGGCACCGGCGACTTCTCGCGCAAGATTCAGCTCCCCTTCCGGGTCGAGGTCGGCTCGGTCGACGCCAGCTTCGAGAACGGCGTCCTCGAGATCACCCTCCCCCGAGCAGAAGTCGACCGGCCGAGGCGCATCGCGGTAAAGAGTGCCTAGCGCGCCAATCATACAATTGATGGAGGAAACACCATGAACACCGAACGACAAGAAGTCGGCACAGCTGCCGAGCCTATCCCCCCGACCACCGCTACGGAGGCGCCGAAGAGGCCCCTACGGGTCCGCGCTCCCCGGGTGGACGTCACCGAGACCCCGCAGGCCTACTTCGTGATCGCCGACGTCCCGGGCGTTCCGATGAACGCGATCGACGTGACGGTCGAGGAGAACCGCCTCGAGTTTTCGGCCCGGCGCACCCCCGCACACTACGACGGCTATACCCCCGCCCTTCGCCAGTACGAGGAAGGCGAATACCGCCGCGCGTTTTCCATGCCCGAGGCGATCGAACGCGAGAAGATCCATGCGGATCTCCGCGACGGAGTCCTGCGCATCACCCTACCGAAGGCTCAGCCCGCCCAGCCCCACAAGGTTTCGGTCCAACTCGGCTAATCACCGGCGATCAAGCGCAGTAGCCCGGCCTCGTCGATCACGGCGAGGTCGAGCTTCTGCGCCTTCTCCAGCTTTCCGCCGGCAGCCTCGCCGGCCAACACGTAGCTCGTCTTCTTGCTGACCGAGCTGGTGACCTTCCCGCCTGCCGCCTTGATGTGGGCACCGGCCTGCTCTCGGCTCATGTTGGGCAACGTGCCGGTAATGACGAACGTCAGCCCGGCCAGAGGAGTCTCGCCTTCCGGCGCCGCCGAGCGCTCCTCCTCTGCGAGGCACACGCCCGCCGCGCGCAGCTTCTCTACGACCTTGCGATTGTGCGGGCTCGCGAACCAATCCACGACGCTCTGGGCCAGGATCGGCCCGATTCCATCCACCGCTTCGAGCGCCTCGACATCCGCCGCCGCGAGGGCCTCAACCGAAGCGAAGTGGTCCACGAGAGTCTCGGCCACCACGCCGCCCACGCCGCGAATTCCCAGCGCCGTCAAACTGCGCGCCACCGCCCGATCCTTGGCGGCCTCGATCGCCGAGATGAGGTTGTCGATCCGCTTCTGCTTGTATCCGTCGGTGTCCTCGAGCTGATCGGCCCGCAGCGAGAAGATGTCGGCCACGTCGGCGATGAGCCCGTCCGCGACGAAGAGCTCGGCCTGCTTGATCCCGAACCCCTCGATATCCATTGCACCGCGCGACACGAAGTACTCCACGAGGCGAACCAGCTGTTCGGGGCACGCCGAGTTCACGCAATACGTCGCCGCCTCGCCTTCGAGCCGGCGTGCCGGCTCGCCGCACACCGGACAGCTGGCCGGCATCTCGAACGGCACCTCCTCGCCCGTACGGAGCTCGGGCAGGGCCCGCAACACCTGCGGGATCACCTCGCCCGCCCTCTTCACGACGACGCGGTCGCCCACGCGAATATCGCGATCTCGGATGTAGTCCTCGTTGTGCAGCGTCGCGTTGCGCACCGTCACGCCACCGACCTCGACTGGCTCGAGCTCGGCGTACGGCATGAGGACCCCTGTGCGACCCACGTTCACGCCGATACGGTCGAGACGAGTCACAACCTCCGAGGAAGGATACTTGTAAGCGATCGCCCACCGGGGTGCGTTGCCGACCGCCCCCAGGCGCGCCTGTAGGCCCGCGGCGTCGACCTTGATGACGAGGCCGTCCGTCTCATAGGCCAGCGCCTCACGCTCTTCGGCCCAAGATGCACATTCGGCGATCACGTCGTCGATCGACTCCCAACGTCGACTCTGCGGGGTCACGGGAAAGCCCAGCT
This sequence comes from Deltaproteobacteria bacterium, assembly GCA_029262355.1. Lineage (GTDB taxonomy): Bacteria > Desulfobacterota > Binatia > UBA12015 > UBA12015 > VGTG01. The sequence continues at coordinate 4,636 of JAJCZO010000009.1, forward strand.
CACGCAAAGCGTCGAGCGCCGCCCATTGCGAACCGAGCTTCAGCCCCGACGAGCTGATGATCTGATACGCCCAGAGCCGCAACGGTCTCTTCGCGGTGATCGTAGGGTCGAGCTGGCGGAGCGAGCCCGCCGCGAAGTTGCGCGGATTCGCGTAGGTCTTCTCTCCTTGCGCCGCTTGCTCCGCATTGAAGCGAGTGAAGTCGTCGCGCGGCAAGTAGACCTCTCCACGTACGATAAGTGTTGCCGGCGGCTTCTTTCGACCCGTCGTGGGAATCCGCAGCGGCAGGCTCCGGATCGTGCGCAGATTCGCGGTGACGTCTTCTCCCACCCTCCCATCGCCCCGCGTAGCGCCGAGCACGAAGCGCCCATTTTCGTAGTGAAGCACGACCGTGAGTCCGTCGATCTTCGGCTCGGTGATCCACGCGAGCTTCGTATCCGATGGAAGGAGGCGGAGTACCCGCTCGTTCCACGCCGTCATGTCATCGGGACCGAACGCGTTCGCGAGGCTCAGCATCTGAGTGGGGTGCTGAACCTTCTCGAAGCGATCCTGCGGCGCGCCGCCAACCCGTACCGTCGGGCTGTCTTCCGAACGAAGCTCGGAATCCTTCTCCTCGAGCGCGACCAACTCATGCCAGAGTGCGTCGAACTCGACATCGCTGACCTCGGGGTCATCGAGAACGTAGTACCGATGTTGGTAGTTCCGGATCACCGCCCGGAGCCGCTCGACCCGAGCCTTGTCCTTCTTGGTCGCCATCTGTTGCCGGGGCCGCAGTCTACGAGTGACCGGGGCCGCCGTCGAGCGGCCCGCCGGAAGGCCGACCAGGCGGGCGCGCGAACGACCGCAAGGCGTCGGTCGCATCGCGTTTCATCCCCCTGTCCGTTCCGCTCGCAAGTTCTTCCAGACGAGAACGAGCAGGCTCTCCTACGCGGCCGAGCGCCGAGACCGCGCGGCGACGCACCCGGGAGTCCTCGTCCGCCAGGCCCTTGTCGATCTGCGCAAGCGCCTCCGGCCCAATCCGGCCCAGTGCCAGCAGAGCGTCCTCGCGTACGTTGTGGTCGGGATACGCAAGCGCGGCATCAAAGACCCCCACCGCGGGTGGCCCAGCCCGGACGAGCGCATCGCCTGCG
>JAJCZO010000010.1 GCA_029262355.1 Deltaproteobacteria bacterium
AACCTCACCGACGCCGAACTCTACGAGCAAGCAAAGAAGCTGGAGCTCGACAAGGACGACGTCGTCATCCGCCGGATCCTTGCGCAAAAGATGAGACTCCTAGCCGAGCTCGCGGAAGGCCCCGTCGAACCCGATGAAACCGAAGTCCAGGCCTATTTCGACGAGCACCAGGCGGATTGGATTCGCCCGGTCCGAGCGAGCCTGCGTCACGTCTTCCTGAGCCGAGATCGGCGAGGCGCGGACCTCGATGCCGACGCGCAAGCCCTGCTCGAGAAGATCGCCGAACGCGGACCAGAGGACGCCAACGATGAGGGCGACCCCTTCCCCCTCGGCCGCCGACACCGCGCACGCTCTGAAGCTCAACTCGCAAAGCTGTTCGGGCCCGAGTTCGCGACGCGAGCCATCAACCTCGACACGGGCCGGTGGCTCGGCCCGATCCCATCGGCGTATGGCGCCCATCTCGTGTACGTCGAAGAGAAGATGCCCAGCGAGCCGTCGCCTCTGGCTTCCGTCCACAACCAGGTGAGTCGGCGCCTCGCCGCCGAGAGGCGCGCAGCCGTGCTGGAGAGAGAGCTCGCCCGGTTGCGCAAGAAGTACGGGATCGTCGTCGAAAAGCCCGAGAGCAACGAAGGAGCAGCTGGTGGTTCGTGAACGCAACACGAGCGCACTTCTCGCTCTGATTCTCCTGCTCGGAGCGAGCTTTCCCTACCGCGCAGATGCGCATCCGCTGGCGCCCGCTCTCCTCCAGATTCGCGAGCTACCGGAGGGCAAGGCTGAAGTGTCGTGGAAGACCTCGGTCTTGCAGGTGCGCGGGTCGCACGTCGTGCCGGAACTACCGCCCGAATGTACGCCCGTCGGCACCTCAAAGGTCGCCGAAGAGGGAGACAGCGTCACCGAGACGTTCACGGTCGAGTGCGCCGGAGGCGGCCTCGTGGGTAAGACCGTCGGCGTGGTTGGCCTCGGCGACGGCCGCAACGATGCACTCCTGCGCATCGCCCTCGCGGACGGGAGGGTCATCCAAGAAGTTCTTCGCGTGGGGGCGTCGACGTTCGTCATCCCCGAGACGGGCCGGCCTTCCAGCGTATTCACGGGCTACATACGGCTCGGGTTCGATCATATTCTGACCGGCCTCGATCATCTTCTCTTCGTCTTCGGCCTCCTCCTACTGGCAACGTCGACGCGGCTCCTGATCGAGACGATCACTGCCTTCACCGTCGGGCACAGCATCACACTCTCGCTGGCGGCACTCGGGATCGCGAAGGTGCCGTCGGGCCCCGTCGAAGTGCTGATCGCGTTCAGCATCTTCATCCTGGCGGTCGAGCTCGCACGCGGACCGCGCACGTCGCCAACGATGCTTCGACGCTTCCCCTGGGTCATGGCCTTTCTCTTCGGGCTTCTCCACGGGCTGGGATTCGCCGGCGCACTGCGTGAAATCGGCCTCCCCCCGAACGAGGTCCCCCTGTCACTGTTCTCGTTCAACGTCGGAATCGAGGCCGGACAGCTCGCGTTCGTGTTTGTGATTCTCGCGCTGGGATTCGCGCTGCGGCGGGTGCTCGAGCGGCTTCCCACGTGGTCGGAGCGAGTCCCGGTCTACGGAATCGGCTGCCTGTCGGCGTACTGGGTACTCGAGCGACTCTCCGAAGTACTCCGCTGAGAACCGCTGCGCACTCGGCTCGTTCGCCTCGGAGAGCAGAGTCGGGCTCCGCGGGGCAAGTCAGTCGAGCAAGCTCGCCAACAGCCGACGCGCCGCCTCGATGTTCGGCAGGCGGACATCGGCATTGCTCGTCCCACCACCCACGTGAATCGTGATCCCCTCGGACCCCAGGGCGTCGAAGAGTTCCTCGTCGTTCCGGTCATCGCCCATCGCGACGACCACCGCTCCCTTGGGCGACTGTGCGAGCAGACGAGGGACGACGATCCCTTTGTTGACTCCGGTCTGCCGCACCTCGATCAACTTGTCGTCCGTGACGATCTCGACCGGCTCATTGCTGAGCAGCTGGCTGAGATGGAGCGTGAGCTCATTCGCTTGGAAGGCCGCGAACTCCGGCTCGGCCATTCGGTAGTGCCAGGCAACCGAGATGGTCTTCTCCTCGATGAGGGAGCCTGGCGTGCGCGCTGTGAAGTTCTCCAAGATCTGCAGCACCTGATCACGCCACTCCTGAACGGGCACCTGACCGCCCTCCCATGTGGCGGCGCCGTCCGGCTTCTCCCAGAAACCGTACTCGGCATGGAGATGAATGGGGATCCCACCAAACCGCTGCTCGATCACGTCGCGCGAGCTGCCGCTCACGAGATGAATCTCGGTATGATCTCGCGCCGCGAGGCGCAGAAGTAGATCGAGGAGAGCTTGGTCGGGCTTCGAGAGATTGGGAGCGCTCGCGAACGGGACGAGGGTTCCGTCATAGCCTAGGATCAACAGCAGATCGTCGGCCGCACGCATCACCCCGCTCAACTCCGCCAGCTTCTCGACTAGAGTCGTCGCGGGGACCGCGTGATCGGTCCGCGCGGTGTCCCCTTCGAGAGACTCGAGGTACAGGCGCACCCAATGGTGCACATCGTACGACAGCACGCGGCGCCGCAGAGCGCGCATCCGCTCGAGTCGCTCATCAGCCGGCAGCGTCAATGCTCGGTAAAAGACCTGCGACGCCCGGTCCACGTCGAACGGGTTCATCATGACCGCCTCGGCGAGCTCCGACGCCGCGCCGGCAAACTCGCTCAACACGAGCACCCCGCCGTCATCCGTGCGTGACGCGACGAACTCCTTGGCAACGAGATTCATCCCGTCCCGCACCGGGGTCACGAGAAGAACGTCGGCCGCGCGATACAGAGCGCAGAGCTCGACCTCGTCGATGCCCCGGTACAGGTAGTAGATCGGGGCCCACTCGGGCGTTCCGAAAGCGCCATTGATGCGCCCGATCGACGCATCCACCTCATTGCGGAAATCCTGGTATGCCTCGACCGAAGTACGCGACGGCACGGCCACCTGCGTGAGTCGGACGCGGCCGTGAAGCTCTGGATGGTCGTAAAGAAACTTCTCATAGGCGAGGAGCCGTCGCCGGATCCCCTTGGTGTAATCGAGCCGGTCGATGCCGAGCATGATCGCGCAGTCGTCCATCCCTCGAAGCTCGGCGGCTCGCGCCCTCACCGCGGGCGAGTCGCCGAGCCGCGCGAACTTCTCGGTGTCTACCCCCATCGGGAAGACCCCGAGGCGCACTTCGCGCTGATCGTGGTAAACTCGGTCGACATTCGAGGAGATACCCAAGACGCGCAGCAGCGACGACGAGAACGATCGCATGTATCCGGCAGTGTGGAACCCGACGAGGTCGGCGCCCAGAACACCTTGGAGCAACTTCTCGCGATGCGCGATCGTGCGGAAGATCTCCGAGGCGGGGAACGGGATGTGCAGAAAGAAGCCAATGCGCGCATCCGGAATCCGGTCACGGAGCATCTCGGGCAACAACATGAGTTGGTAGTCGTGCACCCAGATGAGGTCGCCGTCGTTGTACTGGCGACAGACCTCATCGGCGAACAACCGATTCGCCCGTTCGTACGCCTCCCACCCGTGAACGTGAAGCGGCATCTGGTCGAGGAGGTGGTGAAACAAGGGCCACAGCGCACCGTTCGAGAAACCCTCGTAGAACTCTTTCATGTCGTCCGGTGGGATCCAGACCGGCGTCGCCCGCAGTTCGTCGAGGCGCCGCTCGAGGGAGGCCGTTTCTTCGGCAGTCAGGTCCTGTACGTCGCCGGGCCAGCCGATCCAGAGCGCATCGGACTTGGAATGGGGCCCGGAGAGCCCCGTCGCGAGTCCACCGGGGCTCCGCTCCACATGGAGATCACCATCCACACGAGAAACGGAGATGGGCAGACGATTGGCGACGATCAGGAGACGAGACATGATTGCAGCGAGACACATTAGCCCCTATCAGGCCAGTGCGGAAGGATGATCGGCAGATCCGCCAATGAGCGATACCGCGCGCGAAGGGGAGTGGACACCAGGATGTGGGAGCAGGCGGAGCACGGCACGCGCGGGAGTGGGCCCCTTTGAAGGACCTGGGGTTCGCCAACGCCGCGATCGCCCTGGCCGCGGGGATGCTCGCACAGACCCTGGCCGCCCGAATGGCGATCCCGAGCATCGTCCTGTTGCTCGTCGCCGGAACGCTGCTGGGACCCGACGTCCTGGGCTGGCTGGATCCCGGGGCCTTCGGCGCCGGGCGCGCCGACCTGGTGACGCTCGCCGTCGTCGTCATCCTGTTCGAGGGCGGTCTCGCGCTCGACATCAACCGGCTCCGGGCACAACAGAAGAGCCTTCTCCTTCTGCTCACGGTCGGCGGGGCGCTGTCGATGTTGGTCGGCACCCTGGCCGCGTACGCCATCCTCGACATGCCGGGCTCGGTGGCGATTCTCTACGGATCCCTCATGATCGTGACCGGCCCGACGGTCGTGAAGCCTCTCCTCTCGCGCATCAAGCTCGCTCGCCGCGTGCGCGAACTGCTCGTAAGCGAGGGAGTCTTGATCGACCCGATCGGCGCCATCGTGGCTCTCGTCGCGGCAGAATGGGTGATCGGCCAGCACGACATCGTCGTGTCCGGCGGTCTCGTCGTGTTCCGACTGGTTCTGGGTGGCGTGGTCGGCTTCGCAGCCGGCTTCCTACTCGCCGAAATCTTGAAACGACGCTGGATCCCAGAGGATCTCGTGAACCCGTCGGTGCTTGGGGTCGCGGTCGTCGTCGCCGCGCTCGCAAGCCGGATCTCCGCCGAAGCGGGGCTGATGGCCGCGGTGGCACAGGGCGTGACGATGGCCAACCGATCGGTTCCCGACGTGGGCCGACTGCGCGAGTTCAAAGAAACGCTCACCCTGATCTTGCTCTCGTTCCTCTTCGTCGTTCTGGCTGCCGACCTGCGCCTCGATGAGGTGACCGCACTTGGCTGGGACGGTCTCCTCGTCGTGGCGCTCGTCATCTGGGTCGGCCGCCCGCTCGGTGTGTTTCTCTCGACGATCGGCAGCGATCTCTCCTGGAAGGAACGAGCTTTCGTTGCCTGGATCTGTCCCCGCGGCATCGTGGCCGCCGCGGTCGCCGGCTTCTTCCACCACTTGCTCAACGACGCCGGGATCGAAGGCGGTGCGTCGCTCGAGGCCCTCGTGTTCGTGACCGTCGCGGGCACCGTCACTCTACAAGGACTCACCGCGCGTCCGCTCGCGAACCTGCTGGGCATCGACTTCCCATCACTTCAGGGAACCCTGATCATCGGCGCCGGCCGATTCTCCCGCCTCGTCGCGCGTACGCTGACCGACCTCGGCCGCAGCGTCGTACTGATCGACCGCAACCCCACGCTCTGCCGCGCCGCCCAGAGCGATGGGCTGGTCGCCGTCGCGGGCGACGCGTTCTCTCTTGACGACCTCGAGCGCGCCGGTGGCCGATACGCGGACACCGTTCTCGCCATCACCACCAACTCCGCACTGAACGAACTCGCCGCGAAACGCGTCGGCGAGAACCTTCTCGTCGAGCGCGTCCTCGCAATCTCCGAGGGGCGCGAGGAGGAAAACGGCGCGCTGTTGTTTCCGGGAGACTTCCCCGGTGTCGACGAAGCCAACCGCCTCGTTCGGCTGGGGCGCCTCGAAATGATCGAGCACGAGGTGAACTCACCCGACTGGAAGGGCCGATCCCTCTCGGAACTGCCCTACGCACAGGGGGAGTTCGCGCTCGCGCTCGGTCGTGGGGCCTCGGTTCTGGTCGCAACCGCCGGCGAAAACCTCGCCGTCGGCGACAAGCTGTGGTGTGCGCACGCCGCCGGAACGCAGAGCGAGCTGGGCGACGCCCTCGCATCCGACGCCGACGAAACCAGCGACGACGGCGAAAGCAACGCATAGAATGCGCTGGCGTCGACGCCGCCTTTGCGCGCCCCGTCGCAAGATGAGATTCCACACCGCCAGAAGAACCCGCCTCGTCCGGCGCTTCGGGTTTCTCTTCGCGCTCCGCTCGGACCGTGCGTCAGCGTACCGCACTGTCGACATCTCGGACAGGAGAGCGCTCCGCAGTCGTGGCCGTCAACCCCCGAGAGGTGCTCGCCCGATTGCCGGCCACAGGCGGAGGACCCCGAACAGCGCGCGCACCGCAACCCACGCGTCGGTGACCACCCAGATCCAGACGAACGCGGCGGGCGTGCGCAGGTCGAGAAGAGACAGCCCTAGAGCGCCGGCCAGACTCGCCAGTACCATGACGTTTCGCAGGTACCGATAATCGCCGGTGCCCCAGTGAATCCCGTCGGTCACGAACGCCAGCGCATTGAGAGGCTGCGCCAGAATCGCGATGAGCCATACGGCCGCGAACGCACCTTGCGCTTCCACCGGCACCAGCAGCCACGCAATCCCGGCCTCGGCGAACACGAGCCCGATCGATACGAGCGTTCCCGCGCCGAGCCCCCAGACGCACGCCACGCGCGCCACGCGCCGAGCGACGGCCTTCGCCCCGGATCCGACGAAAAAGCCGACGAGACTCTGCGCGCTTGCGGCAAACGCGTCCAGAAGAAAGGCGGCCAGCATCCAGACCTGCCGCACGGCTTGCTGCGCGGCGCCTTCATGCGGGCCAATCTGCGTGGCCGCCCGAGTCGCCAGCAGCAGGAAAAGCAACAGTAGGCCCGTGCGCGCCACCAAGTCGCGCCCTACGACGAACAGCCTGGTGACGTTCCTGACGCGAACCGGTGCCGCGCCTCCGAGCGCGGACCGAGCCGCGAGAATCGCCCACGTGGCCCCGAACCACTGGCTCACCACCGTAGCCCATGCCGCTCCCACCAAGCCGTACGCCGGGATCGGACCGAGCCCGAAGATCAGAACTGCGTCGAGCCCAATGTTCAGCGCGTTGAGAGTCGCGGCAATCCAGAATGGCGTGCGCATGTCCTGAAGTCCGCGCAGTGCACCGAAGGACGCCATCATCACCAAGATCGCGGGCGCCGAAACAAAACGGATACCCAAGTACGCGACCGCGGCGTGCGCCATCTCCCCCTCGGCTCCCATGAACGCGGCAAGCGAATCAAGCCAGGGCCACGCCGCGAGCCCCATCACTACCCCGAGCACGAGCGCCGCAACGACCGCCGATGTCGCGGCCTCACGCGCCGCGATCTGGTTCCCTCTTCCGAAGGCTTGCGCCACCGCCGTCTGCGTCCCAATGCCGAGGAAGTTGAAGATCCAGAACAGGCTGCTCAAGAGCGTGACGGCCACGCCCAGAGCTGCGAGGGGCACTGAGCCGAGTCGCGCGACGAAGGCGGTGTCTGCGATACCGGTGAGCGGCTCGGCAATGAGCGACAGCAGCACCGGCAGCGCCAGGCGCAGGAAGGTCCGGTGCGGACGGCGGAAGAAGTCGTGCGTTTCGACCGCGGCGGTTTCCGGTTCGCTCACGGCCCGAGCCGCCGTCCATCGGCCGGAGAGAAAAAGTGGAACGAGGAGACCGGCGCCGAGAACGGCGGGAGGTCCGCGGCCACCCCACCGGGCACCCGAATCAGGACTCGGCGACCGCCCGTGTCGGAGGCGAGAAGCGTCTCACTGCCGAGCGCCTCGATCGTCGCCGGATCGGCATGCACGACAAATGCGCCGCCCCCCCCACCCTGCGCCGACGCAAACGCCTCGGGCCGGATACCCACCGTCACGGCGGGTCCCCAGGCCACGATCGAGGCACGCAGAGCGTCAGGCAACTCCACGCGCTGGCCCGCCAATACCAACGCGTCGGACTCGATCGTGCCGGGCAGAAGGTTCATCGCCGGCGCACCAAGAAACCCCGCCACGAACGCGTTGGCCGGTCGTGCGTAGGCGTCGAGCGGTGGCGCCACCATCTGCGTACACCCGTGGTCGAGCACGACGACACGGTGGCCCAGCGTCATCGCCTCGGTCTGGTCGTGGGTCACGTAGAGGGTCGTCACGCCGAGCTGACGCTGCACGTCGCGGATGTGCTGCCGAACATTCGTGCGAAGCCGCGCATCGAGGTTCGAAAGCGGCTCATCGAGAAGGAAGAGCGCAGGCTCTCGGACCAATGCGCGAGCGAGAGCCACTCTCTGACGTTGACCGCCCGACAAGGCAGCCGGCTTTCGGTCGAGAAGCGCGCCGATCTCGAGCAGTTCGGCCACCTCCTCTGCGCGGACCCGTCGATCCCGCTTCGACATCCCCCGCATCTGCAGCGGAAACTCCACGTTTCGGCGCACCGTCATGTGGGGGTAGAGGGCGTAGCTCTGGAAGACCATTGCGACGTCGCGATGCTGCGGAGAGAGCTCATCGACCCGGCGTCCGCCGATGTGTACCTCGCCCGCGCTCAACGGATCGAGCCCTGCGATCAGACGAAGGAGCGTCGACTTCCCACAACCCGATGGGCCGACGACCACGACGAACTCCCCATCTTCGATATCCAGAGAGAAGTCGTCCAGCGCCACGCCATCGCCGTACCGCTTGGTCACATTGCGCAGCCGAGCGTTCGCCATCAGCGCCCACTCCCCGCCAGTACGCCCGACCGCAAGGCCGGCTCCAGCAACAACAGGATCACGACGGCCGGCACCAACATGAGTACCGCCACCGCGCTCGAGAGCCCCGGATAGCCGAAGGCCGACAGGTAGAAAAGTAGTGGCGGAAGAGTTCGATGCGTCACCTGAAGGAGAAGCGCGTACGCGAACTCGTCCCACGAGACGAGGAATACGAGCATCGCCGCCGCGCCCAGCGAGGGCCGCACTAGCGGCAAGCTGACCCGCACGAACGTCATCCACGGGGAGGCGCCATCGAGCTGCGCGGCGTCCTCGAGCTCCGCGGGCACCCCACGAAAGGCCGCGCGGAGGATCAAGAACGCGAACGGCACACCCAGCAAGGTGTGTGCGAGCCACAGCCCCGCACCGCTCGAATCGTTGTAGAGGCCCAGTCCCACGAAAATGACCGCAAGCGGCACGGCGATCGCGATCGTCGGGAACAATCGCGCCGCGACGACGACCCCGTCCAGCCGCGAACCGACCTCCTCTCGACGCGCCGCGAGCCACGCGGCCGGGAGCGAGAGGGCCAAAGTGGAGATCACAGTGGCCACGGCCACACCGACGCTGAGCCCGAGCCCTTGCGCGAGGGGCACTGCCTCGGCGGCGCCGCTGAAGTTCGACAGGGTGAGCTCGTGCGGGACCCAGGTGGGCGGCCATGCGAAGCTCTCGCGTTCCGGCGTGAGCGCCTGCTTCACCACGAGCCAGAGCGGCACGAGATTCACGCCGGCGATCGCGAACGCCAGCAGAACGATGCCGCGTCGCTTCACGCCGTGATCCTCCTTCGTAAGAGCGGCACGCTTGCCAGCACGCAGACGACGGCGAGAACTACTGACGCCGCGGCGGCGGCCCCGTCGTCTCCGTAGTCGGACCACTGATGGAAGGCGTACGTCGACAATACGGGCATTCCCTCCACACCCGTCAAAACGAGCGGAGCCGCGAAGATCCGCAGGGCATCGAGTCCCCGCAGGAGGACGGCTGCGACGATCGCCGGCCGCAAAAGCGGCAGCGTCACGTGCCAGAAGCGACGCCAGGCCGACGCCCCATCTACCCGAGCCGCCTGTCCGATCTCTCCCGGGATGGCCACCAGTGCGCCCAGGAGAATCAGGAAGACGAGCGGCGTCGTGCGCCACGCATCCACGAGCGCCACCGAAACGAAGCTCGCGAACGTGCCCGGGGCCAGGAGATCGACCGGCTGGGCTCCCAGTCCCACCAGCGCGCCGCTCAAGTAACCGCGCGGCGTCAGAATGCTGCGCAGGATCGTAAGGAAGACGATCTCAGGCAATGCGAACGGCAGCAGTACGGCCGCGCGCAGGAGTCGACGCGCCGGCAGCCGCTCAGCGAAAAGCAACGCCAGGCCGAGTCCGGCAACGAGCTCGAGGGCCACCGCCAACAAGGGCAGCGCGAGATTCACCCTGAGCGCTCTCCAGAAGAGGCCATCGTCCGCGATCGTCCGGAAGCTCTCGAGGCTTGGGAACGTCCCCGACACGGAGTCGGTGAATGCGAGCCTGACTGCCTCGCCCACGGGAAAAACGAGGAACACCGCGAGATACACGACGAGCGGCACGGCGAGAAACCACGCCCTCATCCGGCCGCTCCACGAGCCGAGGCCGCCTGATCGAGCGTCGCCTGACCCTCGTCCAACGCCTGCTGCGGCGAGACGCCGTCGAACACGACGCGGCGGAACGCGCGCTGCCATTGACGACTGATCTCCGGATAGTCGGCGCGCTCCGGTCGGGGACGAACCTCGCGGCTCATTTCGGCGTATCCGTCGAGGAGAGGCGCCCCGCCACCGAACGGAATGTCCCGCCGCGCAGAGAACCATCCGAGCTCGCGCGCGAAGCGTTCCTGGGTTGGTTTCGACAACAGAAACCGGACCAATGCGACGGCATCGTCGCGATGTGGCGCGTTCGTCGGGATGGCCACGTAGCCGCCGCCGAGCACCGTCGCCCGCCCCGCCGGGCCGTTCGGCAGAGGAGCGGCGCGGAAACGCTCCGGCGCCAAATCCTCGCTCGCGTATAGCGACATCACGAAAGGCCAGTTGAGATGCATCACGAGTTCGCCCCGTGCCATGGCCTCGGCGATCGTCGCCTCCTTGAACACGGCGCTCCGCGGATCGACGTACGGAGCGAGTTCGGCAAAGAAGCGGAACGCCGCGTGCGCCCCGGCATCGTCGAGAACGGCGCCCGTGCCCCCCGCGGACCAAACGAAGGGCAGCACGTCGCAGGTGAGGCCTTCGTAGAGTGCCCCTTTGAACCCGATCTTGCCCGGATGCGCACGCGCGATCGCGAGCACGTCCGCCCACGTGGCCGGCGGCGCCCCGAGCACCGAATGATCGTAGACGAGTGCTTGCCACGACACTCGATGAGGAAGGAAGCGCAGGCCATCGATCGTACCGGCTCGGACGGTTTCCGGCTCGAGCGCACCAACCTCTCCCGCGAAGTTCGCGGTGTCCAGGATCGAGACCTGCTTCGCCGCCGGCGCGAGCGAGTACACATCGAGCTCCACAAGGTCGAGCGTACCCTTCCCCGCTGCCGCCTCGGCCGCGAGCGCGCGCCGGATGTCGGGGTACTGCTGCGGAACGATCACCACGCGCAGACCCGAGTCTCGCTCGAAGTCTGCGACGATCTCCCGGTACGACGCCAGCTCTCCGGGAAGCAACGCCATTGCGACGGTCAGAGAGTCTGGCCTCGGCGTGCACCCGCCGAGCACGATCACTGCCAGCCCGAGGGCCGCTCCCCATCCCCACATCCGGGCCACTCTCCGAAACGAGTGCCACCGCGTCAACACGAACGGGTCGTCGTGGGGGAACGCGTAGTTTGACAACACGGCCCAGCCACCCCGAAAGTAGCCGTGCGGCCTTCCCCCGCCCTCATCTACGGAGAAGCACCATGGCGAAGATCATCGGAAACCTCGTTCCCGAGGACGACTACACCCACCCGCTCGGGACGGAGACGAACTTCAACGAGTCGATGTACTTCAACTTCTTCGACACGACGAAGCAGATGGGGGGCTTCGTACGGCTTGGAAACCGGGCGAACGAAGGCCGGGCCGAGATGACAGTGGCGCTGTACCGGCCGAACGGCACGGCGATGTTCATGTTCAAGCGCGCCGAGATCGCGAACAACGATGCCTTCGACGCGGGGGGCCTCAAGTTCGAAGTGATCGAACCGGCACAAAAGCTCCGCACCGTCTATCGCGGCTCCGTGCTCGACCTCGAGGAACCGCGAGCCCTCACCGACCCAAAGGCTGCCTTCACGCAGAATCCGGCGAAGAAAATCGAACTCGATCTCGTCCACGACGCGGTCGGGGCGATGTACGGCGGCTCGAAGGACAAGCAGGAAACCGATCGACCGGCGGAGCAGCAATTCGGCAAGGCGCACTATGAGCAACACATGGCGGTCTCAGGCACGTTGAAGGTCGATGGGGAAACGATCGATCTCTCGGGCTACGGACTTCGCGACCACTCCTGGGGCCCGAGGCATTGGCAATCGATCGCGTCGTACGAGTGGCTCACGATGAACTTCGGGCCGGACCTCGGCTTCATGGTTTCGGTGATTCAACGTGACGCTGACAACGTCCGGCGCGGCGGGGTCATGATCCGCGGCGACGAGCTCGAGCCTCTGGTCTGGGCCGAGGTCACGGCCGAGTACGAAGACGGCGCGCCGTTCCATCGCACCGTGCGCGCCGACGTCAAGACTCAGAGTGGCGAAGAGCTTCGGATCGACGGCAAGGTGCTGGGGTTCATCCCGCTGCGCAACCGCCGCGGCGGCATGACGACCCAGATCGGCGAGGGCATGACGCAATGGCACCTCGACGGCAAGGTCGGCTACGGACTGAGCGAGTTCCTCCGAACGATCGACGGCGAGGCCTAGCCGCCGACGGAGTCGGTGTGCCCCCGCCGAGATCCGACGCGAGCGGATCGACGCGGCGGAACGCTCAGTACCAAGGCCCCCAACCGCCCCACATGCCCCAGTTCATCGAGGCACTCTCTTGCGCTTCCGCAGCAGACAGTCGCGCATTGGAGATCTGCTGCTGGATGGCGAGCTTCTCGTAGTGCTGATAAGCGCGCTCCGTGCCGACGTACACGCACTTGCAGAACTCAGCATCCGCGTAGACGAACCGAGTCTCACCGTCCATCGACTGGGGCACCAACGTGCGCTGCGGTAGACCGCCCGCGCTCTGAAGCTTCGACGAGTCATCAGCGAACTTCATCTGGAACCCGGCTGCGGCGAGGGTGCGCTCGGTCTGAAGCGCGTTGTCGCGCTCGATCGCCATACACCCCGACACCAAAGTCCCGCCGATCAGCACGGCCACCATCCACCCAAGAGCATTCCCGCGAATCATCGATTGTCTCCTCTCGAGGCCCACCTTGGCCTCGCTGGGGATAGTGCCAGGCTTCGCTCCCCTAAACAACGCACGCTCGGCCGGATCGAGGCGTGCCGCCTTCCCGCGCCTGGCTTCTGTTGATACGGTCGCGCGGCTTCACAACCGAAGGAGGGCGCAATGGACCCGGAGACCAAGAGACTGCAGGCTCTCATGCTCGGGAACGGCCTCCTCGTGATGATGGCCGGCATGCTCTTCGGCTTCGTACTGGGGTTCTCCCTCCTGGAAGCGGTCGACATCTGGCCCATTCCTGCGATCGCAGTGGAGATTCCCGGCACTCCGCGCGGCTGGGCCACGGCTCACGCCGGCACCATCATGAACGGCCTGATGGTGGT
>JAJCZO010000011.1 GCA_029262355.1 Deltaproteobacteria bacterium
AGGACTACATCGACAGCTTCTACAACCCGTGTCGGCGGCACTCGTCGATCGGCTACGCTACGCCGATCGAGTTCGAGCTGAAGGCGCAGATCGCTGCGTTGGCAGCATAAGAAAACTGTCCATCAAACCGGGGGAGTTCCAAGGCGCAGGTGGCCTACGAGCAGGGCGGCCTGCCGGCGCTGTTGCCCCACAAGCCCGGGCCGCGCCGGGCTCACAAGCTATCCGAGGAGGTGGTCGAGGCCTTGGGCGAAGCGCTCGAAGAGGAGCCGACCCTGGGGACGGCCCAGCTGGTCGGATTGGTCGAGGAGCGCTTCGGGATTTCGGTGCATCCGCGCAGCATCGAGAGAGCCCTGGCTCGACAGGAAAAAAAACGGCGGCGATGACGTCCGCGGGTGTGGCGACGCCGAGCGAAACTGCGGGGACACATGCCTCGCGCTACGAGGAGCTCCGCAGCCACGCGGTGAGCCATCTGGTCCTGGCCGGCCGCCACGGGCTGGTCGTGCTGGTGCGCGATGGGCTGGCGGCTTGGATCGAGCAGTGGTCGATGCTCCCGGCGCCAGCGCTGCCGCTGGACGGGCCGGTCGAGGCTGGAGCGTTGCCCGACGAAGCCAGCGCGGAGGTCGTCCACGTGCTGGCGGCCATGGCGCTTATCCACGTGCGACGGGAGATGCACGCATGACAGGCAACGCCCACCAGAAGGTGACCGCGAACCACCTGCGGCGCGACGCCTACCTGTACGTGCGGCAGTCCACCGTACGCCAGGTCTTTGAGAACACGGAGAGCACGCGCCGCCAGTACGCGCTGCGAGAGCGGGCGGTGGCCATGGGCTGGCCCATCGAGCGCGTGATCGTCATCGACTCGGACCAGGGACAGTCGGGGGCCTCGGGTGTGGATCGCGAGGGCTTTCAGAAGCTCGTGGGCGAGGTCGGCATGGGGCGCGTCGGGATCGTGCTCGGGCTGGAGGTGTCGCGCTTGGCACGCAACTCCACCGACTGGCACCGGTTGCTAGAGATCTGCGCCTTGACCGAGACGCTGATCCTCGACGAGGACGGCGTCTACAACCCGAGCGACTTCAACGACCGACTCCTGCTTGGGCTCAAGGGCACGATGAGCGAGGCGGAGTTGCACGTGCTGCGCGCCCGGCTGCGCGGCGGCATCCTGAACCAAGCGCGCCGCGGTGCGCTACGCACCCCGCTGCCCGTGGGCCTGGTCTACGATCCGCAGGGCAAGGCGGTGCTGGATCCCGACGGCCAGGTCCAGAAGAGCTTGGAGCTCCTCTTCGAGACCTTCGAGCGTACGGGCTCGGCCTCGGCGACGGTGCGCCACTTCCGCGAGCAGGGGCTTCGGTTTCCTCGCCGCCCGCGCTCGGGGCCACACAAGGGCGAGCTGCTGTGGGAGTCGCTGCGCCACTGGCGCGTCCTGGGCGTGCTGCACAATCCGCGCTACGCCGGCGCCTTCTGCTTCGGTCGCCACCGCACGCGCAAGCGCGTGGGCGGCACTGTCGTGGTCGAGATGCTGCCGCGCGAGGAGTGGACGGTGCTGCTCCCCGACGCGCATCCCGGCTACATCACCTGGGAGAGATTCGAGGCCAACGAAAAGCGACTGCGCGACAATGCCCAGGCCCACGGAGCCGAGCGACGCAAGAGCCCGCCACGCGAAGGACCGGCGCTGCTCCAGGGGCTTGTGCTCTGCGGCTGGTGCGGGAGACCGATGACCGTCCGCTACCACACGCGCCGCGGCGATCAGTGGCCCGAGTACGTCTGCCAACGCGACGGCATCAACTCCGCCAGTCCCAAGTGCCAGTCGATCCCGGGCGTCGGGATCGATGCGGCCATTGGCGACCTGCTCGTCGAGACGGTCACGCCGGTGACGCTCGAGGTCGCGCTCGAGGTCCAGGCCGAGCTCGACGCGCGCATCCACGAGGCCGATGCGCTGCGCCGCCAGCGGGTGGAGAGAGCTCGCCAGGAGGCCGACTTGGCCCGGCGCCGCTTCATGGAGGTCGACCCGGGAAACCGTCTCGTCGTCGACGTGCTCGAGGCCGAGTGGAACGACAAGCTGCGTGGACTCCACCAGGCGCAGGAGGAGCTCGAGCGACGTCGGGCCGCGGATCATCCGGAGATCGGCGAGGAGCAACGCGCGCAGATCCTCGCCCTGGCCACCGACTTCCCCCGACTATGGAGCGATCCGCGAACACCCCAGCGCGAGCGCAAGCGCATGGTGCGGCTGCTCATCGAGGACGTCACGCTGCGAAAGGACAAGGAGATCGGCGTCGGCGTGCGCTTCCGCGGCGGCGCGACTCGGAGCTTCACGCTGCCCCTTGCGCCCCGGGCATGGGAGCTTCGACAGATGCCCGAGCAAGTCGTGTCCGAGATCGATGCCTTGCTCGACCACCACACCGAGCAGCAGATCGCCGCCATCCTAAATGCGCGCGGCCTCGTCTCGGGCGAGGGCAAGCGCTTCAATGCCCTCATGGTGCAGCGTGTACGCCGTAGCTATGGGCTCAAGAAGCGACGCGATCGGCTCAGCGACGCCGCCATGCTCACCGGGGCCGAGATCGCCCAGCTGCTTGGCGTGTCGCCTCAGACAGTGAAAATTTGGCGCAACCGAGGCTTGCTGCGCGCTCATGCCTACAACGACAAGAACGAATGCCTCTACGAACATCCCGGCGACGCTCCACCCGTCAAGAGCCAGGGCTGGAAGCTCTCGGAGCGACGGCGCTTTCCAGCGGTCCCATCGAACCCTACGGAGGAGGTGCAGTGTGAAGTGTAGCCCTTCAGATTCGGACTCTTCGCAGGGAGCCGCAGCGGCTCCACGCCACTGCCCCGCAGGATGTCGCGGAAACCCCTCGTGAACAGGGGATCCCGGTCGAGGATGAGGTAGCGCTTGCCCAACAGAAACCCGTCGAAGCCGTCGGTGAGATGCCTCGCCATGTTCCTCATCCACACGCCGTTCGGCTCGGCGGTGATGCCAGCGATGTGAACGCTGCGCGTCCTCAGCTCCATCACGAACAGAACTGAGTATCGGACCAACCCGCCGGGCGTCACGACCTCCACCGTGAAGAAGTCCATGGCAGCGAGAACCTCCCAGTGGACCTTGAGGAAGGTCTTCCACGACGTCTTCCTGCCCCGCGCCGGCGCAGGTTCGATTCCATGGTCTGCGAGGATCGCTGCGACAGTAGTCCGGCCGATCTCGTGCCCCAGGCCGCGCATGACGTCACGAAGACGCGTGTATCCCCAGGCCGGGTTCTCTCGAGCCAAGCGAACGACCAGTGCCGCAGTTTCCACTGGCTTCGAAGGCCGACCCGGCCCGCGACGAGCGCTGCCGTCGTACTTCTTCGCGATGAGGTTCCGATACCAGCCAAGGATCGTATCCGGTGTCACCAGACCGGCGTACTCCTGCAGCAGCTTCCGGCCAAGCAGCTTCCCCTTGGCAGCAAGGCGACGACGCTGGCCGTCGGTGAAGCGCATGCGCCGACCACCGAGCTGCTCGCGGAGAACGCGGTTCTCCTCCATGAGGTACGCGATTGCGTCCTGCTGACGTTGGTTCACCCATCCAGCGAAAGTCAACAGGAGGAAGTGCAGCGAGGTGGCCGGTGGCATCGGGTGGCAGGATCACCGACACACTTCACCGAGGCAACGTCGACGCGCAGGATCCTCGGCGGTATCGTCGCGCACGGGAAGTCTTCATCAAGAAGAACTGCGTGGGCCGGGTTTCCGGACACGACGGGGTAGGCCCACACCGATAGGTTTCGAGTGCTGCCGATCACCCGAGTCGGCGCGCGAGCTCGGCGGCCTGCTCCACCTCCAGACCTTCGATGCGCACCCCACTCGGTGTCACGACGGCGATCTGCGCGCAGACTTCATCGCGGCTCACGTGCACCGGCAGCGCGACAGGCTCTGTGGCCTTCGCTCGCACCGTCCACCGCCGGATCGATTCCGGCGACACTCCGGTCTCGGCCGCGACCTCCCGCACTCGACCACCATCGGCGCGTCGACCGCGCGCATAGTCCGCGATCTCTGCGCGAAGCTCTGCTGGAATCCGCTCCCCGCGCCTCCGCCGCCCCAGCGCCGCCACCTGCTCTCGTATCCGTGCTCCCGTCATCAGCATGATCTCCTTTCGAAACGATCACGCTGCTCACGACCTACGTCGCCGCGACAGGCGGGCTACGGCGGACTGTTACGCTCTTGGGGGTGATGTGGAGCGGACCAGGAACCTCTTCGCTTCTTCGTCAAGGAACGAAGCCGCGCTCAAGGGCGGCCCGGTCCCACCCCGCGGTCTCTGCCGCGGCCTCGTACGTGCTTTGCAGGAACTTGAGGAGCATGTCTTCAGGCGAGCGCGCCGTGCGCACGGCGTCGTACGGGAGCACAAACTCACCCAGCTCGTCACTCCACGTCGCCGCGGACGAAAGCACGTTCGATTCGGCGAAGCCCGCGGAGGGTGGGATAGGCGTACGAGTAGAAGATCGCCTCGCCGGCGTCCCCACCGGGCCAGAAACCTGCGCTCGAGACTTCGTGCGAGTAGGCCTCGCGCGTGATCCGGTCGGGCATGTTGGGGAATCCTCCCGGGTGCTCGGGCGCGGGGCGTCCGGAGAAGCGGGTCACGGCGTGATCGAAGCTGCCCCAGAAGAAGTGGATGGGGCTGGCCTTGCCGATGAAGCGCGCGCGGAAGTCCTTGAACACCGAATCGATCCGGTAGAGGGCTCGCCAGAAGCGCGCGACCGCTTCGGCATCGTAGTCGCTGTGCTGCGTGTCCTCGGCAAACGGCGTGGCGCTCTCGACCTCGTTGGGGCGCGGGTGGATGTGAACCCCCAGTCCGAGCTCTTCGAGCGTATCGGTCAGCCGTGCGTAGAAATGTGCCGTGGTCTGCGGCTCGAGCGGGAGCGTGCGCACCTCGCCGTCACACGTCGAGATAACGAGCCGATGCCACACGAAGTCGAAGTCGACCTGAAAGACGCGGCGGCCGTGCGGAATCGGGGACGTCGTCAGCCCCCGTGCGTTCACGTAGAGCGTCACGTGCCACGAGTGGTTCACCCAGGGCGACTGGGCGAGGCGCACCTTCCCGACGATCTGGGTCCAGCGGTGCAGCGTATTGATGGTATCTAGCCAGGCCTCCTTCGGGAGAGCCGGCCACTTCGGAACTGATGTGTTCGATATGGGGTTTCGCTCCTTTGGTGGGTATCATCGCCCTTGATGCTCCATCAGACGGAGATACCTCGAGCTTACACCGACGGATCTCCATGGCGAGACCTTCCCTTCGCCGCCCCCCTGGGCGCGACGACACGAAACCCGTTGCCCTGGCGCCTGGTACGGGCGCACTCGCGAGAGGTGCCTGACTTGAACGGAGACATGCGCCGACGCGCGACGATGGACACGACGGCGATGGATTGGCAGCCGAGCCACGGCGGGAACCCATCTGCTCAATCCCGAGGGATGCGTTCTCTCCGTCAAGGAAGGAGCGGTCGCCCGGCTGCCGTCGTCGGAAACGCGGTGCGGCGCCCCGCGATCCAAACCTCGCTGGCCCAGCATTCCGCGTTGTCGCTCACGGCGGCCGCGGCCGAGGAGCATCGTCACGCCGATGAGGCCAACGACCTTGTTCGACACCTCGTCCTCCGCCCGGCAGACTCAGTCCCGGTGCGATCTCTGATTCTCGTAGTGCTCCTGACCCTCGTCGCCTGCGCGAACCCGGTCGACACACGTCTCGTGCGTACGCCGGCCGACCCACCTGCCGAGCGCATGTCCGCCTTCTCCGCGGCCGAGCTCCTCGCTGCGGCCGAGAGCGCTTCGGCGTCCGGGAGCACCTCGCGACGGCGAGCCTTCCTCTACGAGATCCTTCGCCGACTCCCGGACGAACGGGAGTCATTCGAGAGCGCGGGACTACAGTCGTCCGGAGCACCGGCGGAGCTCGCGTGGGTGCCGGCGGACGCCGTCGAATTCTCCGGGCTCTCGCGTCGATACGAACGCGACGGGATCGGCGTCCCGCTCTCCGTCGAGCAGAGCCCACGCGCCGCGATCGGCGCGGCAGAGTTCCCTCCCGAGGGCGACAACGCTCCATCGACCGCGGTGCTCTCCTTTCGAACACCCGGCTGTGCCGTCCTCTCCTTCATCGACCCTCGGCAGTTCGAGTCGGTCGCCACTCCAGACGGTGCCGTGCCTCTTGCGGCCGACTTCACGGCCCCCTTCGCCCGGCTTCTCGACAACACGAGCCTCGTCTCCACCGGTCGACTCGCCATCCTCGACCCGTTCTCGGAGAAACGCCGGGGACTCTTCCTTCTCGAACCCTACGACCCCGAGAAGACACCGCTCGTGATGGTCCACGGACTGGGTTCGAGCCCGATGGCCTGGCGCGAGCTCACGAACACCATCTTCGGAACGCCGGAGCTGAGGCGTCGCTATCAAGTCTGGCACTACTTCTACCCCACCGGCACGCCCTACCTGTGGGCAGCGCGTGAGTTCCGCGACACCCTTGTCGCCGCGCGACGAGATCTCCGCAAGAAGGCCGACGAACCCGCCCAGCAAGACACCGTGCTCGTCGGACACAGCATGGGAGGGATGCTAGTGAAGACGACCGTCGAGACGACGGAACGCGCGCTCTGGGATCGGGTGTTCGAGGTGCCTCCGGGGGCGCTCCGCGTGACGGACGACCAACGGCGGGTCCTGAAAGAGATCTTCATTTTCGAGCCGCTCCCGTTCGTCACCCGAGCCGTATTCGTGATGAGTCCGCACCGAGGGAGCCAAGTGGCGGACAGCTGGTTCGCCGGGCTGGGCATCACGCTCGTCTCCCTCCCAAATGCCTTCACGACTCTGTTCCAGAGCGTCATGGAGTCGCATCCGGAGGGAGTGCGACCCGCGTTCCGAGAGATGTTCTCCAAGGGCGGCCCGAGCAGCATTCGCGCGCTGCGATCGGATTATCCGCTCTTTCCGACACTGGCCGAGATCCCGGTCGACGATCGCGTCCCCTTCCACGTCATTGCCGGAGACGGCGGAGACGGAACCGACGGCGTGGTCTCCCTGGAAAGCGCCCTCCTCGACGGGGCCGCATCGACCCAGGTGCTCGAGGCGGCACACACGGATCTCGAGTCCCCACAGGTGAGCGAGGCGCTCGCCCAGATTCTGAAGAGGCATGGGTCCTCGTCCTCAACCCCTCCCGACCGCTCCTACGAGATCGAAGACTGCGCACCGGCGTCCGCCCACCCTCGGCATTGATGCCACCGGGGATCGGAAGGTGCGTCAGACCAAGGGAAACAGCAAGGAAGGCCGGGACGGGGTATGAGAGGATGGGATCAAGATCCTGCGGCCAGATCGCGATGCGAGAGAACGGAGTTGTTCCGCGTAGATATCGACGGCCGCGCTCGGTCCGAAATCAGGTATGCACGCGCTCAGCGCCGCGACCGGGCGGCGATGTCGACTCGGTGTAAGAGTGAACCGGACTCAGCCCAATAGTTCTTTCACCAAGGCGGCCTGATCGGCGGCGTCCGCGCACGACCTTCTGTCCCGGGGCTGAGACCAAGCCGTTGGTGCGCTCCTGGTCGCCCGTAGAGCCCGCCGCCGGTTCGCGTCGGACGGGGGTTTTCGAGTAGAGTAGGACGCTGGCGCGGTGGCCGTAGGATGCGGGGAGTAGCTGTTGTCCGACCCCTTTCGGGACGACGTCGGTGCCTCAGTCCGCTCCGTGACTCCGTCTCCAGCGCCCTCTCATCGAACCGTGCG
>JAJCZO010000012.1 GCA_029262355.1 Deltaproteobacteria bacterium
CGGACTACATCGACAGCTTCTACAACCCGTGTCGGCGACATTCGTCGATCGGCTACGCTACGCCGATCGAGTTCGAGCTTAAGGCGCAGGTCGCTGCGTTGGCGGCATAGCAAAACGGTCCATCAAACCGGGGGAATTCCAGACCCCATCAAGGTCGGACCGGAGATTGACGCCTCTTCTGGCCGCATCGCTACGGTCCCTCGGGTGGCGTCCGATCCAGCCGGTAACTTCATGGTTGTCTGGGAGGAGCCGGTCACAGGGTTGGTCTTCGGACGCCGGTGGCACGCAGCCGGGAATGAGTTTCTGCCCGAGTTCCAGGTGAGTGGCCCCGGACACGAGATCTCGGCGGGCGGCTCAAGAGCCATAAACATGGCCGGAGTGGCAGCGGATGCGGCTGGCAACTTCATGATGGTGTACACGGCCGAAGACGAAAGCCTGGGCGCTGCGACGTGCGCAGGTGATCCCTGCGTGTTCACCCGCCGAAGCGACGCGAACGGTGTCAGCGGCGGCCTGTTCACGATCCAGGACTCGTCGACGACGTACGTCCATGCCTGGGTCGGAAACGATCAGGTTTCAAACCCCGAGGTCGCATCGCTCAGCAATGGCGATTTCGCCGTCGCGTGGGAGGGGTACGACAAGTCGGGGGTGCCGGGCGACTACGCAAGTGATGAGAGTACATTCGCTCGAAAGATCGTCGCGTCGGGCCAGCCGAAGGGAAGCTACTTTCGGGTGAACGATGGCACCGCGTACTACCAGGGGCAGTACGGGAACTTCGCGGCAAGCGGAGATCCCTCTGGCGGGTTCGTCGTCGTGTACGAGGATGAGTACTACGACTACTACTACGCGGCTGGCGGATCTCTTCGCGCTCAGATCTACAACGACAAGGGCAAGGAAGTAGGTCCGAAGTTCGGCGTGGGGCCGTCGGAGTACTCATCCGGAAGTGGTGCGGACATCGCACACGCGGCTGATGGAAGGTTCATGGTGGTGTGGGTCGACTACTATCTGGCCGGTCGGATTTTCGAGCCCGATGGGGTTCCCGTCACGGACGCCTTCTTCGTCCATGACGATCCGAGCTACTACCCTGCCGTGGCGGCGAGCGGTGACTCCTTCGTCGTGGTCTGGAACAACGGTCCTGTTATGGGGAAGCGGTTCGACTTGGACGGCAACGCCCTCAGCAGCGTCTTCGAGATCAGCCCGATGGGCCGTCGGTACGGTCCCGACGTGGCAGCCGCCGCGAACGGCGACTTCATCGTCGCTTGGAAGGATGCCGCCGATTACGCAAAGGCCCAACGCTTCCAGGTCGAGACGCCCGCCGAGCAGGAGATCGGTGTCTTCGGCAAGGTCCTGGTGATCGCGAACAAGGTTCCTGACGACCCCGAGAAGAACCTTGTGAAATGGAAGGCGAAGGGGGCAGAGATAGTTTCGCCCCTACGAGGTACTACGAGTGACCCGCGCTGTAACGGCGACCCCATCGGAACTGTGAAGGCCACCGTCCAGTTCTTCAGCCTGACGAGCGGCCACGACTCTGGGGTGATCGATCTGCCGTGCGAGAACTGGTTCGCTCTTGGAGGCTTGAAACCCGGTCAGGTCTCCAAGAGATCGTATCGCTACCGCGACAGCCAGCTCGACGAGGGGCCGTGCAAGTCCGTGCTCGTGAAGGGCGAGAAGAGCATCTCGGTGAAGTGCCAAGGGAAGGGCGAGACGACCGACTTCCCCTACGATCTCGAAGTGGGGACGCCCGAAGGAACGGTGCACGCAGTGCTCGACATGGGGCTGTACAAGTTCTGTTCGTCGTTTCCGCCTGATGGTGCAGATGGCAGCGATGGGAAGAAGTTCAAAGGGAAGAACGCGGCGATTGTGGGGTGTCCTCCGTAGAGCCGGAAGCTGTCGGCCGCTCTCGCTCAGGGCACGACGTACCCGAGACTTCGCAGCTTCTCGATTTGCTCTTTCGAGAGTTCGCCGTCGGCTCGGGTTTCCACTGCGCCGCCGAGCGATCGATCCAGTGTCTCGGCGAGCGAGTGCACCACAGGCGAGCTGGACCACCAGAGCCGCAGTCTCTGGCGGTTTCGACGGGCGACCAGCTTCCTGTACCAGCGCAGGATCGTGTCCGGCGTGACCAGTCCCGCATACTCTTGCAGCAGCCTACGTCCGAGGAGCTTCCCCTTGGCCGCGAGACGGCGGCGCTGGTCATCGGTGAATCGTATGCGTCGACCACCGAGCTGCTTGTCGAGCTGCTCGCGCAGGACACGGTTCTCCTCGATCAGCTACGCGATGACATCCTGTTGCCGACGATTCACCCACCCGGCGAAGGTCAGGAGGAGGAATTGCAGTGCTGGGGCGGAGGGCATCCGCGAGCAGGATGGACCCGCATGCTCGGCTCGCGCAACTCGTGAACGACCGTGTACGCTCCGGTGTCCGGCCGAAACCTGGCCCTGTCATGCGCCCGCATCTCACCAGAACAGCTCCGAAATCGTGTGGGCCGGGTTTTCGGACAGGACGCCGTAGCCGAACGGAGCGTGACGCCCTGCTTTCGCGGAAGATACAGGATGTGGGCGTGATCCAGTGTGTTGCGAGCGGAGCGGTTGACCGCGTAGACGACCAGGAAGTGGACGCGACCGGGGTTCTCACGGCAGAAGTCCTCGATGATTGCCCCATCGCGTCGGAGGCGGACTCACTCCAAGGTGGGGGCCGTCGAGCGAAGCATCGCGCCTGTCGATCTGTTTGTAGTTGAAGGCGAGTGTGCCGCAGCGGCTCAGGGTCTCTTGATGAACAGCGAGAATTGTACCATGGACTGTCAAGTCGGCGTTGGGCGGAAGGCGTACGTTGGTAGGAGCTGGGAACACCTTGGGAGAAGGACGCTGGGCGCGCATCGCGCCGACGCCGCGTGCAGCGGCGTAGTCCAGGTGCAGAAGAATCGCCCCGGCGGGGAGCTTCAGATGACCTGCACACGGGAGGAGAGAAATGGGAAGGCCGCCAGACCCGAAGCCTATCGAGGTGTTCGGGGACAAGACCGGCTCGTAGCGCTCGCTGAGGTCTTGCTGAACGGCAGGAAGCGCCGCAAGCGGGCCTCGTTCGTCTGATATGACGGGGCCGTTTTACCGAAAGCTTACCGCCAGCTTATGACTGGTGGAGAATCGGCCCGTAGTCTTCCCCACACAGCCGACTGAGAGCCTCTTGGGCGGGTGCCAATTTCGGTGCCTACGATAGGTCGCTGTAGGGGGATCGTTCCATGAAGAAGCTCAAGATCGCTGCCGCCACGCTCGTCGCATCCCGTGGACGGAAGAATATGTGGAACGGAACCTTCAAGGTGCGCTCAATGGTCGCCGTCGCCCTCTTGGGTGCCGCGCTCGGCTTTGAGCCGGCGTGCACGGCGCACGCTACGATTGGGGACCCTGCTCCCGATCTCTTGTTCGGAACCGGAGAGAGCCGAGTCGTGTTCAGCATTCCCGGTGTGATCCACGCCGGCAACGTCGGCGCTGCGATCCAGTGCTCGTCGACGGA
>JAJCZO010000013.1 GCA_029262355.1 Deltaproteobacteria bacterium
GGCCTCCCCTTCGGGGGCCGCCAACCCGTTCAACTCCATCCCATCCTTGCCTCTCTCCATGGATCATTACCTTCCACCGCCCTACTGTAATTTCCACCGGGGGGAGGTGTCTCACCATCGTTGGCAGAGAGGGCAGCGCTAATGCAGAGAGCGACGCATTGCGCCTGCCCGACCGAAGAAAAGTAATGACCTCCTTCAGCTGTCCGTCGGGCACTCTGGGAGTGGAGTGGGTCTTTCGGAAAAAAAATGAGACACCCGCGTGGTCTGTCTGGTCCTCCCCCGGGTTGATGGACACTCAAGAAGGCGCGAGAAAGCGCCAGGAGTGATCCATGACGAAGACCAAGAGGAAGCGGCGAGCGTTTACGCCTGAGTTCAAGGCGGAGGTGGTGGGGCTATGCGCGGTCGGAGACCGCAGCGTTGGGAAGGTCGCGAAGGACCTGGATCTGACCGCGACGGCAGTTCGGGAATGGGTTCGGCTTGCGGAGGTTGATGCGGGCAAGGGTCCCCCGGGAGCGTTGACGACCGAGGAGCGCGAGGAGCTGCGGCGGCTGCGCCGAGAGGTGAAGCGGCTGGAGATGGAAAGATCAATCTTAAAAAAAGCCCACGGCCTTCTTCGTGAAAGAGAGCACGTGAGGTTCGTGTCATCCATGCGGAGAAGGCCACCTACCCGGTACGGATGCTTTGCCGGGTTCTGGAAGTGTCTCGCAGCGGCTTCTACGCCTGGCTGGGGCGCTCGCCATCGGCGCGCAAGAAGGCCGATGAGCAGTTGGCGACGAAGATCGCGGCCGTGCACAAGAAGAGTCGTGAGACGTACGGGAGCCCGCGAGTTCACTTCGAGCTGCACGAGAGCGGGACTCGGGTGGGGCGTAAGCGTGTGGCCCGGCTCATGCAGGAGAAGGGCCTCCAGGCGCGCAGGAAGCGTCGATTCCGGCGCACAACCGACTCCAAGCATTCCAATCCCATCGCGCCCAACCTGCTGGAGCGTTGTTTCGAGGCAAGCGCACCCGACGAAGTCTGGGTGACCGATGTCACGTGCATCTGGACGGGGGAAGGATGGCTGTTCCTTGCCGCCCTGATCGATCTGTTCGCCCGGCGTGTGGTGGGCTGGGCGGCGAGCGAGGCGAACGACACGACGCTGGCCCTCGACGCGCTTAATCACGCGCTACGCGAGCGCAATCCCGGCCCGGGCCTCATGCATCACTCGGATCGCGGGAGCCCGTACACGAGCGACGACTACCGCCGCGCCCTCGCCGTGCGTGGCATCGTCGCGAGCATGAGCCGGAAGGGCGATTGCTGGGATAGTAAGTACATGGGTGCGTGCTACGGCACGGCAGCCTGACCCCTGCTTGGGATCGACCTCTCGCGAGTGTCTTTGCATTGATCTGTCGGCCGTCGTTGCTTTGGTGCGCGGTTAGATCCGGTCGGGCGCGTGACCTCATAGGAGCTCGTGTTGCGGCACTCATTACTGTCCTGTCGGTGGCTCGATCGGGTCTTGCCTTCCCTCATTCAACTGGAGGCACAGGCGATGATCGACATGACAGCGAAGACTCGGCGAATCACCGGCGGAGTCGATACCCACAAGGACACCCACACGGCGGCGGCTCTCGATGCCACCGGCGTGGCGCTCGGCACTGCCGCGTTCCCGGCCTCTCGGGTTGGGTACGAGGAGTTGCTCACATGGTTGCGGACCTTCGGCGAACTCGATCGTGTAGGCGTCGAGGGGACCGGCTCGTACGGGTCGGGGCTCACCAGGTACCTCCGCGAAAGCCGGGTGGTCGTCGTGGAGGTAAACCGGCCGAACCGCCAAGACCGGCGTCGACATGGCAAGTCCGACCCGGCCGACGCCGAGGCCGCAGCGCGTGCAACGCTCTCAGGGGCGGCGAATGGAGTGCCGAAATCGCAGGATGGAGCGGTGGAAGTGATTCGGCTGCTGCGACTTGAGCGCAGGTCTGCAATACGCGCGCGAACGCAGGCTGCAAACCAGCTCCACGCAGTGGTCTCGACCGCGCCGGAACCACTTCGGGCCAAGCTGCGCGACCTCTCGCTCGCCGCCCTCCTCGAACGAACGCGGAGACTTCGGGCCATCCTACCGACCGACACGGCCTCTGCCACCCAGCGCGTACTGCGCGGACTGACGCAGCGATGGAAGTACCTGAATCGGGAGGTAAAGCACCTTGAAACCCAGCTCGAGGCCCTCGTGAAGGAGGCTGCCGCCGATCTAGTCGCACTATACGGAGTCGGCATCGACGTGGCTGGAGCGTTGCCAATGTCGTTCAGTTAGCGGTTAGTGAGCGGGCTTGTAGCAGGGGAAGAAGCCCTGGAGCTTCGGTCCCGGTCGTCGCGGATACGACCGGTTGGGTCTGATGGGCTCGATGGTGTCCGCGTACAGTCTCAGAAGCGCGCCGACGTAGTGATCGAGGCGCTGCCGAGTGAGCAACAAGAGCACGGTGTCCTTCATCTTCGAGAGCGCATGGGCGAAGTTCACCCGGTAGGAGAGGACTCGCTTGCGCGTGCGGCGCTCGACCGCGACCTGGGCCTCTGAGGCGAAGACGGCCGTGAGGTTGGTGGTGACGATCTTCGCATGGAAGTCCTGGTACACGGCTTCGGCGTACTTCCCGGTCCAGTTCTCCATCTCGACCCGGCACTTGAGCGCCTTGAAGCTCTCCTCCACACCCCAGCGTAGCTGGTAGAGGCCCTGGAACTCGCGGTGCCGGAAACGACGGCGATCGGTCAGCGACGTGATCAGGACCTCTACGCCGCCGCCGGGTAGCTCCACCCGCACGACGCGAAGCTCCAAGGGCTGGCTCGAAGCGCCCCACTCCCGGCACTGGCGGCGTGCATGCGCCCCGGCCCGGAACGTGATCACGGCGTCGCGCTTCCCCGAGGCAAGGAACGCCGTCACCTCCGGGGAGTAGGAGACGCTGGCCCGCACGCAGAAGCCAATCCGCTTTTGCACCAAGAGCGCGAAGAGCCAGAAGGCCGGGTATCCCCGATCGAGCAGCAGCAGGTCCTGCTTCCCGAAGCGGGGTAGAAGCTCGGCCAGCAGCTCGCGCTCGCCCGCCGCGTAGGGCGCGATCTTGGCCGCCACCGTGAGGCGGTTGAGCGGATCGAAGACCGATACGACGCGGGCCAGGGCATGCGCCCGCCCCGTGGCGGCAATCATGCCGCCCAAGTGCTCCAGCACCTCATCGGTGTCGGGAAGCCGGGCCGTCGAACCGTCACCTGCCAGGAGGCGCAGGCCGTGCCATCGTCGTGCGCGCCTCGTGCGGTAGAACCGCTCGATGACGAGATCGTTCAGCTCCTCGAACGCCGAGGAGTGCAGCTTGTAGCGAGCCTGCGAGAAGGCGCTCTTCCAAGCCACCCGCGAGGCCACGGCAAGCTCTCGGGTCGCCTTGAAGAAGCCGTCCAGCTCGTCCTGCAAGCTGTTCTTGCAGAGGTTGAGGAGGATCACGACGACCGATGGGAAAGGCAGGGTCCGTGTGCGCGTGAAGTCCTGTGGGCGAACACGA
>JAJCZO010000014.1 GCA_029262355.1 Deltaproteobacteria bacterium
GCAAGGTTCACATCGCCGGGATCACGAACCAGGCCGACGACGCGTGGATGAGGAACATGGCGCGACACCTCACCGATGGGTTCGACGGGTTCTTGTTGGGCAAGCGGCACCTCATCCTTGATCGAGATCCGCTCTTCACCCGGAGTTTCCGCGCGATCCTCCGGGGCAGCGGCGTGGAACCGCTGCGTTTGAGTGCGCCCGGACGGACTCGAACCGCCGGCCCTCTGGTCCGAAGCCAGATGCTCTATCCAGCTGAGCTACGGGCGCGCATGAGACTTTTCGGGGGTTGCTGGCGTGCGTGAAGTTCGCCCAGCGCCCCCCGATTGTCCGTCTTCTGTCCGCTTTCTAGACGACTCAGCGCCTTCGCGCCAGTGAACCAAGTGGCTGGGTTCGGCGCGCGCGCCGTCGTCCCTCGACGTACGTGGTAAGCTGCGCCACCGCGTCCCTCAGATCGTCCCCGGTGTCGATCCCATCGCGCTCGAAGACCGCGGCGCCGAGATGCCCTGTGATCTTCTTCGCCGCGGGCCGTGGCTTTCCACCGCGCGTGAGATTCCTCAGGCCAGCCTGCCGCAGGCCGTGAACCAGTCGACCAGTAGACGACCTCCCTAGGTCGTGGCACGCGCTCTCCCAACGTTTCCGAAAGTCCCCTACAGGCTTCGAGTGGCGATGAAAGATGCAGATGCGGTCTGCGCGCCGAGCCGCGATTCGCCGAGACATGATGGCCCAGAGCGGGCCTACAAGCGCAAGCTGCGGGGGCTTCCGATCCACTGCTGCCCCGGGTCAGCTTCTCGATCTCGCCGCGCCTCATTCCAGTCCGGAAGGCGCACTGCGAAAAATGGGCGGGTCGGAGGGGAAGCCGTTCTGCCACAACGAGAAAATCCGCCTTCTCAAAGAAGCCCTCGCGAACGTTCGCCTCTCGCAATCGAGCCAGCTCCGGCACCCCTCCACCACTTTCGGCGGAGCTGCCTCCCGCGCAAGGTCGCAGGCTCTAACGCGTCGCTCTCTAGCGGCAGGTGGTTAAGGCTGCCTCCTGGATCACGCCAGAGTAGCGGCGCCCGGAATTCGACGAGAACGCGCACCCTGCCAGCACGGAGGCCAACGCCTCCACAAACCGATCGTTCTCGATTCGGTCGCTGTCGGTTGCCCTGCGGAGGCACGTACACCGAGAGTCACCTACGAAGCACACTAGATTCGCGAGCATTCCGGTCACTCCGACGGATTGCCCGATCAGATTCTGCACCAAGATGTCGTTGCCCGAGATGATCCCTTGCGCTGCGACACTACACGTCGTGTCGAACTGCACCGCATCCGATCGCGTGGGTGCGACGACCAGCGCGATCGCGAGGGAAACGGAGCAGAAGCCAAAGAAGAAGCGTCGGGTTGCAGATGCCCTAGTCATTGTCGGATTCCTCGCCCATGGTCTCGTGAAGTCGCTCGTCGAACGCGATGATTAGTTTGTCAGCCATTTCCTGGACTTGCTCTTGCTCCAGCTCCGGCTCAGATCTCACCAACTCGTCCCACTGGCCGGACTCCCCAGAACCCTCGGCGAGCGCCGAGAGGATCCGGTCGATCTTCGAAGAGGCACTCCTCGGCCTAGCGGGCCTCGGCACTGCCGCCATGCGGATGCGAAGTTCCTGCAACTCCTGCCCGGCGTCCACGCCGATGACCTGCGATCGGGGGCGCGCAGCCTTAGAACTTCCGGAGCCTGGCAACGAGACGTCGCGTGGCAGGTTGATCGCGGGGGAGAGATGTTCAGCGTCGTCGCGCGCCTGCGTTGATTCGTCGTTGCTCGACCGTCCCAGCCAAAATCCGAGAAGCAAGCTTACACCAGCGCAGAGGAGGAGTGCTTGGGTGCGAGGCATTTCCGGCAGCTATCAGCGAGGTCGGTCGGGTGTCAATGAGACAAAAGTAGAACGAATCGGTCTGGGGTATGGTCGCGGGACTGGCCGCAAAGAACACCACCCTTGGTGCCAGAAGATGTGGTTCGTAACGAGGGTTGCAGTCGGGTACTGATCCATCTGGCGCACGGCTCCGAACGACCCTCTATCCCGCGAGTAGGCCCCCAATCGCGTGACCTCCTGAGGAGTCCGGGCTAAGTGCCTCAGAACCATGCACTTCGGCCGTGTCCCCTCCCCCGACGACGTCCGCTTCGATGCGGTGCCGTCCGATCCGAGAACGGCCGACGCTCTCGGGGGGCAGCGCGCCCGACGGCCACGCCTGCTCATTGGCGCGCCGATCTGGGGCGTCACCGGGTGGGTCGGCGAGGTGTATCCACCAAAGACTCGGAAGCAGGACTTCCTGCGACACTACGCGCACCGATTCCCAACCGTCGAGCTAAACCCCACCTTCTACTCGATCCCGTCCGCGGCGCGACTCGAGGCGTGGCGCGCGGCGGTGCCGGAGGGCTTTCACTTCTGTCCGAAGCTACCCCGCGACGCTTCGCACGCGCGGCCTGGTCGGCCGCGCGACGAAGCGCTCGCCTCGTTCTCCGACGCGCTCGACGTGCTCGGCGAGAGCGTCGGCCTGCCCTTCCTTCAACTCCCGCCCGAAGTCTCGCCGGCGTCGCGCGCGCAGATTCGCAGCATGATCGAGCGCCTTCCCGAGCGCCATCGACCGGCAGTCGAGTTCCGCCATCACGGCTGGTTTCGCGAGCAGCGACTCGCGGACGAGGCGTTCGACTGGATGCGAGAGGCAGGCCTCCCGGTCGTCATCACAGACGTGGCCGGACGCCGCGACGTCCTGCACGGCTCGCTTCCGTCGCGCCGGGTCGTCATTCGCTTCGGTGGAAACCGCCTTCACGAGACCGACTACCAGCGCATCCAGAGCTGGGCCGACACCCTCGCGGGTTGGTTCGACGTGGGGCTCGAAGACGCCTACTTCTTCGTGCACCAACCCGAAGACATCCACACCCCCCGCCTCATCGCGGCGCTCGAGGAAGCCATGGCCGATCGCGCGCCAGAACTGCTGCCGCCGCGCCGGCAACTCCCACCCGAACCAGCACGAGACGGGCAGCTGAGCTTCCTATAAGGAGGAAGGGATGCACGCCACGGGAGACCAATGAGCCAAAACGACGAAGCAGGACCGAAGCACAAAGCCGAATCGGCGCCGCTGCGCGACCAGTTGGCCGACGGCCACGGCGACGGATTGGAGCCGGTACGCTCGCTCGACCTGGCCGAAGTCGCTTCGGTCGATGATCTGGTCCGCGGCATGGCCCGGACCTCCTTCGGGGGACGCAATCTGGGCGAGGCGGCCGACGTTTTGGAGGCGATGGTTCGCGATCCGGACTGCTTCGTCGTGATGACACTCGCCGGCGCCATGACGGTCGCGAAGCAGGGGCTCGTGATCGCGGAAATGATCGATCGCGGCTGGGTGCAGGCCATCGTCTCGACGGGCGCTCTCATGACGCATGGCCTCGTCGAGAGTGCCGGCATGGTGCACTTCAAGCACGACCCGTCGATGCCCGACGAGGAGTTGCTGCGAAAAGGCTACAACCGGGTCTACGACACCCTCGAGCTGGAAAAGAACCTCGACGACACCGAACGCCTGCTACACGGCATCCTCGACGCGGTGCCCGACGGCGTCACGCTCTGCAGCCACAAGCTGAACGCGATGATCGGCGAGATGTTGAGCACCCAGGACCAAGGCCGGGGCCCTCTGCGTTCCGCGTACGAGAAGGACGTGCCCGTGTACGTGCCGGCGTTCACCGACTCCGAGCTCGGGCTCGACTACGCGACGCATAATCACCGACGCAAACTGCAGGCGCGACCGCGCATCCCCTTCGATCCATTCTACGACCTCGACGATTTCCACGAGCGCTTCATCGCCGCAAAGCGCCACGCGATCTTCACGATCGGAGGGGGAGTGCCACGCAATTGGGCGCAGCAAGTGGCGCCCTACATCGACATCCTCGGCAAGCGCGTCCCGGAGCAGTTCAATCCGCCGTGTCGCTACCGCTACGCGGTCCGGATCTGCCCCGAGCCGGTCGAGTGGGGCGGACTCTCGGGTTGTAGCTACAGCGAGTCCGTGAGCTGGGGAAAGATCGTCCCAGCGAGCGAAGGCGGCCGGTGGGCCGAGGTGAAGGCCGATGCGACGATCGCCTGGCCTCTCATCGTCCGCGCGGTCATGGAACGACTCGACCAGACCGCCTGACCCCGTATCTCGATCGAGGCCACCCCGTTGGCAGGCGATCGGCCCCTGCCCAACGGGCGGGCGCGCTCAGGGACCGAACTGCGACAGAACGGCGCGAGCGAAGCCTGCCAACTCGGCCATCGAGTGCAACCGATGGACGCCGCCGCCTCGGGGAAGCTCGCTCGTTGAGAATCCCGGCCCGCCGACGACGAAATCCGGGCGCCGCCCCTGCGCGAGAGTCCGCAGGTGGCGCGCCTCTCGACGCAACGAGGGCCCCGCGCCGGAGATCCCGGCGGACCGCCAGACGAGAACCGGCGCGTAGAGTTCCGCCGCGGCAAGGATCGCGACACTGGGAACGTGGGGCCCCAGATTCAACGCGCGAAAACCGACATCCGCCAAGACGACCGACGTCATGATCGACGGCAGGATGTAGGGATCTCCCTCTACGGCTCCGCCCACCGCAACCGGGGCACTGCGCCGATCGGGAATCGCGCTGCGGATCTCCATCAAGGCCTGCAAGCACACGTCGACCGCCCGGTGCTCGAGCGCGATGCCCTCCGGTCCATCGCGCCAGAGCAGACCCATCTCTCGTAGCGCGATTCGGACCGGCCCGTCACAGATCTCCGCCAGCGGCGCCCCGTCGAGAAATGCCGATACCAGCATCCGACGAGCGCCGGCGCTATCGGACGCACGCAGAGCCCCTACGAGTGCGTCTGCCGCGGGTAGCGGCCCGCCACCGACGCCCTCCGTCTGCGGAAATCCGAGGAGGTCTGGTCGCAAAAGCTCGAGACCGGTCTCGCGTATGAACCGCACCGCTTCGGCTCGGGCGATGCGCCGGTGCCCGCCCGCCGTGCGCTCGGCCCTGAGGCGACCATCGTCTGCCCAGCGGCGCACCGACGACTCCGACAGGCCGACGGCCCGCCCGAGATCCCGCGGTGACAGATATTCCGCGACCTCCACGAAATACAAGTTCTGAAGGAGTTTAGAGTTCTGTCAACATAGGTTCTAGCCTTGACTCTTCCATAAAGCTTTCATAGTGACAGTTTTGACAGATTTAGGGAGGAGCCATGACCAACGAAATTCCACGATTGATCCCATCCGACCACGGCCGGGACCTGGCCAAGATCGACGCAGCAATGGAGCGAATTCGGCCCGAATTCGTCTTCGTCGACCCGCGGCAGGCGCCGATCTACCATCGCGACTCACTCGAGACCGGGGAGAGCCGACTTGCTCTCGCGATCCTGGAAGACGCGCTGCGTTGCGCGGTTCGGCACGCCGAATCTTCCCTGGCCACCCAACGCCAGGAAGCCGCCGAAGCGCTCGAGTGGATCGCGTCGCCCGATGAGGACTACTGGCTCGCGTTCGAGCCGATCTGCCAGCGGTTCGAGCTCGACCCTGCGTGGATCCGGCAGCAGATCGCGCGCCAACTCAACGGCGCATCAGCCACCGCCGCCGCGCACGCCGCGTAGCGCGGCCCACGCGGTCCGCGTCACGAACAGATGCCGACCGTCGCAATCGACTGGCCGGCGCACTGAGCCAGGCACTCGTTGTCGTAGCTCTGACCGTCACAGCCACAGACGGGATCGATGACCAGTGGGCAGACACACTCGGCAGACGGCGCGGGGGAAACGACAACGCTCACCAGGCTCAAAACCAACGCCAACGTAGAGCTTGCGACTTTCATTCCATGATCCTCACGAGTGCCGATCTACCCACGTAGGAGGCTACTGTACCATCCGCGAGGCCGCATCAACGGACTGCCACCAACGCAACGGGGCAACCTACTGGGCAAAGCGCATGCTCACGAAACACGCCCCAACGCGCGAAGACGAGCCGCCCACCACAGAGCGAGCACCCCGGCAACGACGAACGTCGGCCCGACGACCAGCAGAACGTCGTGCTGACCATATCGGTCCACCGCCACTCCAACCACCGGCCCGACCACGAGGAAGCTCAGTCGGAAGAGAAGACTCCGCAACGACAAGAATCCCGCGCGATCCGCCGACGGAATGAGCCTCTGTTCCTGGTGTGCGAGCGCCGGTCCAACGAGACCGCGCATCGTCGTAAGGGAGAAGTAGAAGACGAAGCCGAACAGCGCGTGGGTGAGACCAAGACCGAGATAGCCGACGCCGATCAGCGCAATGCCGATACC
>JAJCZO010000015.1 GCA_029262355.1 Deltaproteobacteria bacterium
GCTGCGGTCTCCGACCGCGCATAGCCCCACTACCTCCGCCTTGAACTCAGGCGTAAACGCTCGCCGCTTCCTCTTGGTCTTCGTCATGGATCACTCCCAGCGCTTTCTCGCGCTTTATTGAGTGTCCATCAAACCGGGGGACGGCCAGACCGACGTCGTGGACATTCGGAGTTTCCCGCCGGAGGAAGCCGTGCGCATCGACGAAGAGATCTCCCGGCTGTCGGGCGCAACGCAGGCTAAAGAAGTGGCCGAGCCTCGCTCCGCTCCAAAAACTGAACCGCCTTCAGAGCGCGGGCGAGAGGACTAGCCGAGATTCCCAATGGTCCTCGCCATCGTCCTCATCGTCGTTTACTCGCTCCTCGTCTGGCTGGTGTTCTTCAAGCTCAGGTGGCTCGAGTGGAGCATTCCCTGGGCCTTCTTCTCGAGCTTCTTCGTCATCCACGCCCTCTTGATCTTCATGATCGGGCTTCGCTTCGTGACGCCCTATTCAGGCAACGCAAAGGTCGTCCAACACACGATTCAGCTCGTGCCACGCTTGAACGAGCCCACGCTCGTGACGGAAGTTCTGGTCGAACCGAATGTACCGGTGAAACGCGGGCAACCACTCTTTCAGTTCGACCGTCGCCCATACGAGTACCAGGTCCGGCGCCTGGAAGCGCAGCTGGCGGAGGCGAAGCAGAACGTTCTGGTCTTGGCCTCCGACGAGCAGGTCGCCAGGGAGAACGTCACGAAGGCGCGCAGCGAGCTCGAGTACGCGCGATTCCAGCAGAAGCTCTTCGAGAGCTTGGCGTCCCAAGGAGCGGGCCCGGAGGAAGAAGCTCAGAAGTGGTCCGCGCAGCTCAAGATCGCCGAGGCCTCGGTAATGGAAGCCGAGGCACAGCTCGAGCGCGCGACTTTGCGCTATCAATCGGAGATCGACGGCGTGAACACCACCGTGGCGGCCGTCGAAGCCGAGCTGGCGCTCGCCCGGTACTATTTGGACAACACCACACTCGTTGCGCCGGAGGACGGGCGCGTCGTCAACTTGCAGGTTCGGCCCGGCATGGTCGCCGGTGCCGTACGCGTCGGTGCGATCGCGTCCTTCATCTGCGACGAGGGCCGCTACGTGCTCGCCACCTACTTCATGGAACACCTAAAGTACGTGGCCAAGGACCAGCCGGTGGAGGTGGCCCTGAACCTCTACCCAGGCCAGATCTTCCGAGGCAAAGTCGAAGCCGTTTGGAAGGCGAGCGCCGCCGGTCAGATGCTACCCAGCGGCAGGCTGCCTCACTTCGTGCCGCATCCGCCAGACGAGCCGCAGAGCCAGTACGCAGTGAAGATCGTACTGGAAGCTCCGGATCAGTCGCTCTTTCCCATCGGCGCACAGGGTGGCGCCGCCATCTATACGGGCGGGATGAAAGGCCCTTGGACCGCCTTGCGCCGGGTGGCCATCCGGGCCAATTCGTGGATGAACTTCCTCTACCCGATGCCGTTCTGACCATGCGAGGTCGACTGAACGAGGGGCGTTCGTCCCTACGGGTCTCGGCGATCGCGGCCGTCGCAGGGCTGGTCGCTATGGCGCTCTCCGGCTGTACGCTGTCGAAGCCCCCGTCTCACTCAGAGACCGTAGGCGAAGCTCTCCCAACGATTCCTCCCGGGTGGGGCACCGGTGATCAGGCTGGTAC
Organism: Deltaproteobacteria bacterium; assembly: GCA_029262355.1. GTDB lineage: Bacteria > Desulfobacterota > Binatia > UBA12015 > UBA12015 > VGTG01. The sequence continues at coordinate 1,665 of JAJCZO010000015.1, forward strand.
CGTCCAAGATGGTTGGCTCAGGTCTTTTCGCGACGCAGAACTGGACGCCGTCGTCGCGGAGGCTCTGGCTCACAACCTCGATCTTCGAGAGGCCGCAGCGATGGTCGAGGTCGCACGGCAAACCGTGATCGTGGTCGGTTCACGGCTGAAGCCGCAGGTTGGCCTCAACATCGGGGTCGGCGCGACCCGCGACGATGGCCACGACAGTTGGTTCACGAGCAGCAAGGGCCTCGCCGGTGCAGCGTGGGAGCCCGATCTATGGGGCCGCCTGCGCGCGCAACGCGCGGAGGCCGAGGCCGACTACGAAGCGGCGGCCCTCGACTACGAGTACGCGCGCCAGTCACTGGCGGCGATGACCGCCAAGGCTTGGTATGACAGCAGCGAAGCCATCCAGCTCGAGGCGTTGGCCGCAGACAGCGTCCGGATCCACGCAAATCTCCTCAGATTGGTCGAGGTCAGGCGCAACGCAGGGAAAGTCGGCGATCTCGACCTCGCCGAGGCGAGGGGGAATCTCAATGCGGCCCGAAGCGCTCTCGTTCGCGCGCAGGGAGTGACGGCGCAAGCCAGCCGATGGCTCGAGACGCTCGTCGGTCGATATCCCGAGGCCGAGCTCAAGGGACACGCCGACTTCGCTGCCGTGCCTCCGCCCGTACGAGCGGATCTCCCGTCATCGCTCCTCGAGCGTCGTCCCGACCTGGCGGCGGTCGAGAAGTCGGTCATTGCGGCCTTTCGAAAAGAGGAGTCGGCGAGGCTGGCGTTGCTACCGAGGTTCTCGTTGGGACTCGGCGGCGGCAAACTGAGCGACGGCGTGCTCTCACTGCTGCGCCTCAACCCTTGGATGCTCAACGCTCAGCTGGGAATGTCGGTACCGATCTACACGGGCGGTGCGCTTACGGCGGAGATCGAGATCGCCACGGCAGGGCAGCAGGCTGCTGTGGCTGCCTACGGCAGCGCCGCTCTCGTGGCCTTCCGAGAGGTCGAGAACGGGCTGATGAGCGAGGAGCTCCTCGTGCAGCGTCTCCGCCTGGACGAGGCCGCGCTCAGCGACCGCACCGAGGCCGTCCGAATCGCAAACGTGCGATATCAAGCGGGTAGGATCAGCCTGCTGTCGGTGCTCCAGCTTCAGGAGGCGCAGCTCGTGAGCCGAGCCGAAGTGATCAAGCTCCGCGGTGCGCAGCTCGCCAACCGAATCGACCTTCACCTCGCGTTGGGCGGGAGCTTCGATGACAACGTCGCGGCAGAGCGGGCGGTTGCGACCGACCAGAACGTGGGTTCCGGGGTCGAGACACCCACGCTCGGGTAGAACCTGAGCTGGACGCGCATCGCTCCCAGTGGCTGTACGCCACACACGCGCTTGGAGGCCTTCCGAGAAGTGATAGGAGACGGCATATCCAACGCACGGAGGAGACCGCCATGAGAAAGATCGTTTCGTGGATGCTGGCTTGCGCCGCGACGGCAACGGTGATCGGTGCGCCCGCATCCCGGGCCCAGATTCCCCCGCCGCCAGACGGCGTACCGTCAGTCGCGCAGAAGTACACCGGCAGATCCTACTCGCCCTACGCCGAGCGCGACTTCCCCGACGCCGTCTTCTGGGGCGACACCCACCTGCACACCTCCTACTCGATGGATGCCGGAGCGTTCGGCGATCGGCTCGGTCCAGACCAGGCGTACCGCTTCGCCCGCGGCGAGCAGGTCACGGCGTCCGGGGGACAGAAGGTCCGCCTCTCGCGCGCGCTCGATTTCCTGGTCGTATCGGATCACTCCGACAACATGGGCTTCTTCCCGGACCTCCTCGCCGGGAAGCCCCACATCATGGGCGACGCGACCGGCAAGGATTGGTACGAGCGGATCCAGAGCGGGGACGGCGTCGGGGTAGCCCTGGAGTTGATCGGCAAGTTCTCTCAGGGCCAGATGCCCAAGGCTCTCGTGTACAAGCCCAACTCCGCGCCCTACCGGCACGCATGGAAAGCGACGGTCGATGCCGCGGAGCACTTTGACGACCCGGGGAAGTTCACGGCGTTCATCGGCTACGAGTGGACGTCGCTCATCAAGGGCAACAACATGCACCGCGTCGTGATGTACCGCGACGACGCCGACAAGGCCGGCAAGATGGTGCCCTACACGACCATCCCGCCGGAGGGGAGCACGAATCCGCGCGACCTGTGGAAGTGGATGGACGGCTACGAGCAGAAGACGGGCGGGCGCGTGCTGGCCATCCCGCACAACGGCAATCTGTCGAACGGCATCATGTTCCCTCTGGAGGCGCAGTACGACGGTCGCGAGCTGGATCGCGAGTACGTCGAGACCCGCGCTCGGCATGAACCCGTCTATGAGGTGACGCAGATCAAGGGCGACGGTGAGACACACCCGTACCTGTCACCCGACGACGAGTTCGCGGACTACGAGACGTGGGACATCGGCAACCTTGATGTGTCACAGGCGAAGACCAAGGACATGCTGTCCGGCGAGTACGCGCGCGAGGCGCTGAAGCGAGGTCTCGCGCTCGAGGAGACGCTCGGGACCAATCCCTACGCGTTCGGCATGATCGGCTCGACCGACAGCCACACTTCCCTGTCCACCACGGAGGAGAACAACTTTTTCGGAAAACACACGGGCGCCGAGCCCAGCCCCGAGCGCATGAGCCACCCGTTCATGAAGAACGAGACCGGCACGATCATGGGCTGGCAGCAGGTGGCCGCAGGCCTCGCCGGCGTGTGGGCTCGGGACAACACACGCGAGGCGCTCTTCGACGCGATCGAGCGCAAGGAGGTGTACGGCACGACGGGCACGCGCATGGTCGTGCGGTTCTTCGGCGGCTGGGACTTCGTGCCCACCGACGTGAACAGCCGCGAGCCCGCGTTCGCCGGCTACGACAAGGGCGTGCCTATGGGCGGGAATTTGCGACAGCGCACGGATGACGCGAGCGACCCTTCATTTCTGGTCTTCGCACTCCATGATCCGCTGGGCGCCAACCTCGACCGCATCCAGATCGTGAAAGGGTGGCTCGACGCCGACGGGAAGGCGCAGGAGAAGGTCTACGACGTCGCCTGGTCGGGCGAGCGCAAGCCGGGAGCGAACGGACGCCTTCCAGCAGTCGGCAATACGGTCGACGCGAAGACGGCGAGCTGGACCAACACGATCGGCGCCTCTGAGCTCAGTACGGTCTGGACCGATCCCGACTTCGATCCGGCACAGAAGGCGTTCTATTACGCGCGCGTGATCGAGATCCCGACGCCGCGCTGGTCGACCTACGACGC
>JAJCZO010000016.1 GCA_029262355.1 Deltaproteobacteria bacterium
GTCGGGATTTGAATCGCTGAGTCACCAGGAGGATCCCACTGCGACCTCGTGGGGATCCTGGATCAGTTCCCTATTGTCCTGTACCGCTGATCTCTCCCGGCGGCGTCCCGGCGGATCGTCCCGGCCGGGAGCGTGGGATACGGCTCTCTCTCGTGTCCCATCTGAGTCCGGGGTACCGGTAGCGGCGTGAGACGGGACACGCGCCGGCCCCGTGTCCCGGGCTGGGACACGAGGCCGTGGAGCGTCCTATCCCGGGCGTCAGCTTCGCGCGTCGGCCCTTGCCGCGGAGCGGTAGAGGGGGTGGGCGGCGATCATCTGCTGCATGAAGCGTCCGTCGACGTCGTCGCGTCCCTGAGCGGCAGCGGCAATGAGGGCGTGGAGCGCGAGCTGGTTGACGAGGCGGGGCTTTCCCTGGCTGGCGAGGAAGATCTTCTTGGAGGCGTCGTCGCTGAGGACCGCCGGGTCGGCCTCGGCGCGCTGCAGGTGGAATCGAAGGTAGTTGTGGGTGTCCTCGATGGTGAAGGGGCGAAGGGCGTGGGCGTACGAGACGCGCGAGCGCAGCGACTCGAGTGCGGGTCGACAGAGGGAGGTGGCGACGTCCTCGGTACCGGCGAGCAGGACGCTGAAGCGGAGCTCGGCGTCGAGGTCGTGGGCGGTGAGGCGGCGGAGGGTGTCGAGGACGGGGACGGAGAGGCCCTCGGCGTCGTCGATGACGACGATAGGGTGGGGTCCGTGGGTCTCCTCAAAGGTGGCGAGGTGCTCGCTGGCCGCGTCGAAGAGGTCGGCGCCGTGCAGGCGCATGCGCAGACCGAGGGCTCGGCTCATGGAGCGGAGGAATCCGGTGACGGTGCCGGGGAGGTAGGAGAACTGGACGAGGTGGTGTCGGCGCTCGTCGAGGGTGCTGAGGAAGCGCCTGAGCGAGATGCTCTTGCCCACGCCGGCGGGACCGGTGCAGAGCGCGATGCCGCCGACCTCAGTCCACATGTCGAGACCGGCGACGAGCTCTCGCTGGCTCTGGCTGTCGTACATCTGTGCGGCGCGCATGGCCTTGTGGAAAGGGGTCTTGGTGAAGCCGAAGTGGGCGCGCAGCCGCTTGCGCTGGGTGGTGGTGGGGCCGCTCATCGGAGCGCCTCGCGGATGGCCTGGAGGTAGACGCTGACGTGGTGCTCGGCGGGCCCGTCGCCGAGGATGTCGTAGAGCGCGGGCCCGGCTCGCTCCGGGTCGAAGGGGCCGTAGCGGTGCAGGAAGTCACGCACGCTCGGCTCGTCGAAGACGGCGGGCTCGAGGTGCTCGCGGAGCAGCTCGACGACGGCGTCGTCGTCGGACGCGCGGGGAGCAGCCGGCTCGCTCGCGGCCTCGATGAAACTCTGCTTGCGCCGTCGCTCAACGATGTGTCCGAGCCAGTTTGCCGTCGGCGTGGGTGCGTCGGACGACGCCGCGCTCGGCTCGGTGACCTTGGCCCGCGGCCGCCGATGCTCGCGCACGCCGAAGGGGACGCAGCGCTCGACGAACTGGCCGTCGTGATGGACCTCGACCTCGCTGAGGTCCTCGGGATCGAAGTAGACGTCGATGCGCCGACGGGCGAGCTGCGGTCCGACCTGATAGCGCGTTCCGAGCAGCGAGAAGAGGCCGGTCTTGTCGGGGGTGCGGCGCTCGTGCCAGCGGAAGGCGAGGCGGAGCTGACGCTCGTCGATGTACCCGACGCGCTCGATGCCGGCGCGCCACCGCGCGTCCGGGGTCTCGCCCGTCTCGCCGTGGACGCAGGCGTTGTATTCGAGGTCCATCCACGCGACGAACGCCTCGTTGAGCTCGTCCAGGGAGCGGATGTGCGAGGACTTCACCTCTGCGATGAAGGCGGACTTCGCGAGCCGGTTGAAGGCCTCGATCTTTCCGTGACCCTCCGGCCGGTACGCCTGCGTGAAGACGATCGCGTGGATGCCCAGCGTCGCCACGATGTGCCGCATGTGGCCCGCTCGATAGACCTTGCCGTTGTCGTAGTAGACGCGCTTCGGGGCCCCGTACTTCTCGAGACAGCGGCGAAAGACGAGCTCGAGGCGGGGCAGATTCTCCGAGAAGCTGAAGCGGCCGTGAAGGAGCTTGCGGCTGTGGTCGTCGAGGAAGCAGTAAAGCTTCGTCCGACGCGCCTTGCCCCGACGCTCCGGGTCCGGCAGCCACGGACCGGTGCGCATGTCCGACTGCCACAGCTCGTTCGGACAGAGCGCCTCGAAGCGGTCGAGGTCGGCGGTGCTGCTCGGGCTCGGCGGCCGACCGCTGATGCCCTCGCGCTGAAGGACCCGGTGCACCGTGCTGCGACGAAGCACGCCCCGGTCGACCTTCTTCGTCTGCTCCGCGATCCGAATCAGCCGGTCGAGCGAGCGCTCCGGTACGTCGGTCTTGAGCGCGATCACCGTCGCGATCTGCTCCGGGCTCAACACCTCGACCCCGCGCTTGTCCCGCGGCTTGTCCATCAGCGCTGGCAGACCTTCGCGCCGATAGCGTCGGACCCAGCTTCGTAGTGTCTCTGCGCTGGCGCGCAGCGGCTCACCGTCGGGGCCGGGCCAGCTCTTCTGGGCCAGGTGAGCGAGGAGCTCACCGCGCTTTCCGCGCGGGGGCTCGAGCGCGATGTAGGCGGCGATCGCCTGGTAGCGGCAGAGCGCCATCTCGTGTCGGGGGTCGTCGTCGTCCATGGGGTCCTCCTTGGGTGGAGGGCCACCGTCGCGCGGAGGGCGCCAGACCTCGACGGCACCTTCTGTGGGTCGAACGGGGTCGTTCTCTTGGCCGGACCATGCGTGCAGGCGTACCGTCCTCTCCCAGAAGCGGTGCCTCAGAAGGTCAAATCAGCCAGGAATTCTGTGCGTGCTGCCTCCCGTGAGCCTCGGCCAAGAGGAGAGAGACGTGGACATCGAGGGCGAGCGCGCCCTCGATCAGGTGGAACAGACCGGAGCGCAGGGTGATGATTGCGCTTCGGTTGCCCCACCGCCGATTCGGCGGAGACAGGCCACCTCCTACATGACTCTCCATTGGCCGAGGCTCGCTTCTCTCGATCACCGCGCGG
>JAJCZO010000017.1 GCA_029262355.1 Deltaproteobacteria bacterium
CTTCCGAGGAGACGAGACGCGGCGACGGACGTCGAGGGGCGGCAAGGCGTTAACGCTATGTCGACGGCGGTGCACTAGAACGTCTCGACGCACCCGCTGTCCAACGAGGCGCTGAACCGCGCGTGGAATGGACGACCGGAATTCATCGGCCGCCGAGATCTCGCGCGAAGCCCTTCTGGACGAGGTAGACAAATGGGAGTGTCTGACTCACCCCACCCTCACGGGACACTGACGGATCCGAGGCACGTGTCAGATCCGGTCTCGACCACGCAGAGGGTGGTGGGTGTCCTCCGCCTCGAAACGCCGGTGCCCTCGACTTCGCAGAAGACGCCACCGGTGGGGCCGAGGTTCGCCTTGGGCGCGCGCAACTGAAGGGTGGCCTTCGGCTCTAGCGACTCGACGACGACGCTGTTCGCGATGATCCCGCTCGAACGGTAGACGCGTACGCTCAATGGACCGATCGCGTGCGACGCGGTGTTCGCGACCAGGCACAGCACGTCGTCCTCGACGGTCGGAGTTCTCCCGATGGGTGGCGTGTGGATGGTGCCGGCGAGAGCCACGGAGCCGAGCGCCAGACTGGCAGCCAGGGTGAGTACCTGCAGGAATCGACGGGTCATGTGAGACATCTCCTTGCGTCTACGACGGGTTCGCGTGACCGGAGGGAGGCCATAGGGCTGCTCGCTCTCGCTCTCCTGGATCAGGAGACGAGGAGAATCCGGATCCGATTGCGTCGGCCGGGATCGGGAACCACCGAGTCGGATGGCCGTCCGGTCGCCATGGAGTTCAGCTTGGGCGCCAGTCTGGTGGGCACCGAAGTCGGCAACCCCTACTCGAATCCCGACACGCGATTCAGCGTGGGGAGCCGCCGTGCTTCGCGTCGGGGCGCTTGCACGTCCGGAGACCAATCGAGGACGCCGCGCGAGAGATCGACCGGTGTGGCAATGCCACGATCGACGAATCGATCGAAAACGTACGGAACCCCCTGCGACTCGAGTGGCTCGGGGCGGTCCATGATATGGAAGTGCAAATGCGGTGCGGTCGAGTTCCCGGTGTTGCCCACCCGGCCGACCTCGTCGCCCGCGCGCAACAGATCCCCCTCGGACGGAAGAATGCTGCCTGATTGCATGTGTGCGTAGAGGGCGAAGTTGCCGTCGCCCATGTCCACGACGATGTGGTTTCCGGGCGTGTTCGCGATCGTAGGGTTCTCCGGGAAGTTCGGCGGTGTTTGCTCGGGGGCGCCGTCGACCACACGAATGACGCGCCCATCGCTTGCCGCGTAGATCGGTGCTCCGAAGCCGAACCAGTTCGCGTTGTCACTGATGTCACCAACCACGAGCCGCCCGCGGTCATCGATGATCTCGAAGTCGATGGCGTAGCGCTGGGCGACCCAGAGACGGCCGTCGATCGGCAGTACGGCACGGCGGTGGTAGCTGTCCGGTCCGAGGGCACCGTCCATGAGCCACTGGGCGCCCCGGACGGGTGGCGACACGATCAGAGGCGGAGAGCGATCCACATCCAACGTGTAGTCCACCGATTGGCGGGCTCCGGTGCGGGGGTCCGCCAGCTCGATCGTGTGGCGGAGCGCGGTCGGAACCCGCTGCGCTGGGTCGAACTCGAGATACGCGAACAGCAGCCCGGAGTCCCCCCGTTGGAGCGGGGTTCCAGGCGCGAGGCGCCCGCGAAAGTCTCGCTGGAGCAGGAGAGTCTCCTCGTCCAGCGTGGCTCCCGCGTAGGTGCGAAGGATTTGGCCCTCGTCGTCAGAGATCCGGATGGAACGCAGCGCAACGGGCTCCGAGCGTTCGTTCATCACGGTGAGCTCGTAGACCAGCACCGTGGCGCCGCCGACGACGGGCACCGCGGTTGGCGGAGTGAGAACGCCGACGTCGACCAGCGGCGCGGTTGCGGAGTCGCCACACGCCATGGCCAGGGCAGAGACCATCGCGAGGACGAGTCGGGCGGCTCTCGATCGGCTACGGCTTTCGACTAGCATCATCTTGCCTTGGTAACGGATGCCGAACGCTGAAAGAAGCGCGGCACCGAACCGTAGGCCTGCCTGCGCAGATGCCGTGTACTGTAAGAAGAAGACGTGGGGTCCCTGACGGCGTCGCGTGCGCCCATCGCTGCATGATTGGCGCGAGATGTCCCCTATCTGGCGGGCAAAGCCTCCGCCGAGAGCCCACACGAGGGTACGCTCGGGGAGTGAGGTCGATGTGGCGTGGCGCGCCGCACACCTCAAGTACCACGACCGGGGCGACTCACTCACTCGAACACACTGCGCCTTCACGGAGAACTACAGGGGGATCGCCAACCAGACGATCGCAGCCTTTGGAAGCAGTAGCGGGCAGTTTGAACAATACACGCTGACTGGAACTGTCCCGGGCTGGCAGTGCCAGAACATGGTCGCAACGATCTTTCAGAGCGGCAATGTGGTCATCGAGCGAACGGACGCCAACGTCGGTCTCTTCCCGCCCGAAGATGCCTGCGCCAAATCGGTCCCAGCTCAGCCGCCGCCGACGGACAACCAGCCGTTTGCAAACTTCTGCGGGTACGACTCAGGTTGCCCCACCTGCCCGCCAGCGCCGTTCAGATGCGGCCCCGGCCCAAGCAGCAAGGAAGTTCACACGACCCCGGACGGTTCTCGCATTCTCGTGATCAAGGATGTCGGTATTGATCGCTGGACGATCCTACGCGGCCTCGACGACGAGACGATCACCGGGACCGTGACCCCGCCTCGCGGGGACCCGACCTTCGTGCACTGCGAGATGGCCGAGAAGAGGGTGGAGGCGCTCGTGCTGGACTGCGTCGTCGCCGATGCGTGCCTCTCTTCGCCCTGCCGTGAGACAGCGTGGGAGTCCGTCGGACGCGTCGAGCTGCCCCCCAGTTTCTTCGAACCCTGATGCCTGGCATCGGTTCGATGCGGCGCTCGGGCCGATTTCGCGCTCTATCTTCCGAAGAACCTGTTCCGCAGACGAAAGGCGCGGAAGTCCGGAACCCGCCGACACCTTCCCGTGGCCAAGCGGATCAACGAGGCCACCGATCCTCCTCGGCAATCGACCGGTGCCACGACGGGCTCGAGGAACGATGCGTCGCGCGACCTTCGGTTTGAGCTGAGTCGCCGTCAACTGATAGTCACCCATGCCCGTGGAACCATCCACCAGCGCGAACCAAGCGCCTGGCGTCGGATCCGTGACTTCACAGTACTCGAACTCGGAAGCACCTGCGGCCCTGCAATCGTAGATCGATCTAGTCTGTTCGCAACACCTCCTGGAAAAAGGTGGATCTACCGCAGCCCATCTCAGTAGCACCACTCAGGTGGCCCCCTCATCGAACGATCGTCCGATGATCGGTCTTGACCTATCCGCAACGTTTCTCGATCGTGTCTGCCGCTCATCACTGGATCGCGCCAGTACTCACCATCGACACGGAGGGACACAAAATGAAGCTCGCCTGCTGGATGACAATGCTCTCACTGGGACTCGGAGCCGTCACGACCGCGACCGCCGCGGACGGTGATCCGAAACTGATCACGCAAGCGGCATCCGCCGCGCCCGCGAGCATCAGCGCCAAGGCAACGATCATGGACGGCGGCAAGATCCTTCGTAAGGGCAGCAACGGCTGGACCTGCATGCCGCACACCATGCCGGGCGACAACGCCCCCATGTGTAACGACGCGGTCTGGAGCAAGTTGATGGCTGCGGTCGCCAGCAAGGCCGACTTCCACACCGACACGATCGGCATCTCGTACATGCTTCAGGGCGACATCGGCGCAGGCCTGAGCAACTCGTCCCCGTATCATCCGGACCCCAAGAACGCCGACGACTACACGGAGACCGGCCCGCATCTGATGATCGCAGTTCCCAAGGGGCTTCTGAAGGGCATTACGGACGACCCGTCCAACGGCGGTCCCTGGGTGATGTGGAAGGATACGCCGTACGCCCACATCATGGTGCCCGTCTCGTCAGCGGACTGAATGACGATCACCAACAGAGAGTCCGGCACGAACGTTCATGAAGTCGCCGACGGCATCTACCGCATCAACACGCCCGTCGAGATCCCGGGCGCAGGTGGGTTCTCGTTCAACCAGTACCTCATCGTGGACGACGAGCCACTCCTGTTTCATACCGGCCCACGAAAGATGTTTCCTCTCATCCGCGAGGCGGTCGCGACGATTCTTCCCGTGGACCGTTTGCGGCACGTGTCCTTCTCTCACGTAGAAGCCGACGAGTGCGGGTCGTTGAACGAGTGGCTCGCGGTCGCGCCTCACGCGGCGCCCCTGTGCGGCTCGGTCGCGGCGATGGTGTCGATCGACGACCTCGCGGATCGTCCGCCACGGGCTCTCGCGGATCAGGAGGCCATCTCGCTCGGAAGCCACACGGCGCGCTGGCTCGACGCACCCCATGTCCCGCATGCGTGGGAATGCGGGTTCTTGTTCGAAGAGAAAACCCAGACCCTGCTGTGCGGCGATCTATTCACTCAGGGCGGCAACGGCGATCCCGCCTTGACCGAAACGGACATCCTCGGTCCGAGCGAAGCGTTCCGCCACCAAATGGACTACTTCTCCCACAGCAAGGGCGCGCCGGGTGTGTTGTCGAAGCTGGCCGCCACCCGGCCGACCACGCTCGCCTGTATGCACGGTAGCGCATGGCGGGGCAACGGCTCCGACCTTTTACGAGCACTCGCCGATACCATCTGTCCGTAGATTCGACCGCCGCGGGCCATCAGAGGGATGCCCCCTGGCGAGCACCCCGAATCTGCTCGCCGGGTGGGGAGCGGTGCACCCATCAGCGGCGTGGACGATCCGGCCCAGCGTCGCATGCTCTACTCTGGGTCCTTGTCTCGAGGAAGGATCAAAGACGTACCGGCGAGATCCACCGGGAGAATCTCGAACAGCAGATGCTTGCTGACCTTGCCCGACTTGTCGACGACTCGGTGGCTGACATCGCCCGTCTCGAAGAAGAAATCCCCCGTTTGGTAGGTAAGCGTCTCATCGGGCAGGATGTACTCCATCTCCCCCTCGGTCATCTGCCGAATTCCAGGACCGAGATGGTTGTGATCACCGACGTAGCCGCCCGGAGCGATGGCGATCTCCGTCACCCGCAACTTGTACTTCCCCACCAGTTCCGGGATGTGGCCCCCATCGATCTCTGCCTCATATAGGATCTTTCCGCTGGATCCCTTGGTGTCGACATTCAGCGACTCTGCGGCGCTGAACCGGGGCGTCAGTATCGAAAGTACCAGTAGCGCAATGGCCGATCGTGTCGTGATCATCTCTCCCCCTCTACGTCATGGCGAACCGAAACGTTGGTTCTGCGTACGGGTTCCTATCCCGCGGGATCGGGCCCCCGCAAGTGCGATGCCCCCCATGTCCCTTTCGTAGATGTAGCTCCCTGCGAACGGGACACCGATGGCGCCGACGATCGCGTCGTCTGCGTTGACCGCGACGGCGCCTCCGAATTGATCGCGGCCATCCGCTTCCAACGCCGTGAGCTTGCGCTCGATGATCAGCAGGCCGTCGCTCGCATCCGTTGCCGCCGAAGTGACAATGGCCGCGGACCTGGGCCGCGGCGCACCAGCACGACTACGAGTACATGGGCGGCGGCCCTGCCGTGACGGTGCCGGACAACCCGAAGACGGATCGGTACGAGCCGACGCTCTACCCCTCTGTTCTGAGGCGAGTCCGGTTTTCAGGACACTCGGTCTACGAAACCCGACAGCGTTCGGAAGCAACTTCGTTAACTGAGCTCGAATCGCACGTCATCTCGAACTTGGCACCATCCGTGCTCAGGCTTGCACTGGGAGCACGGAATGGACGACTCGTACGCACTATCGCTTGGGTTCGCGGCGGCCCTCGGCGCCCTTTCGGCCGGATGCAGCATCTCGCTTCCGCCGGGCGCGGCGGGGACGGACCTGATCCTGGGATGGAGCATCCGGAACGATGCGCGCCGGGTCGAGAGAAGGGTCCTTCCGGGTATCGACATTTCCTTGGCCGGCGACTGGGCCGGGCTCGGCATCGGTGTTTCCGATCTCCTCGTAGCGCAGCCCGAGACGGAGCCGATCGCTCGAGACGAGGTTGAAGGGTGGACCTACGCACCCCCGCTCGGTCTTCGAAAGCGCTCCGAAGACGGAACGGAGACACACGTTGGGTGGGTAGCGATAGACGCCCGTGAGCCCGCCGGCGAGACGTTCCTGACGAGCTCGTCGGAGATCGGGGTCCAAGCGCGCTGGGGATCGGTGGCACGCGGGTTGTCGGTCGGCGTGGGGAGAGGGACGACGATCCGGGCACGGCCGGAGGACGACGGTGTGTATCTCGTGAAGTGTGGCGGGGATGATCTACTTCCGTGCAGCTTCGAGAAACTGGAACCGGAGGCCAATCGATGAGGTTTCGAGCGTTGGGCTTTGTGGGATTGGCGCTCGCCGCAGGCCTACTCGCGGGCTGCCCGACGAAGTATCTGGTCTTCTCGACATACACGAAGGCTGGACTCGACATCGCGCTGGCCGATGGGCAGCCGGCGCGCGCGATGTTCGGGTACAAACGGCACGAGGGAGCAATCGTTCCCGTCGACCAGTGCGCGGATCGAACCCCGCAGGACGCGGCGGACGTCACGTCCGAACTCTGCCCGGACGGGAAAGAGACTGAGGCGATGTCGGTCTACGCCGGGCTCGATCTCGAGAACAGCTGGATCAACGGCCTGCATATCGTGCAGCTCTTCGCGACGGGGAAGTCCGCGGTGAACGCGGCCAATGATCCGGTGACGTTCGCAGAGCTCGTGCGCACCGTCGAGAAGGCCAAAGAGGAGGAGGAAAAATGACCCGGCTCACGGTTCTCGTTCGCTGGTGTCTCACGTGCGCCCTCGTGTCAACCGCGGGCTGCTCGAACGCGCTGATCTTCGCCACGTCCACCTTGACTGCGATTGATCTCAACGCGGTGGAGAATGGCCAACAGACTGTCACAGTTGGCTACAAGCGGTTCGAGGGTGTGGTGATGCCCGTCCGGAAAGACAAGGATGGCCCCGCCCGCCAGCACGCCTTCTCCGTCTTGGCGGCGTCGAGCTACGACACCGGCGGTCTACAGCTTACCAACCTCACGGGAACGAAAGTAAAGACGGTCTTCGCCACGGGCGAGGCGGCCGCGCAGACAAACGCACCGAAGGCGGTTGCCAGCCTCTTCGCAGCGTTCTCGGGCGATCTCTTCAGCCCAGAAGCAGCCTTCCTGCTCGGCGAAACGAACGACACACTCAGATCTCTGTCGGCTCCCAGAGATACCCAGGCCATCAACGCTGTATGGCGGGAGTATTTCGCATCGGGGGCGCCGAACGCTCAGGACTACGCGATCTGGCTGATCCAGAGGGGGTCCGAAACGGGCGATCCGGCCGTCATGCTCGCGGAGGCGAAGTCGGTGCTCGCGGGTGGTGCGACGGTCGAGCTCACTGAGGCGGAGAAGGCTGCGCCTCGCGACGAGCTCATCAGGCTGATCGATGACCAGACGAGCGCGGCCGATACGAACCTGGTCTTGGACTCGGTCGGCTCGCATCTGTCGGGCCCAGACCAGATCAGCACCGCCGCGCCCATAGAAATGGTCATCGCACTTCTATCTGTGTCGGCGCGTCAAGACGACCGCCAGACGTTGAGAAGTGCTCTCAGCCAGGTGAACGGAGTCGCTCGCAGCTAGCGGGCAATGCCGAGACGGGAGGTACTAACCGTGGCCATCAGAACCGTGCGTCACAAGGTGTCCAAGCAGTGCTGGTCGAACAGGTCCTGCAAGCGAGCGTTCATCAAGCAGTATGAAGCGCTCGGCGAGATCTACAGGCGCACTGAGACAATCGCGAGTAATCCGAATGCGCTCTGGGTGGTTTTCAGGCTCCCGTAGCGAGCGTGCCGCGGAAGATTACACGAGCGGAACCAGTCGGAGGCACGAGCCGCGCGAATCGCGCGAAAGGCATGTGATAGAATGATCACTGAAACGGCACGGGCGGCTACACACCGCTCCGCCGAGTTTGCGGGGGGCGCGTTCGGAGCGGGCCTGGTTTTGGTCGTCGTACCGATCGTCGCGCTGTGCTTCGGGCTCTACTTCGACGTTGGGGCCGGGGCGCGGGGATTTGCGCTACCGATCCTTGCGATCTTTGGCATCATGATCCTATTTGGATCGCTGGCTCTCGTCTCGACGCTCTTCGCGCGCTTGTCGCTGAGCGACAGGACGCAGGCACTCGCGTTGCCGCGTGGCTCCGTCCGAGCCGCTCTTGCGTTGGCCCTCGTCGTCCTCTTCTCGATCATCTCCATCACTCTGTACGAATCCGCTGCGGATCCATACGAGATCACCGGCCTGACCGAGGCGCAGGTCGAAGCGCTCAAGCGGGACGTAACTAATCGTGTCGTAGCAATCGTTCCCACGTGTTCAGGGTCTGCATGCACCTTCTCCGTTCACGTGATCCAGGCCGGCGACCCCGAGGCGAACGCGCTGGCCAAACAACTCCTCGTGCTCATCGGAACTCTGATGACGTCGGTCACGAGCTTTTACTTCGCGTCTCGCGCTGGTGAGTCGGCTCCGGAAAAGAGTGACAGCCGTGGTGTGGCCGCGGCGACCGAGACGGAACACGGCATCAATGTACCGGTCGCGGACGACGAGAAGGTAGACGGCTGCGGCTTCGAGGTGATCGACGAGACCGACGACGAGGATCTTCCTGAAGCCGAAGGCGGGGTTTCCTGATGACGTATTCACTGACGTGGCTCCCCGCGGTTCTCAGGGCCAAAGGACTCAAGGTGGCTGAGGTGGCCGGGTGGAAGACGCGTGGTCGTCGTGAGATGGGGCCCGTCCTCGGCGTGATGTGTCACCACACCGCGGGTCCGCTGAACAAGAACATGCCGAGCCTTCGCACCCTTGTGGAGGGTCGCACCGGCTTGGCGGGGCCGCTCGCCCAGCTCGGCCTCGGTCGTGACGGAACCTACTATGTCATTGCGGCAGGTCGGTGCAATCACGCGGGGGCGGGCGTTTGGCAAAGCCTCCGCAAAGGCAATTCGAACTTCATCGGCATCGAAGCCGAGAACACCGGCGTGTCGAATGACTCTCCGTGGCCGGCAGTGCAGATGGACGCGTACCGGCGAGGCGCTGCCGCGATCCTTGAGCGCGTCGGACGTACGGCCATCTTCTGCGCGGGCCACAAGGAGTTCGCCCCAAGGCGGAAGATCGATCCAAGCTTCGACATGGACGAGTTCCGGGCCGGGGTCGCTGCTCTCATGAGCAGTCACGATCCCCGCCCTCAGCTGATCCCCGCCACTGAGCCGCCCGGAGACGGCGGAGCCGCCGGCCGGCCGACTCTTCGCCGAAGGTCTTCCGGGCCGTTCGTCGACCAGGTTCAAAAGAAGCTGCCAGGCGTTGTTGCCGATGGCTTCTTCGGCCCGGTGACCGAAGCGGCAGTGCGAGCCTTCCAGCGGGCTCGGGGCTTGGTTCCTGATGGAATCGTCGGACCCAAGACATGGGAGGCGTTGGACGCCGCCTAGCCGCGCTCGTCGGAGGTTACGAGCTGAGCGCCCCGTCTGCTCATAATGCGACCAACTTCCTCTCGTTCACAAGGACCCGAATCTCGAGTGGAAGGAGAGTCCTCTTCTTCACCACTCCGATGCTGCTGCACAGCGTGTGCAGTTCAGGGATACTCGCACGTCGACGACACCGCGGAGAGCACCAATCGGAGCGCTCGATTGAAGCACCGGAGTGCGTCATAACGACGTCATGACCGACGCAGGGGGTACGCAACAACCGAACATCCTGCTGATCATCACCGATCAGCACCGCGCGGATCACGTGGGCTTCGGAGGGAATACCGTCGTCCGAACCCCGAACCTCGACGCCCTTGCCGCACGGGGGACCGTCTTCGATCGCGCGCTGGTCGCCAATCCGATCTGCATGCCGAATCGATCGAGCATCCTCACGGGACGCGTCCCTTCCGCCCACGGCTGCATCTTCAACGACCGCTCTCTGGCGTGGAACGTCAACACGTTCCCGCGTGCGCTGCACGACGCGGGCTACCAGACGGCCCTGATCGGCAAGTCGCATCTTCAGCACGGCCTCAGCCGGAACGTCTTCCGGGAATCCGATCAGGCACCCGCCACGTTCGTAACCGAGCCCGCCGGTTGGGACGCGTGGGAGAACGCCGAGCGCTACGTCGAAGGACCCGTCGCGGTCCCCTCCCCGTTCTACGGCTTCGACCACGTCGAGTTCTCGATCGGCCACGGCGATCAGGTCACGGGCCACCACTACCGCTGGGCAGTGGAACACGGGGCCGACCCGGCGATGCTCGGCCAGCAGTGGGGTCCCGGGAGACCCGCCAAGCGACGAAGTGACGAGTGGTGGCAGGTCTACGAGCCAATCGTCCCCGAAGAGTTCTACTCCACCACGTTCGTCACTGCGCGCACGATCGACTGGCTGCAGGAGACGAGCCGAAACCAGGCACCGTGGATGCTCCAGTGCTCCTTCCCCGACCCACACCATCCGTTCACGCCTCCGGGTCGCTGGTTCGATGCGCACCTCCCCGACGACATGCCCGTCTCAAAGACCTTCGACGACCCCCTCACCGACGCTCCCCAACACTTGCAGGCATTTCAAAAAATGAAGCCGAGCGACAACGTCGTGCAGATGTTCGGCCCGACGCGTTCGCAGGTCCAGCAGGCAACCGCGGCGGAGTACGGAATGCTCGAGATGATCGACGCCGGTGTGGGGCGCATACTGGAAGCGCTCGAACGCCTCGGGATGGCGGACGACACCGTAGTGGTCTTCACGAGCGATCATGGCGACATGTTCGGCGACCACGGCCTGATGCTGAAGGGGACGATGCACTACAAGGGCTGCATCCGCGTACCATTGGTGATTGCACGGCCTTCGAGCTCCGGCGCCCGAACCGCCGCGTTTGCCTCCAGCCTGGACCTGGCGCAGACCTTTCTCGAGATTGCCGGCGTGCCCGCCTTCGACGGGATGCAGGGCACGAGCCTCACTCCCCTGCTCGACGACCCCGCCGCGTCGGTGCGAGATCACATCTACATCGAGGAAGACTTCCCGCCGGCAACGATCTTCCCCATCCTTCCGTCCAAGGTACGTACGCTCGTCACGGACGACGGTCGGATCACGCGATACGGGACCGGCGAGGTCGAAGTCTACGATTGGGAAGGTGACCCGGACGAGCGCGTGAACCTGGCCGCGGGGGATCGCGATCCCAAGCGGGTGGCGTCTCTCTCCGATGCACTGACCGGCGCGCTCGTCGACTACAGCGACACCGCTCGTCCCGAGCGCGAATGACGCTCCTTGGTCACGGAACGATGAGACGAGACCACGACGGGGTTCGACAACCAACGTAGAGGCATCTCTACATCCCGCCCCGTCCGCGGGCGCGGCGCTCGGCCTTCTCCCACATGCGGAGGTAGGCCTCCGCCGACTTGAACAGCGGCTCGATCTCCGCGTCCGTCACGCCGTCGCCGCGCACGTCCTCGATCAACTCGGGCAGCAGACCGATGTGGACGAGACCCTCGGTGTTGAAGTCGAGGACGCGATCGCCGAGACGGGGCTGTGAGAAGGTCACATCGTCCGAGTACGACGTAAATGGATACTCAACCGGGCCCGATTGCGCGGCGTTGCACCGACTATCCGGCCCAAACCGCGGCCGAGGCGCTCCTGCGAAACCGTTCAGGTCGAAGCCGAATCCGATCGCAGGAAATCCGCCCGCCGTCTCGATGCGCGCGATCCGGTCCTGGAACCCGTTATCGACCGTCGAGCTCTGGCTGTCGGAGCGGCACGTGGAGAAACCCGTCTTCGAGACACCACCCAGCTCGTAGAGTCGACCGTCGTTGTCGATGCCGTGCGTGCCAGCCGCCGGGTAATCGTTCTCCTCGAGAATTTCGAATGCGCGCTCGTACGCGCGTCGAGGAAGGTGGTCGATCTCCGGGACCATCCCCCGATCCATCATCTGCTCGAGGAGGAACTCGCCGAGCGCCGTCATGCCTGCGTTCTGGCAGTGGTTCTCGATCTCGGGATCAGCAGGCGTAAAGAACCGATCGAGGATCGGCGAAAGCTCCGCGATGGGGTCGACGAAAAACTCACTCCAGTCGTTGGGCGCGGGCGCCAGGTAGTCGTCGCGGGCCTCGATCAAACCCGGAAAGCTCGCGGCGCCACGATCGAACACGGTAGGAATCGAATCGTCGCAATCGGTCGTGAAGTTGTTGAAGTGGCTCGTCTGAAGCAGATTGCCGAGCTCGAGGACGCCCTTCTGACCGTCGCCGGCAGAGAATGCATTGTCGTACTTGTGCACCGGGAAAACGACGCGCACGCCACGATCATAGTACTCGTCGAGCCGCTGGACGACGTCGGTCTCCGTGCAACGCGCGCCACCGCCCGGCGGGGTGAGCGCGCAGTCGAACAGGTTCGAGGTCTCGATGCCGAGAACGACCGCGAGCTTTCCTTGCGCAATGATGTCGCGAGCCGCGGTCGGGCTCGTCGCGATCCGGAACCACCCTTCGCCGGGGCCGCCCTCTTGTGCATCGATGTAGTCCTGCATGTTGCGGATCTCATCGAGCTGCCGGTCGACCGCGACCATGTCGTTGCAGGAATACCGGATGGGTTGGAAGTCGCCGTTGCCAAGCAAGTCACAGATGATCTGATTACTCACTGCGTGTTGCACGATGAGCCGCAGGCCGCCTAGATACGCTCGCTCGATCCACTTGTAGTACTGCGTCTGGTGGGTCGAGCTGTTCGGACCGCTCGGCCACTCGGAAAACGTGGGCCAGCCGTCCGTCGCATGGTTGAAGTTCGGCAACTCACCCGAAACGAGCGCGCCGATGAAGTCGTCGAGCGCGAAGCTGCCGCCCGCGTCGAACCCCGCGCCGAAGAGATCCTTCCGCCCACCCTCACCATGGAACTGCTCGCAACTCATGAGCGCGTGCTCGATGCCGAGGGGATGGAAGGGAGCACCGTGGAAGATCCCGCCGCCACCGAAGCCAAAGTTCGCCAGGATGTGCGAGTGCGTGTCGACGATCCCATAGAGGGACCCGTCGTCGAACGCTGGCGGGACGACGTCGCCTTCGCTGTACGTGTCATCTTCCGGGAAGGTCGCGCAGCCCGTGGTCGTGCGCAGGGCGAGATCGAGTGAGTCGCTCGCTCCGGTCACGCCGTCCTGCCCGAGGTAGCCGCCGGACTTCCGGTGTCGAAGCCGATAGCGACCAGGGCCTTCCGCCTCCTCGAGATCCCACTCGGCTCTGGACTCGAACGTATCGTCGACGAGCGAGATATCCGATTCCAGCCGATCCGTGCGTTGAAGGCTGGAACCGTCAGACACCAGGTAGCCCTTCGCCTCATCGAACAGGAGGTATCGGCCGAGCCCCGACGGCTTGAGGACAAAGGCCGTGTGTCCATCTGCGAAGGCGTAGCCGTCGCCAGTGCTCGCAAGGCCTCGCCCCGACGAGGCGTCCTCGATCGCGTAGCACCCGTTGGCGAAGTCGTAGACGGGTTGATCCACGCCGACCGGAGGCATCGGGCCGTCTGTCGATCCACCGGAGAGATCGGTGTCGGAACACGCGGCGAGGCCGACGAGAACGAGTACGGGGGCAAGGCGAGTCAGAGGGAGCGCGCTCTTCATCCGAGCGGTTTTAGCCGGTTGAGTCGGCCCGGGCGAGCGCGGCTTCGAGCCCATCCATCTGCGGCCCACGCCCAACGAAGCGCGACAGCCCGAGCGTCTAGCCGACCTCCACGCGTGTCCGCCGCTCGAACGCCCCCGAAGCGAGAACGCCCGAACCGGCTCACTGGCACCTTTGACCGTCGCTTCTCCGAGGCCCTCGAGCGAAAAGTACCCTTCGACGGCTTTCGCGGTGGCTTCACTCAGGAAGATCGCCTTCGCGGCCGCGCGCTGCTCCATGCGCTGTGCCAAGCCAACTGCGTGCCCCGCGGTGTAATCCATGCGCAGGTCGTCGCCGATTTTCCCGACGGTCACGTCGCCGGAGTGGAGCCCAATACGAATGGCGAAGTCCCGGCCATGCTCGCGTCGAACCGAGTCCGCGAGCTTCGCGAGCTCGGGGTTGGCGTGGCCGCAGGCGAGACGGTTCATGGCATCGGCTACGCGCGCAGCTCTTCGAAGCGCGCCAGGGCGTTCTCTAGATCCGCGACCTCGAACGTCTCGAAATACGACGCCTTTCCCGCTCGATACAGCGTCAAGAGTGCCGCGACGGACTCTACATAGGCCTCCGGCCCGGCGAGGTGTCCCATCCCGGCGAGGCGGTGATCGTCCAGAACGAAATCGTCGGTAAGACCACCACGCACGCGTGCCAGATCGTGCTCGTTCAGGCCCTTCCCGAATTCGATCACGCCCTGCGGCATCCCTTCGCCGCGCTCGTCCGCTCGCCGATCAGATACAGCCGGTCCACGGCTTTCTCTTGCGGACGACGATACGGCGGCATGGTGACCGGCGCGCCTTCGTGTGGTTGACGTAAAAGATCTTGTTGTCGGCCTTGCACAGAATGCGGTCTGAACTTCTCGTCCGCCGGTCGGCCAGAATTCAGAGATCCGAGGGAGAAGACGTGAGAGGACGAAAGCTCACCCGGAGGGCCCTTCTCTGCGCCGTCGTGTCGCTCTTCGCGGCGTTCTCAGCGACGGCCGTCAAGGCGCAGCCCTTCGTAGCGTTCGAGAGCGGCCATGTTCGACCGCTGGCGATGTCTCCCGACGGCACCCGCCTGTTCGTGGTCAACACGCCCGACAATCGCTTGGAAATCTTCGATATCCAGAACGGCACCGTGGTGCACATCGACTCGGTGTCGGTCGGACTCGAGCCGGTGGCGGTGGCCGCGCGCTCCAACGGCGAAGTCTGGGTGGTAAACCACCTGTCCGACAGCATCAGCATCGTCAACGTTTTTTCGACTCCCCCACAAGTCGAGCGCACCCTGCTGGTCGGCGACGAGCCGCGCGACATCGTCTTCGCCAACGGCTCGGCCGGACAGCGCGCCTACATCACGACCGCACGGCGCGGACAGAACTCTCCCGTCGCGCCCCTGCTGACGACCCCGGGTATCGGCCGCGCCCTGGTCTGGGCCTTCGACCCCGCCAACTTGGGCACGACTCTGACCGGCACCCCCTTGAGCATCATCGAGCTCTTCGGCGACACACCGCGCGCTCTCGCCGTCTCCCCCGATGGCGACACGGTCTACGCCGCGGTTTTTCACTCCGGCAACCAGACCACGACGGTCTCCGAGGGCGGCATCTGCGACGGCGGTGCCGGTGCGACATCCTGCGACGTTTTCAGCTTCACCCTGCCGGGCGGCCTGCCGGCGCCGAACACGAACGTCGACGGCACCCCGCAGCCCGAAGTCGGGCTGATCGTCAAGTTCGATCCGAGCTCCGGCGAATGGCGCGACGAGCTCGGCCGCAACTGGAACGATTACGTACGATTCAGCCTGCCCGACTGGGACGTCTTCGCGATTTCCAACACCACACTGGCACCGACGAACACCATCTCGGGCGTTGGTACGATCAACTTCAACATGAATGTAAACCCGGTGAGCGGCACGCTCTACGTCAGCAACACCGAGGCGATCAACGAGGTCCGCTTCGAGGGGCCGGGCACCTACGTCACCGCCAACGGCTTCAAGCCTCTCGGAGAACCGGCCAGCGTCATCGGCCACCTGCACGAGGCGCGCATCAGCATCATCGACCCCCTCGGCAGCGTGACGCCGCGCCACCTGAACAAGCACATCGACTACGCCGCCGTACCCAGCCCCACGGGCACCAAGGACGACAGTCTCGCCACCCCCCTCGAAATGGCGGTCACGAGCGACGGGCAGACTCTCTATGTCGCTGCCTTCGGCTCGCAGAAGATCGGCGTCTTCAACACCACGGCGCTGGAGAACGACAGCTTTGTCCCATCTTCGGACGATCACATCGTGCTCGGTGGCGGCGGACCGACCGGCGTCGTCCTCGACGAGATGAACGATCGCCTCTACGTAGCAACGCGCTTCGACAACTCGATATCGGTGATCGACACGATCACCAGGACCGAAGTAGCCCACCTGCCCATCTACAACCCAGAGCCGGCCCGCATCGTCGACGGGCGCCCCGCCCTCTACGACGCCTATGCCACCTCGAGCAACGGCGAGGCTTCGTGCGCGAGCTGTCACGTCTTCGGCGACGTCGACAGCCTGGCATGGGATCTCGGCAATCCGGATGGCATCCAAACCGTCAACGACCTCGTGGTCGTCGACCCAATCGTCGACACCGGCTTCAAGGACTTTCACCCGTTGAAGGGCCCCATGACCACGCAGACTCTGCGCGGCATGAACACACACGGCGCTCAACACTGGCGCGGCGACCGCTCCGCAGGTCACTTCGGCAACGACCCGACCGACGAGGAACTCTCCTTCAACAACTTCATCGTCGCCTTCGAAGGACTGCTCGGGAATGACGGCCTCATCCCCGACGCCGAGATGTTCAAGTTCACCGCCTTCATGCTCGATGTCGTCCCGCCGCCCAACCCGATCCGCCCACTCGACAACCGGCTGACCGACCCCGCCCTGCGCGGCTCGATCGACTTCCGCCAATCGGGCACGGTCGCGGGTACTCTGAGATGCAGCCTCTGCCACGTGATCGCTCCCGGCGCCGGCCTCTTCGGTACCAACGGCGGTCGGAGCTCGGTGGACGAAATCCAACAGTTCAAGGTGCCGCACTTGCGTAACGTCTACGCGAAGGTCGGCATGTTCGGCATGGCCGGTTTGCCGTCCTTCAGCGACGGCAATAACGGGGACCAGGGGCCGCAGGTCCGGGGCTTCGGCATGCTGCACGACGGTAGCGTCGACACCGTCTTCCGCTTCCTCGGCGCCACGACATTCGAGCTCTCCACTCCACAACGCGAGCAGCTGGAACAGTTCATACTCGAGTTCCCGACGAACTACGCACCCATCGTCGGCCAGCAAACCACTCTCACCTCGACCAACGCCGCCACGGTCGGTTCGCGCATCGACCTGCTGGTTGCCCGCGCCAAGGCCTGCTTCGCGCTACCGGACATGCCCGACGTGTCCGAGTGCGACCTGGTCGTCAAAGGCACCCGCGGCGGCGAAGCCCGCGGCTGGCTCGGCAAGCTGCAGGGGGCGTGCGATTCGACACAGCCACTGCTCTTCCAGGGCGATCGCGCCTCGGATCCGGTACTCACCGACGCGCAACTGCGCGCCGTGGCGACCGAGAGTGGCCCCCTGACGTACACCTGCGTGCCGCCCGGATCGGGGCTGCGCATCGCCCTCGACCGCGACGAGGATGGCTACTTCGATCGCGACGAGCTCGACGACGGCTCCGACCCGGCCAACGCCCTGAGCATCCCCGCGGCCACGGGCCCGACGACCTTCGCTGCCAGTGCGAGGAAGATCCGGATCCGAGACAACGGCGGCGACATCGAGCCCAAGCGCGGGGTGGTGATCGTCAGCAGCGATCCCACCATCGTTTTCCCGGCGCCGGGTGGCGCCGGCGATCCGACCTGTAACGGCGACCCGTCCGGCACGGTGAAGGCGTCGTTGACCATGTCCAGCACCAGCTCGGGCCAGCTCCACCGCACCGACATGCCCTGCCAGAACTGGACGTTGCGCGGTACCCCGGCCAGCCCGAGGGGCTACCGGTACAAAGACAAGAATCTCGACGAGGGTACCGTCAAGGCCGCGTTGTGGGTGAGCGGCAGGCTCAAGCTGGTGCTTCGGGGCAAGGGGAGTTTCTTTCTCAACTACGACTTGCTGTCGGGCGTCTCACAGGACACCGTCGACATCGTGCTCGTCAACGGCAGTGGCAACATCTGCCTGGCCTGCCCGCCCGCGAATGGCAAGGACGGCAGCGATGGCAAGGGATTCCTGGGCAAGTCCTGCCCCGCACCCGGTGTGTGCGGCACCTCCTGAAACGCGGAGAGCTTCGCGGTTCAGGTTCAGAGCACGGCGCCGCCCGCATCATGACCAGGCCGCTGGGGTCGTAGGAGAAGTCGGTCGAGTCGCCGAAGGCTACTGTCGCGCTTCCCAGAAGGGGCCGGTAGATAGCGACCCATGTCCGAGCAGACTCAGGCTCATGCCCAGGCGGGACCGAGGCGGGAGTGGCTCTTCTCAGCCCTGCATCTCTTCGTTCTCAGCTCGTTCGCCATCGCACAACCCCTCCTTGATCTGCTTGCCCCGAACGCCGCGTTCTTCGCGGCCCGCAAGGCTCCCCCAATCGATGTCTTTGCCGTAGTCCTCGGGCTGATCCTCCTCCCCCCGGCCGCACTCGTGGGTGTCGAGGGCCTCGCCTTCCTCATACGTCGTTCGCTCGGCCGGTTCGTTCATCGATCGCTCGTACTCGCGTTGGCCGTGATCATCCTGCTTCCTCTCCTCAAGAGGGTACCGGGTCTGGGCGATCCAGGAATCCTCACGGGCTCCGCCCTCGGGGGTGGTCTCGCCCTGCTCGCCTACGTGCGGGTTCGGAGCGTCGGTACCATTCTGACTCTTCTCGGACCCGCCCCCCTGATCTTCTCGTTGCTCTTCCTGCTGCACGGTGACATTGCTCCGCTCTTGACGGTGGGTACCGCGGCTCGAATCGCGGCCGGACCGATACCGCAGGCTGGCGACGCCGAGCCGCCCGATGTGATCATGGTCGTGTTCGACGAGCTTTCCTTGCCCTCCCTGCTGAACGACGAAGGGCAGATCGATGCCGAGCTCTTCCCGAACTTCGCGAGGCTCGCCGCGGGGAGCACCTGGATGCGCAATGCGACCACGTCGGCTGCCCGAACAGCTGCGGCCGTGACCTCGATGTTGACAGGACGGGCGCAGAAACAGTCGACCGTGGCCGCCTTCGCGGCCCATCCCGAGAACCTCTTCGCGCTTCTTCGCAGTTCTCACCGCATGGTGGTGGACGAGGGGCCGACCTCCCTGTCTCCTCCGGATCTGCGGCCCCCCGATCCGCCGTCCTCCGAGCGCCTCTGGGCGCTGGCCGAGGATCTGTCGTTTCTGTACGCGCATGTCGTCCTCCCGCCAGACGCGGAGGAGAGGCTTCCGCCGATCGCCATGACCTGGCAGGGGTTCTGGCGGCAAGGCACACCCGAGCAGCCTCGACTCTTGGGGAACGCCACCTGGCCGGGGCGATCCATGCGGTTTCGAAACCTCATCGGCAGCATGGAGCGACGTGGCGAACCGGTATTCTACTACATTCATCTCATGTTGCCGCACTCGCCCTGGAACCTCCTTCCCTCGGGTCAGCACTATGCGGTCGGCCCGCAGAAGTTGATGCAACCCGGTTGGCGCTGGCTCGATGAAGAGTGGGTGCCGGTCATGGCCTACCAGCGCTATCTCCTCCAGGTTGGCTTTACGGACCTGCTCCTGGGCGAGCTCCTCGACCGACTCGAGGCCCAGAAGCTCTATGACCAGTCGTTGCTCATCGTGCTGAGCGACCACGGACTCGCTTTCGAGCCAGGGGAGTTCCGCCGACGGCCGACCGAGCTGACCCTCGACGAGATCATGCACGTGCCCTTTTTCGTCAAGCTCCCCTTCCAACGGGAAGGTCGGATTCTGGATCGGAACGTGGAGTCGATCGATGTTTTGCCGACCATCACAGACACCCTCGGGATCGAGATCCCGTGGGAGGTGGACGGGCGATCGGCTCTAGAGGATGCGGCTACCGAGCGGGAGACGAAGAGGGTCTGGTGGAAGAACATGGAATGGTCGACCGATGCGGCCCTCCCGCAGGACTGGCGCGCTACCGAGCGCCACACGTCGCTCTTCGGCAAGAACCCCACCTGGGAGGACATCTATCGGATGTCCACGCGGCCGGACTGGGTCGGCCGACTCGCAGACCTACGGGTGGAGCCTGGGGTCGCGGCCGCCGGTGCGGTCTTTCGCCCGAAGAATCAGAACACCCTGGGCGACGGCGCCGACGACCTTCCCCACATGGTGACCGGAACGATCCACGCGCCGCCTGGGCAGTCCCCGCCGTCGGAAGTGGCGGTCGCCCTGAACGGCGTGATCTGGGCCGTCGTCCCGACCACCAACCGGAAGGGAAGGCGTGCTCGCTTTACCGTCATGCTCTCGGAGGACGCTCGCCGCGAAGGGCGAGACGCGCTGGAACTCTTCGCGGTTACAAAGAAGGACACCCTGAAGCGAATCACGCTGTAATGTGCCGACTCGCGTCGGACACCATCGGACGGTTCTGAATCACGATCCGACGCAACGACGACATTGCGACGGACACGCTGAGCCGGCCTACCAGCCGGACGAGTCGGGCTCCGCGATCAAGGGGAGACCGCTTCAACCGACACGCTCCATGGGCCCCCTATCGAAGTCGGCTCACATTCGGCTATGAGGTACGAATGCGAAGCACGACCATACTCCTCGGAGTCTCCTTGCTCATCGTCGCGACGTCGTGCGGCGATAGTGGGAATGGGCCCGAACCGATCGATGGCCCCGACCCGCTCTCCTTCTTCGTAACCAGCATCGGCACCGGAGCGGACGGCGGAAACTACGGCGGCCTCAGCGGCGCAGACACCCTCTGCACCAGGCTCGCCACCGCCGCGGGCGCGGGATCACGCACGTGGCGAGCCTACCTTTCAACGGCGCAAGAGAACGCACGCGACCGCATCGGAATCGGCCCTTGGTACAACGCGATGGGGGTACGCGTCGCGCGCGATGTCGATCAACTCCACTCGGAGGGGATTCGTCTCGACGGCGATCCACTGGTGCTCGACGAGAACGGCGAGGCCGTCACCGTTCTCGAGCACGACATCGTGACCGGCACCCGACTCGATGGTCGCTGGCTCGAAGGCCGCACCTGCCAAGACTGGACCTCGCGCTCCTCGGCGGACGTCGCACAGGTCGGACACAGCGATAACATCGCGCCGGACGGCATCATTTCGGCGTGGAACTCGACGCACGAGTCGGCCAGTTGCACCGAGGAGGGACTCGCCGAACGCTTCGGCGCAGGCCGGATCTACTGCTTCGCCATCCGGTGACCGGTGACCGAGACGGCGCGTTCCGAACGGGGCGCCGGCGGGCCGAGGTCTCGCAACGCGCCTGCCGGATGCACCTCTGCGCACACACCCCTCGCCAGGAGTGCACGCGCGTGGAGCGCTAGGGCCCTGCAGGAGACGAGGACTCACCCTTCCCTGTGCCGGCCTCGAGCGGAGCGTCCAAAGCGACGCGCACGAGGCCCGTGGTCGGGTCGTTGTCCGGATCGCTCAGCGGCAGCATCCGGTTGTCGCCGTGCACCAAGCGCATGTAGTTCCCGATCTTGATGAGCTCGTCGGCGAAGCGGTTGCTGTAGGCGTCGTCCCGACCGCGATAGGTCCAAACGTACACGCCACCGGTGATGTTCGCGGTGTTGGCGACCTCGGCGACGAGGTCGATCTGCCAGCCGTCAGGACCGCGCCGGAAGAAGTGCGGGCTCACGAGTGGCGACGAGCGGAAGACCAGCATCGCGAGATCGCCGCGGGTCAGCATCGCATAGTCGTGCCCATACTCCTGCAGAAGGATGTAGTCGAAATACGCCGGTGTCATCGGGAAGCGTGCGAGATAGTCGCGCGTCTCCGGCGTGAGCACTCCCACCTCGAAGTCGAACCGCCCCGCCTGGAGCCAGGAGAGATAGGCTCGGTAGGCGTCTTCCGGTGAGACTTGCGGGCCCAACCGCGAGCTCGGCGGTTCGTCCCCTGCCGCAGCCACGGGCATCGCCGCCGCTTGCGCGAGCGGCAGGGCGCGAGCGGCCCCCGCACCGCCGGAGAGGTGACCGCCGCCGAGGGCGTCGAGGACACGCGGGTCGAAGCGCCGGTCCAGTACCGCTTCGCGGATGCGGTGGTGCATGATGCGCAGCAGGAACTGGACGGCCTGTTCGGTGTCCCCCACCTCGAACAGCTTCGCGACGTGCCTCGAAAGGAGGTACCCGACGAAGCCGTCCGGAAAGTGCTCCTCGAGTCCGTAGCCGACCTCGATCCGTCCCCGCTGTGACGTGGCGTCGTAGACGAGCAGAAGGCCGCGCTCTCCGGACGTGGACGCGCCAGCACCAAGCTCACGCATCCGTTCGGATGCGACGATCTCCAGGTCGTCTCCGTCGCCGGTGCGAGTCAGCAGAATTCGGAAGTCCACGTCCGATTCCGAGAAGATCTCACTCAAGTACCGTTCGGCGTTCTGTCGCACGCCGGGAGGCAGGATCTTCACTTCGTCGAGAACGCGCTGTACCGGCGCTTCACCGGGGCTCCAAAGCGCCCGCAAGCTCGACGCCTCCAAGAACGAGGCGGTCGACGATGTCGGACGCCACGAAGGCACGCCGAGGGCGCCGACGACGCCGGCGAGACCGAGCGCCACGAGAAGCGAGGGCCGCACCCGGCGCCGCCTGCGTGCGCCGAGAAGGATCATTCGCCGAACTCCTTCGCGCCCGCAGCACGAAGGATCTCGACCGAAGCCGTGTCGCCCTTGTGCTGCGCCATCTGCAACGCTGACCAGCCCTTCGTTCGCGCATTCACCTCCGCGCCCCGCGCGATCAAGAGCTCGACGAGCTGCGTCTGCCCCTTCACCACCGCGACGGCCAAGGGCGGGCGCTCCGCAATCGGACGCGCGTTCACGTCGGCTCCGCGACGCAGCAGCAGCGCGGCCGCCGGATACTGAACGTTTTCCAACGCGGCAAGTAGAGGTGTGCTCCCCTTCTCAGTCCCATGGCGGTCTATGTCGGCACCACCATCGAGCAGCGCTTCGATCACCTCGACCCGGCCGCCGCGGGCGGCCTCGTGCAACGGACCCCAATAGGGGGTGTTGCCGTGCGGCAGGTCCGGGTCCACGCCCCGGTCGACGAGGAAGCGGACGAGCGGCAGATGGTCGGTCCGCGCCGCCATGTGCAGCGGCGTCCAGCCCTTCCCATCGCCAGCGGTGAGGTCTGCGTCGTGATCGGCGAGGACCGCAGCGGCCGCAGCGTCTCCATGCCAGGTCTGCCACGAGGTTTGCCAGAGCGGCGTCTGACCCGAACGACTGCGAGCATTCGGATCGGCGCCGCTCACGAGGAGGAGCTCCATTGCCCCGAGCTGGCGCTGTTCAGCCGCGATGTGGAGCGGTGTGAACCCGGACTTGCCTTCGACCGCATCGACGTCCGCATGCCGCTCGATCAGGAGCTTCGCGGTGCCCGCCTGACCGCGCTTCGCCGCCTCGTAGAGAGGCGTGCGTCCCATCGCGTTCCGCACGTCGACGGGCGTGCTCGCGAGCGCCGCCATGGTTCCCGGAACATCGCCCTTCGCGGCCGCCCAATGGAGAGCCGTCCAGCCATCGTAGTCAGGCGGCTCCTTGGCTGCCGCCGACACGGCAATCGCGATCCCCAGAGCAACGACCAACGCTGTACGCTGTGCCATGGTCCCCTCCACGGAGACGAGCCCAAGCCCCGCCCCCCTTGAGAATCCCTCGGCATTCTGAGGAGCGCACTTGAGTTCTGTCGTGGAGTACGGTGGCTGTCAGGCCCAAGGCAGCCTTCGTTGCCCGTGAGATTCCAGGATCAGAGCGGGCTTGCTCGCCCGTCGGTCAAGCGGACCCGGGTTCTGGCCGAACGCGGACCGATGTGGAACGTTGCGACATGATGGTCATATCCCCCGCGAGCCCACTCAGAGAACGACCGGCCCCCGGCCGGCGTCCAGAACCTACCATGACGCCCCGGTGCTCGACCTTCGCCCTGGCGATGGGGGCGATCGTCACCGTGCTCGCGGGC
>JAJCZO010000018.1 GCA_029262355.1 Deltaproteobacteria bacterium
TCTGCACGGACAGCAGGTTTGGGAGATGTTCTCGCCGGTCCGGGTCGGTTCGAAGATCCGCACGGTGTCGACGATCGTCGACCGCTTCGACAAGCGCGGCCGGAACTACGTGTTGAACGAGACCGATCTCTTCGACGTCGAAGACGGACGCCTCCTGGTCCGGGGTCGCACCCATCAGTCCTTCCTTCCTCCGAAACAAGCGGGCGCCGAGGACGGCTACGTCGTCGACGGGACGACCGCGAAGAAGAAGGCGCCGCGCCCTCCCTTCCCGACGGCGACCGGCGCAGACCTCGAGTCGGTTACGAAGCAGATCGATCAGCGTCGTTGCTGGATGTTCTCCGGCCCCGAGCGGAACTACCACAACGACCCCGTGGAGGCGGAGAAGCTGGGGTTTCCGAACATCGTCGTACAGGGAATGATGTCGACCTGCTTCGCGTCGCAGGTGATGCAGGGGACCTTCGGCGAGGGTTGGCTCACCGGTGGGAAGATGGCGCTCAAGCTGACCAACGTCCTGTGGGTCGATGAGACCGTCACGGCGCACGGTCGGATTCTCCAAGAAGTGGTCGAGGGCACGCAGACGCGCGTGCACTGCGAGGTCTGGGTCGACAAGGACGACGGCACGCGAATCGCGTTGGGGACCGCGAGCGCTCTGCGCGCATGATCGCTCGTCGGGTGAACTGATGGCCGACCTCGGCATGGACCAGCTCGAAGTGATCGTGCGTGACGAGCTCGAGGCACAAGCCGCGACGGTGCCCCCTGGTACACCGGCAGGGCTCTGGCGTCTGATGGCGCACCGGGCACGAACGGCGGGGTCGACGACGAGGCGCATGATGAGCCGGGTCGAACGCAAGGCCAGGCGGGTGCTCCACGAGGTCCGGAAGCTTCGCGCCGCATGAGGATCTGTCAGGTCATCAACGCGCTCGACCGCGCGGATGCGGTTTCCTCGTCCCTACTCGAGATGGATCGCATGCTGCGCGAGCTCGGGCACACGACGGAGATCTATTACGAGTTCTCGCATCGTTCTCTGTCGTCGCGCGGCCGGCCGATCTCCCAGCTCCACCCGGATTCTGGCGACGTCGTGCTGTTCCACTACGCGGGCTTCTCGCGGATCCTCGCGCGCGTTGCACGCTTTCAGGGCAAGCGGGGCGTGATCTTTCACAACGTCACGCCGGCCCATTTCTTCGAAGACATCCCCGAGACCTATGAGTTCTGTCAACGGGCCGTCGCCCAGCTGCCGGACCTGCCAGGGCTATTCGACTTTGGCATTGGTGACTCCAGCTTCAACGCCGAGACGTTGATCGCGCTGGGCTTCGCGCACACGCGGGTGCACCCGATTGCCTGGGAGACCTCCGGGCTCGCGGAGGCGTCGCCGGACGCGGGGGTGCTTGCGAACTGGAACGACGAAACTCCGAATGTGCTGATGGTCGCCCGGGCGGCGCCCCACAAGGGGATGCACTTCGCAGTCGAAGCCCTTCCAGAGATCGAGCGGCGCCTGGGGCGCACGGTGCGGCTCCTCCTGGTAGGCAAGACGTCGGGATACGACGCGTACCTCGAGCGGCTTCGCACGACGATCCGTGAGTCGAGCAGTGGCGACCGGGTGGTTCTCGCGGGTGAGGTCTCGGTGAACGAACTGCGCGCCTACTACGAGTGCGCTGACGTTTTCCTGCAACTCAGTGAGCACGAGGGCTTCTGTGTGCCCCTGGTAGAGGCGATGGCGCTCGACCTTCCGGTCGTGGCAGCACCGGCGGGGGCCGTCCAGGAGACGCTTGGTGGGGCAGGCGTGCTCCTTGCCGATCGCTCTCCAGGCGAGATCGCCCGCGGGGTGGTCGCGGCGACGGGAGAGCGCGCGGAGGTTCTCGTGCGACAGCGATCACGGTGCCGGAACTTCGCGCGTCCCGCCGTTCGCGAATCGCTCGACCGGGTCCTCTCCTGGACGGCTGACGTGCCTCGGTCCGAGAGGGCCGTGGGGCTTCCGAGTGTTTCGGTCGTCGTCTGTACGTACAACCGTGCCCAGGTGCTCGGTCGTTGTCTCGACGCGTTGCGGCGACTCGACTATCCAGAGTTCGAGGTGGTCGTAGTCGAAGGCCCCTCGACGGACGACACGAGAGTGTTGCTCGACAGGTTTCCCGACGTGAAGCGTGTGACGAACGCGAAGCGGAATCTCTCGATCTCGCGGAACATCGGCATCGCGGCGAGTGCCGGAGCGATCGTGGCTTTCATCGATGACGACGCGGTTCCCGGGCGTGGGTGGCTGCGTGCTCTCGCCGCGGCATTCGACGACCCGACCGTCGGCGCGGCCGGCGGTGACGTTTTCGGGCCGAGCGGAGACCATCTTCAGTTCAGTAACGGCATCTTGTCGCGCTACGGTCGTGTGATCGCGAGGCAGGATGCGCCCGATGACCGCAACGACCCCGGTGGCGCTTGGTACAACACGCTGATGGGGACCAACTCGAGCTTCCGACGCCGGGCGCTCGATGGGGTAGGCGGTTTCGACGAGAACTACGAGTATTACCATGATGAGGCGGATCTCTGCGCCCGCCTGATCGACGCGGGCCATCGCGTGGTGCATGCGCCCGATGCGGTGGTGTGGCACGGCTTCGAGCCGGGTACGGCGCGCAGGAGCGTCGTCGAGTTCGATTTCACGATCATCGTGAAGAACTCGATCTACTTCGCGTTCTGCGTGAGCGGTTGGCGTCGCCGGCCCTGGCGGCTGCTCGGTCCGCTCCCCTCGGTTTCGAAGCACGTTGCGCGCATTCTTCGCTGGTTGCTGCGGTTCAAGATCGGCCCGCGTACTGCGGTCATCGGCCTCGCGGGCTGGGTCCGCGGCGTGGGGCAGGGGTTTCGGAAGGGCTTCAAGGTGCCGCCGCGCCGCCACCTTGCGCAGCGGTCCGACGAAGCCGGGGGGACGCTCGTGGCGTACGAGAGGTCCACGCTACGGTACGGGCGTGAGAGCCTCCACGTCGCTCTCGTCAGCCAGCAGTATCCGCCGGATGCGTGTGGCGGCATTGGGGTTTACACGGAGCAACTCGCGCAAGGGCTGCTCGGCGAAGGGCATCGGGTGTCCGTGATCGCCAGCGGGCCGCAGGCGGCAATCGACTCGTTTGACGGGGTCGAGGTGTATCGAGTGCCGCCGGCCGAGGCGCCCGCCGCCATCCCGGCTCGGTATCGAGTCACGCGGAAGAACGTGTCGCACAGTCTCGGCGTGAACCAGGTTCTCTCGACGCTCGTCGCTAGCGCCGGGGTTCGCCTCGTGGAAAGTCCGATCTGGGATGCCGAAGGGTATGTGGCCGGTGTTGCTGCCGAGGTGCCCGTCGTTCTGCGTCTGAATACGCCTATCGCGCTCGGCGCCGAGATGCAGGGCTGGGATTGGACGCGAGACCTCGCGCTTGCCGCAGAGCTCGAGTGGTCGCTCCTTCGCTCGGCGAACGCAGTGATCGATCCATCCGGGACCATCGTCGATACGATCCAGAAGCGGTTCGGTGTTCGCCCCGCCGACGTGCCGATCGCGACGATTCCCTTCGGGACTCCGTTGCCGGCGCGGCCGGAAGAGAGGGCTGAGGCCAGCGTGCGGTTTCTGTTTCTCGGGCGCCTGGAGCCACGCAAGGGGATCGACTCTCTGGTGGCTGCGATTCCCGCGGTCCTCGAGGCCTCGCCCGAGGCCTCGTTCGAGATCGCCGGGGATGCCCCGCCCGGCGTGGCCCCGGAGAGCCTTGCCGCGGCCCTTTCGCCCGAGCATCGAAAGCGTGTTCGTTTCCATGGGCTCGTCGACGACGTGAGGCGCAACGAACTCTACGCGCAATGCGATGTGTTCGTCGCGCCCTCACGCTACGAATCGTTCGGCATCGTGTATCTCGAGGCCATGGCGCACGGACGGCCGTGTGTCGCGTGCAACATCGGCGGTCCGACCGAGATCATCGTGCAGGGCGAGACGGGCCTGCTCGTGCCGCCGGGGGACGCGGCGGCCCTGGCCGCCGCGCTGGTCGAGCTTGCCAGGAACCCGGATGCGCGCCGAAAGATGGGGCGCGCGGCGCGGTGTCGAGTCGAAGAGCACTACACGCTCGAGTCGATGGTCCGCCGAACGATCGACCTCTACGAAGTGGTTCTCGATGCCTCGCGAGGTGAACGTGGTGACCGGGCGACGGGCTAGTGCACCGCCGTCGACATAGCGTTAACGCCTTGCCGCCCCTCGACGTCCGTCGCCGCGTCTCGTCTCCTCGGAAGATTGCCTATATTCCTGCGTCGCCGTTCCTTGCGACGAACGCCGATAGACGGCAATCCGTTAACCCTATGTCG
>JAJCZO010000019.1 GCA_029262355.1 Deltaproteobacteria bacterium
GTTCCGACACCCACACCGACTCCGGTTCCGACACCCACACCGACTCCGGTTCCGACACCCACACCGACTCCGGTTCCGACACCCACACCGACTCCGGTTCCGACACCCACACCGACTCCAACACCAACACCAACGCCCACAGCAACTCCGACACCAACTCCAGCCCCAACGCCGAGCCCCACGGCTGTACCTACGCCGACTCCGACGTTTGTACCGACTCCGGTCCCCACGCCCACGGGCGTTCTCATCCGCGGCTGTCTGCATTGCCCAGCCAAGGTGAAGTTCAGAAACTTCCGTGACTTCTTCGCCGTCAAGGGCGAGATCCCCCTGGACCAGAACGCGGACCCCTCCTCGACTCCGTTCGTCGTAACTCTGACCAATGCGAACGGGCTGATCTACGCTGGTGTTCTCCTGCCGGGCGAGTTCGAGATGAAGGGCAAGAGATTCAGCTACAAGAACAAGGAGGCGAAGGTCGGGCCAGGGCCGGGAGGTCTCTTCAAGGTACAGCTCAAGCCAGCCAAGAGCGGGCTGTGGCGCTTCAAGATTCAGGCTTTCGCGGACGACCTGACGGCAGCGACACTTCCGGAGATGACCGTCACCGTCACGGTGGCCGGCTCGACGTACCAATCGACGGCCCTCTACAAGAAAACGAAGAAGGGTTGGAAACTGGACCGGTTCCCGCTGCGGTAAAGATCCATCGGTGCCCGCTCACGCGGCGCGCGATGTTTGCAGGCGGGGGAGCACCGCCTTAGACTCCCGCGCCGATGACGTGTTTCGCGCGCCTCGCCCTCGTGTTGGCCCTCATCAGCACCGCGTGTGACCGTCGCGACGACATCGAGGTCGAAACGTCCGCGCACACCTCTTCGCTACACAGATTCAGTATCACCCAGTTCAAGCTCGATCTCCCCGGGCCGCCGGGAGGCGGTATTGCCGCCCTGGGTTCGGGCTATCTGGCCGCAACGGGCGGCGGCGAGCTGTACTGGTTCGAGCGCAAGGCGCCCGACGCCCTCTCGGTCGTTCGCCTTCCCCACCGCGTGCCCATAAACCGCGAGGAGTTCCTGCGGTACGCAGACCAGCACCGCGACGAGCTCGGGGCATTCCTCGCGGACTCCTTCCGAACAAACGACCTTCTCGTGATCCCGGCCGAGGACGTCATAACTCTACTGGTCTCGTACACGTACTGGCACGAAGCCGAGGCATGCTACGCCCTGCGGGTCTCGGCTTCCACGATCCCCCCTGCGGCGCTTCTGAACGAGGGCACTCCGCTGCCCTGGGACGTGTTGTTCGAGAGCGAACCCTGCCTGCAATGGAAGAGCGAGGGCCACGGTTTCGCTGGACAGCAGGCCGCCGGGGAGATGGCTCTCTCCCCCGATGGCAAGCGGATCCTGCTGTCGGTGGGCGACTTCGAGTTCGATGGGCTGAACGATTCGAAGATCATCGCACAGGATCAAGACAGCCCTTACGGGAAGCTGCTCTCCATCGACCGCGCCACGGGCGACACCGTTCTCGTCGCCTCGGGAGTGCGCAACGCCCAGGGAATCGCAATCGACGAAGCCGGCCGCGTCTGGACGACGGAGCACGGCCCGCAGGGCGGCGACGAGCTCAACCAGATCGTACTGGGCGAGAACTACGGCTGGCCCTATGTCACGTACGGCACGCACTACGGACGGTTCGACTGGCCTCTCGCGCTCGAGCAGTCCGAACACGAAGGCTTCGCCGCGCCGATCTTCGCATGGGTGCCGTCGGTCGGAACCTCCGACCTCCTCATTCTGAAGGGGCGGGCGTTTGCCCAATGGCGCGGGGACCTCCTCGTGTCGGCGCTCAAGACGCGTGAGCTCCTACGGGTTCGGATTCGGAACGGCCGCGTCGCCTACGTCGAGCCGGTACCGGTAGACACGCGAACACGCGACATGATCGAAGACCGAGACGGCGCGATCGTTCTCTGGACCGACACCCCCGACCTCCGCTTCGTGGAGTACCTCGATGAGACCGACGCCTATTCCGGCTCGCTGACGCAAGAGCAGCGCGGCGAGTTGCTCTTCGCCGCCTGCAGTGGCTGCCACGCAATCGAAGAAGGCGCGGCCGACGGAATCGGGCCGAATCTCTGGGGGATCATGAACGCGCGAATCGCCTCCTCCCCAGGCTACGCGTACTCAGCCGCACTCCGAACGACGAGCGGAGCATGGACCACACAGAGACTCGACGCATACGTTGCAGACCCACCGTCCTTCGCGCGCGGAACGACGATGCAATACGACGGGCTGAAGAGCGAGGCGGACCGCTCGAGCCTCATCGCCTTTCTCGCGGCCACGTCACGCTAGTCAGTGCACCGCCGTCGACATGGAGTGAACGCCATGTCGACCCGGCGAATCGTGTCCCCTGACTCCTCCTAGAACCGGTAGCTCAGCTCTCCGCCGTACGTGCGCGGCGCACCGTACGTCCGCAGGACGTGGCCGAACGTGGAGGCAAGCGGCTGCCCGTTGATGAAGTAGGTCTCGCTCGTGAGATTCTTCCCCCAAAGAGCCACCTGCGCACGCTCGTCCATGAACGAGTACGATACGCGTGCGTGGAGCTGGTTGTATCCGCGCTGCGTCGCGGCAACGAGCTCCGGCCCCGCGAAGTTCACGGAACTCTGGTAGTACCAATCGACTCGGGGCGTGAGGTGGCCCGCCAACCAGCTGGGCCCGATCGATCGCACCGGCAGGGTAAACTGGATGCCAAGATTCGTCTGGAGCTCCGGGGAGTTGTTGAATGGCTCTCCGGCACGATTGATCGTGTCGCCGTTCAGGTCGTCGACGGCACCGGGGAAGTCGTCGTACTCCGTTTTGAGAATGCCGACCGAGCCGTTCACAACGAGGCCCGGAAGCACGAACGCACGCGACTCCAGCTCCACCCCCTCGCCCGTACCCTCGGCCGCGTTGCGCGTGAGCTGAACGATGCCGTCGGTGACCGGGTCGAACTCGGTCGAGGTCACCTGGATGTCCTTGTAGTCGTATCGGAAGACCGCCGCGCTGAACGTGAGCCGCTGCTCCAGCGCGATCGTCTTTACGCCGATCTCGAACGAGTTGAGCGTCTCCGGTTCGAAGGACGCCAGAGCGTCGACGCTATTGTTCAGGACCGCATTGAAGCCGCCCCCTCGAAAACCATTCGAATAACTGAAGTAGCCCATGAGGTGCTCGATGGGGGCGTCGTCGAGAATGTCCTCGGGCAGGGTGAGTGCCAGGCTGGCCATCGGTGTCCAGGCGGTGAAGATCGCGCTCGCAGCCTGCTCTTGCGGCGGCCCGGGCACCGGCAAGACGGCCTCGACGGAGAAATCGTTACCCTTCTTCTCCTCGGTGTAGCGCAATCCGCCTGTGAGACTCATCCACTCCAGCAGGTCGATCGTACCTTGGGAGTAGATGGCCCAGTCCCAATTTCGGGTCTGGCTCCGCGTCGTGCTCGACTGGAGCACTGCGCCGCTGAGCAGCGCGGTCGTGTTGGTCGGAACATCCGCGCGTTCCCAGAACCCGAAGGCACCCGCTACCAGGTTGATCCGACCGTCCCAGGCCGACGCGTTGACCTGACCTTCCTGAATGGCCGACCAGCCGCTCGTCTCATCTCCCGCGGTGGGCGCACCGCCGATCGACGCGATCTTGATCAGGGGAAGCGCCGTGCCATCCACGTCCGACCGAAACCTCGTCCCGCCCGCGCGCCAACTCGTCGTCGACTTGAACGCAATGTCCTCGAACACCCACGCATCTCCGAGGTCCCAGTTCAGGACGCCCCATGTCCCGTAACTCGTCTGGTCGGCGACCTGCAGGACGTCAGACTGGTACTCCAGCGGACCCGACCGAGTGCAAGCCTCGCGCCACTCGTCCCCAGGGGGAGCAAGCGGCCCCTGCTGCACGAAAAAGCAGCTTCCGCCAAGACCGTGGGAGTTGTCACGGCTCCAGAATCCCGTCACGTCTACCGTGACGTCGTCGACGGGAAGCCAACGGATCGATCCGAGTGCCGAGACCGACTGGCGGTCCGAGGTGTACTCGCCACTCGTCGTGTTGAACGTGAAACCGTCGAAGTTCGCAGTCGTGACCGAGAAGCGCGAGTACAGATTCTCGAGGATCGGGATGTTCACCATCGCACGCGTTTCGATCAGGCCGAAATTGCCCGGTCGAACCTGCGCGAACCCCTCGAAATCCTGGTGCGCCTTTACGGTCGTGACGCTAATCGCACCACCGATCGAGTTCTTTCCAAAGAGCGTTCCTTGCGGGCCGCGCAGGACCTCGATCTGCTGAACGTCGATGACACTCATGATCGAGCTCACGGATCGGGGGAGGTAGACGCCGTCGACGTACACCCCGACACCCGGATCGAAAGCCGGGCCGATCCGGGTAGTGCCGATGCCGCGAATCCGAAACTGCGACGCCTGATCGAGCCCCACCGGGGTCTGTTGGAAGTTCAGATTCGGAACCAGGTTCCGGATCTCGTCCAAGCGAGAGATGTCGTGATCCCGCAAGGCTTCGACGCCAATCGCCGTGACGGCGAGAGGAGTATCTTCGAGCATCTCCGCGCGCTTGCGGGCCGAGACCACGATCTCTTCTACCCGCGCATCGACCCGCGACGCACCGACCTCGAGTGCCGCATCTCGAGCAGCCTCGAGCTCAGCCTGGGTATCCGCCGGCTGTGACAAGGCCGGGGAAACACCGACAACAGTCCAAAGGAGCGCAGCGATCGACCAACGGACGAGAAGGAACATCCGCCCTATTGGCACAAATTATGACAATAGACTAGCCCGGCTTCTGCGCCGGCCGTCAGCCCCCGCGCCTGGGGCGATACGGCTTCCGGAGCCGTGGCTCGATGCCTGCGTCCAGGTACTCCTCGAGCCACCCGTGCCCCGCCTCGGGCCAAGCGTCCACCATCGGCAGGTAGGGCTTGATGTCGAGAATCGGGGTCTCGTCGAGCAGGTCGATCCCGCGCACCGCGACTTTCCCCGCACCGACGTCGACTTCCTGCACCTGAACGCTCGTGAGACCGATCCCCGAGGGGCGGTCCGGGGCGCGCGTCGCCAGCAACCCGCGCTTCGGACCGCCGCGTGGTGGCTTCACCCGCGCCGTCCAACCCCTACTGCGATCGAACAGAAACACCAGCCAGATCCGTCCGAACGTGTCGAGATCCGCGAGCGCTGGCGCGAACTCGGGATCGATCTCGATCGTACCCTCGGTCTCCGGTGAGGCGACCGGCTGGTGCGGCGTATCCTCCCGACGCAGCCACGGAGTGCGAGCGCGGCCGATGACCACGATGTCGACCGTCGCGCTCACCGGTCACCACCAACGAGTCGGCGGACGAACCAGACGGCCACGAAAACTGCGATGCCCAGAAGCGGTAGACCCGAACCGGCTTCGCCGGCGACAAAGCCCCAAACCTCCAACCCCACTACCGCCAACGCGGTCACCAGATACAGGCACGGCAGCACAGGATACAGCGTCGCGCGGTAGGGCCGATCCACATCGGGCTCCCGGCGGCGCAGCGCAAACAACGCACACACCGTCAGTGACCCGAGCAGGAACATCGCAACGCTCGTCAGCTGGACGAGTTCCTCGAACGTGCCACTCGCGACGAGGAAGATCGCGAACACAGCCTGTGCCCAAAGAGCGCGCGCAGGCACCTTCGCGCCCTCGGACAACATGCCGAACGTCCTTGGCAGCGCGCCCTCGCGCCCCATCGCGTAGCCAATGCGCGCGCCTCCGAGCACTGTGGCGTTGACCGAACCGATGAGCGCGATCGCGATGATGGTGGCAACGCCGCCCTCGGCACTCGCTCCGAGCAGCGCCCGCGCGGCTGCCGTCCCGGCCTCGAAGGCCCCTGCGAGTCCTCCCATGCCGAGCACCGAGATCCACGCGGCGCACAGCAGCAGGTACAGTGCCGTCACCAGCCCCGTACCGAGAAGAAGCGCGCGCGGAATCGTCTGGCCGGGGTTCAAGACCTCTCCGCCGACGTACGCGACGGCATTCCAACCGGCATACGCGAAGTAGATGCTGAGCAGCGCCGAACCGATCGAAGAAGCGCCGCCTGTCGCCGTCGTCGCGGGTACGGCCGTCACGTGCGGAGCGGTGGCGAGTGCAACAATCGCAAAGACGGTGAGTACTCCCACCGGCACGAGGGTGAGAAGGGTCTGGGTGTGGGACGAGAGTCGCACCCCGACCGCGTTCACCGCCGTGAGACCAAGAACGAGCAGGATCGCAACCAACTCCACGCCGGTCAGTTCGAAGCCGAGTGCGGCGAGCTCGATCCATGGCTCGGCGAGATCTACGCCGACCAGGCCCGCGAGCAGGCTCAGCTGATACTGGCTCACGGCCGCCGACATGCTCGCGATCGATCCGCCAAACACCCCGACGAACAACACGACGCCCGCCGCGAAACTCAGAGTCGGCCCGAAGGCTCGATCGAGATAGACGTAATCGCCACCGGCGTCGGGCATCATGGCGCCGAGTTCCGCGTAGGTCACCGCTCCGGCGATCGCCAGCACGCCGCCAAGAGCCCAGAGCAACAAGAAGAGACTCGGCGAGGTCACGCTCTGTGCCACGAGGTGTGGCGTCAGGAAGATGCCGACACCCAACATCGAGCCCGCGACGATCGTCGTCGCGCCGAGCATACCGATTGAACGCTCGGGTCTCGCTCCCGTCATGTCCGCCCCCACAAGAGCCGGTCACCGCGCCCGGCCGCAGACCGACGCGCGAGGGGCCCCGCGTCGTATCGATTCGGGGCCTGACCGCCCGAAGCGCAAAGAGCGGGTTTCCGCTCGCCGATGCGTCGCATTCTGACGTTGTACTCCAGGGCCCCGTCCTGTCCACGACCCCCGCACTCCTCGCGACCGGCTCGGCCCACTGGAGCGACGCAGGAATGGACGCCTGCGGGGCGCCCGGCTAAAGCCCAGTCATGCTACCGCGCCTCGCGACCCGGGCCCTGATCCTTGCTCTTCTCGGAGTGCCGAGTCTGACCTTCGCCGCCGACCCGCGCCCGAATGTCGTCATCTTCCTTGCGGACGATCTCGGCTGGGCCGACGTGGGCTTGCACGGCGAAGAAGTCATTGAAACCCCGGCGATCGACCGCATCGCGCGCGAAGGGGTCGAGTTGCATCGCTTCTACAGCACTCCGATCTGCTCTCCGACCCGCGCCGCTCTCATGACCGGACGTGATCCGATGCGCCTGGGGGTTGCCTACGGCGTGATCATGCCGTGGATGACGAACGGCATTCACCCGTCGGAGCACTTCATGCCGCAGAGCTTCCAGGCCGCCGGTTACCAGACCGCGATGGTCGGCAAGTGGCACCTCGGGCACGCGCAGCAGACCTACCACCCGAACGAGCGGGGCTTCGATCATTTCTACGGACACCTCCACACGGAAGTGGGC
Organism: Deltaproteobacteria bacterium; assembly: GCA_029262355.1. Taxonomy (GTDB): domain Bacteria; phylum Desulfobacterota; class Binatia; order UBA12015; family UBA12015; genus VGTG01. Next base: position 7,387 of record JAJCZO010000019.1, read on the forward strand.
TACTTCCCGCCGTTCGCGAACCAGCATGGGCGCGACTTTCAGGTCAACGGCAAGTCGCTCGAAGGCGAGGGGTACGAGACGTTCGTTCTCGCCGACGAAGCCGAGCGATGGATCAAGGACCGGGACCCCCATCGACCGTTCTTCCTCTACGTGCCGTTCATCGCTCCCCACACCCCCCTGGAGGCGCCCGACGACCTTCTCGCGAAGTACGCCGACATGGACGACGATCGAGAGAAGACACGGAGCCCGCAAACGGACCAATCACGCATGATGCGCCGCATGATGCTGCAGTCGAGCGCGCGTCCGGTGTACGCTGCCGTGGTCGACGCGATGGACCAGGCGATCGGCCGCGTGCTCAACACCCTCGACGAAGAAGGCATTGCCGATGATACGATCGTGCTTTTCTTCAGCGACAATGGCGGCGCAGCCTACGCGACGGGCGGAGCCGACAACGTGCCGCTGCGCGGTGGAAAAGGCGACACCTTCGAAGGCGGCATTCGCGTCGTCTCCGTCATGCGGTACCCGAGCAAGATCGAGCCCGGCACGCGCTTCGACAGCATCATGTCGGCAATGGACGTCTTCCCTACGATCACCGCCGCAGCGGGAGTGCCGCGCGGCAACACGTTCGACCTCGACGGCCGCAATCTCTGGAACGCAATCCGTGAGCAAAGGCACGTCCCCCGCGACGAATACATCTTCTTCGCATCCGAAACGCCGATCAGCGGCTACTTCAACCTCACCGCCTTCAACGACGAGTGGAAGCTCGTACAGCAGGTCAAGCAAGGACTCATGTCGGCCGAGGTCACGAACAACCTCTTCCACATCTCCAAAGATCCGTACGAGTACGTGAATCTCGCCGAACAGCACCCCGAGGTCGTTGCCAAGATGGCGAAGGCCATCCACCATTGGCGCTCCCGCCACCCCATCGCCGGGACTCGGCACCAGCTCGTACCGCCACCGGGCTGGCGTGCCCCGACGGACTGGGCGACCTACCCGGTTCCGCTCGACGAACTGCAGGACGTACCCGCGCCTGGAATGCCGCCACCGTACGCCCTGCGGTCGCTGGATTGGATGCACGGCGAGGCCGGGCGTCTGATCTACGACTGCGATCCGTACGAGTTCCTCGGGGGCGGGCTCTGTAAGTAACGAGTCCGTCGCGCTGGTGCGTCACGCTAATCTTCGAGAAGCGCGAGGATCTCTTCGCGGGTGACGCTCCCGCTCTCTATGGTCGAACCCGAGAGCGCGCTCTGTGCGATCTGGCGTTTGCGCAATTGCAGGTCGAGGACGCGTTCTTCAACAGTGTCCTTCGCGACCAATCGGTAGACCATCACGGGACGGTCCTGCCCAATGCGGTGCGCACGGTCGGCGGCTTGGTCTTCGACCGCAGGGTTCCACCACGGGTCGAGGAGAAACACGTGATCGGCGGCCGTCAGGTTGAGGCCGGTACCACCCGCGGTGAGGGAAATCAGGAGAACGGGTGGGCCGTCTCGGCTCTGAAACGCGTCGACGACCCCGCCGCGGTCGCGCGTCGATCCGTCTAGCCGCGTGAAGCCGATCGCGCGTTGCTCCAGATGCGGCTCGACGAGATCGAGCATGCCCGTCCACTGCGAAAACACCAGCGCCTTGTGGCCATCCGCCGCGGCATCTTCGAGTGCCTCGCAGAGCGCTTCTACCTTCGAGGATGTGGCTGCCTCGCGGCCGGGGAGCAAGCCTCGGTGACACGCCGCCTGCCGCAGACGCAGCAGCGCTTCGAGTGCGGCCATCACGTTCGAGCCCTCGCCGAGCTTCCTCACGACGTCGGCGCGCGACGAAGCCCGCACGCTGTCGTAGAGCGTCCGTTCGGCATCATCGAGCTCACAGTACAGCACCGACTCGGTTCGCGGGGGCAGATCCTTCGCAACGTCGCGCTTGAGTCGCCTCAGCAAGAAGGGCCGCAGCCGCGACCGAAGCCGCGCGGTGACCGCACCGTCGCCATCGAGAATCGGCTTCTCGTAGCGGTCCGCAAAATCGCGTCGCCCACCGAGAAGACCTCGGTTCACGAAGTGCATCTGACTCCATAGCTCGTCCAGCCGATTCTCAATCGGCGTGCCCGAGAGCGAGAGCCGGAAATCTGCCCGGAGCGCGTAGGCCGCCCGCGCCACCTGACTGTCGGGATTCTTGATCGCCTGTGCCTCGTCGAGGATCACGACATTCCATTCGACACCACAGAGCACGTCGATGTCGTTGCGCAACGTCGCATAGGTCGTGAGAGTCACGCCCGCGTCCGAGAGGGCCCGATTCGGGCCATGGTACAACGCGACCTCGAGATCGGGCCGAAAGCGCGAGGTCTCCTTCGTCCAGTTGTGAATCACGCTGCGTGGGCAGACGACCAAGGTGCGCCCGCGAACCGCACACAAGGCTTGCACCGTCTTTCCCAGCCCCATGTCGTCGGCCAGAATGGCGCCGAGGCCCGCATCCCGCAGGCGCAGCAGCCAGGCGACGCCGTCGGCCTGATACGCGCGCAGGTCGCCCTCGAACCTCGCCGGCAGCGAAGCCGGTAGTGGAGCGTCGTCGAGCAGGGGACGAAGGCGATCGAGCCCGAACGGAGCGGGGGCATCCATCGCGTCGCAAAGCTCTCCCAGTACGGCGAGCGCGGCCCGCGGCGTTCGTCCCGCATTCTGCTCGCGCGCCGCGAGCAGGTCCGAGACGAGATGCCCGTGGCGCTCGAGCCAGCCCGCGGGGACGTTTGCGAATCCACCGCCGGGAAGGGGTACGAGGCTCAGTCCCTGTCGCCATGCCGCGACCACAGCCTCGGCCGTGACCGAGCCGCCGTGCTTGCCTTCACCACCGACCGCATCGAACACGAGGCCGACGTCCGTGGCGTCTGCGTCGCCCGACTCGAGCCGCGGCGCCAAGTCAGGGCGATCCTCGACCTCGGCCCGCTTCCCGGCCGGGCGGCCATCGTCGAACGATTGGAGGTCCGAGAGAAAGCGGGCAGCGTCGCCCGACTCGAACCGCACGCGCCGATCGAGCGCCAGGTTGAGCTCGTCACGAAGCCTCAGCTCGAGCTTCTTCTCCAATGCTTGGTCTCGGTGTGGCACCGCACCGCCGAGATGTACGAGCCGTCCACCATCGACGTGGGCGACCGGCGGATCGCCGTACACCAGCCGCGCGAGAACGTCGGCACCCTCTTCCACCGTGTGAACCTCGAACTGGATCCACGGGGCGAGTCGAGTCTGCCGCCCGGGGAGGCGTGAGGTCTTCACCGCAACCTTGATGTGGCGCTCGAGCTCCGGGATCAGCTTGCCTACGAGCTCGCCGAACGCATCACGCGCAAACGAGCGATGGAAGGGAAGTCGTTCCCACGCTTTTCCGAAGCGCGTGCCCGCACCGAAAGGGTGAAGCCGATCTCCCGCGCGAAGGACCCCCGGCGCCACCACCTCCGAGACGCTCGGATTCGCCTCGATGACCAGCTCGACGCCCCCACCCTTCGCATCCGTCACCCGGGCCTCAGGAAAGAGCGGCTCGGCCGACGCACGCACCGCCATGTCCTCCAGGCGGAGGTCCTTCACACCGACGAGCGCAGCAAGCACCGTCTTCGTGCGCTCGAACTCGATCGAGGTATCGCGCCGTGCGAGGAGGAGGTCGAGATCGAGATCCTCGCGACTCGGCTCGAAGTTCAGGTCCGCCCCCGCGCGGTCGAGCAGATCGTAGAGCGACTCTTCGAGCCGGCGCGGTTCGC
>JAJCZO010000020.1 GCA_029262355.1 Deltaproteobacteria bacterium
AGCAGATTGGCTGGCGTCACGGGTTCCGGCGTCGCCGCGATGCCCACTTGCAGCGAGGGAATCTGGTCGATGACCGTGGAGGCCTGCGCCGTCGCACTGTTCAACGCGCCGTCGCTCACCACTCCGGTCAGGGTCGCGATCGAGCCGTTCGGCGCGATCGCATTCGCCACGATCGAGATCGAGCCCGACGCTCCCGGCGCCAGCGTTCCGACCGTGAAGACGTTGTTCGTACCTCCGTCGGGAACCGGAACCGCGGAGTCGAACGTGATCTGCGGGGAGTACGTCGCACTGACCGCGACCCCGGTTGCCGTATCGCTACCCGTGTTCGAGTAGTTCAACGTGTAAGTGACGAGATCGCCGCTGAGCACCGGATCCGGCGCATCGCTGGCGACCAGACTCAACGAGGGCGAACTTTGAACGGTGGTGTCCGCCGCGGCGTTCGCCGTGTTGCCAAGATCATCCAAAACATCGGCCGTGCTCGAGACCAGGGTTCCGTTGGGAATCACGAGGGGCATCTGAGCCTGCACCCGGACCCGGCCACTCGCACCGCCCTCGACCGTGCCGAGACTCCACACCGTTCCGCTCGGATCGTCCGGCGCGACGTCCGCACCAAAGAAGGTGATGGCGGGATCGTACGCGACGTTCAGAATCACGCCAGTCGCGGCGTCCGTACCGGGGTTCGAATAGACGATGTCATAAAGCACGATCCCGTCCGCGGGCGCGGGGTCGGGAGCGTCGGTCATCGCCAAGGCCAACTGCGGAGCGCTCTGAACCGTATTGAGGGCCAAGGCGGTGACGCCGTTGCCGAAGTCGTCGCTCATCGTAAACGCACTCGTGAGCGTGCTTCCGTTCGCAAGCGGGCTACCGATGTCGACGGTGACCGTGAGGGTTCCACCCGCACCTGGCGGCAAATCACCGATGTCCCAGATGTTGTCGCCGAGGCTCGGAGAAGGCACGCCGGATACGAACGTCAACGCCGGGTCATAGTCCACGAGCAGTTGCGTATTCAGGGACGTCGCCGTCCCGAGGTTCGTGTACGTGAGCGTGTATGTCGCCTGCCCGGTCGCAACGAACGGATTCGGCGCGCTCGCCGCAAGGTCGTAGACGGGGTTCGAGTCGATCGGCACCTCAAGCACCGCTTGCACCTGCTGGCCACTGGCCCCGTCGACGAGATCTGCGACGTTCGTCGTGCCGGTTCCGGTCGGAAGGGGGCTATCCACCACGAAGGTGGCCGTGGCCGTCCCCGAACCGCCCGGCGGCAGTGCCGGGATGTTCCAGACGATGTCGTTCCCTACGAGCGCCCCACCACCACTGGCCGAGATGAATGTCAGAAAGGGAGGAACCGGATCCGTGAGAACTAGGTTCGCTGCCGCCGCCGTGCCGACGTTCGTGTAGACGAGGGCGAACACGACGTTCCCACCCGCCGGTGCCGGAAGCGGGCTCGCGCCCTTCGAGAGAGTAATGCGCGGCTCTGGCGTCACCGCCACCTCGGCCGGAGAACCGAAGACCGGGTAGGTCACGGACGCGAGGCCGTCGAGACTAAAGACCGTAATGGAGTTCCCGGTCGCGTTGGCAACGACGCCTTGCGCGGAGTCCGGGAAGACCGCGATGCCCGCGGGATTCGTGCCTACGGGAATGGCCGCGATCACGGTCTGCGTCCCCGCTTCGAAGACGGAAACACTTCCGTCCGTATCGTTGCTCACGATCCCCCGGGTGCCATCGGCCGAGGCCGCGACGCCCAACGGGCCGGCGCCAACGTCGATCGTGCCGACGATCTGCAGATCGAGTTCACGAATCACCGTGACGGTATTGGCGCTGTCATTGGTGACGTAGAGCTCACCACCACCGACCGCGATGCCTTCTGGGGTGTCGCCCACTCCGATGATGTCGATGACGATATTGGTCGAGGTGTCGATCACCGAGATGGTGTCGTCCGCGCGATTGGTGACGTACGCGAAGCCGCCACTCGGAGAGACGGCTACGTCGAACGGCTCGTTGCCAACGTCGATGCTCGCGATGACCGAGTTGCTCGCCGTGTCGATCGCCGCAACCTTACAGATGGGGTTCGGCACCGGCGAAGGCGTCGGTGCCGGGCCAGGGGTCGGCGTCGGCCCGGGGTTCGGCGTCGGCGCCGGCGGAGGAAGCGCACACTCGGTCGACTGGACGACGTAGGCCGTCGCACCGTCCGGCGTGAGGGCCACTGCCGTCGGGTTGCCCGTAACCGCAATCGTGGCCGTCACGGTGTTCGTCAGAAGATCAATACGATTCACCGTGTTGTCGCCACGGTTGGCGACGAAACCAAAGGAACCCGTGGCATCGAGCGCGATTCCAGTCGGGGCTTGCCCCACTGCAATGACGTCGATCTGCAATCCGTCGGTGGACTGCAACACCTGGACGTTGTTGGTCGATTGGTTGGTGACGTAAATCAGCGGCTGAGCTGCCGAAAGCGCTGGCGCGGCGAGAGTCGAAATCAGTGCCAGCAGGCTTAGTGTGCGCAAGTTTCTCTCCTTCTTTGGGGATCGCGTAGTGACGAACGTATCTGTTCTTCGCCGTCCGCCCACCAGGCCGCACGGATGGGAACCCGCGCGCCGGATGGCCGACTCGCCTCCGAGTTAGCACGCCTGACAAGCGTTGGAGAAGCTAGAAAATCACGCGCTCCGCCCGACCCAAGTGTGCCCCCCGACACAGCATTGGCGGCGCGGGGCCTCGGTCAGGCCTCGGAGGCACGTCGGGCGGTGTAGGCCACGGCGCCGTTAACGCAGCGCGGCGAAGGAGTCCCGGGCTGCGTCGAGCGCCAGGTCCGGGAACAGCCCCAAGAAGACCGTCCCAACCAGTGCAACAAATACACAGAGCATCAGGTACGGCTGCGCCTCGGGCTCGGGGTGCTCGGCGGTCGCGTCGCGCATGAACATCTCGATGATCACGCGCAGGTAGTAGTAGCCGGACACCACGCTGTTCAGGATCAGGATCACCGAGAGCCAGACCTGCTGCGAATCGACCAGCGCCTCGATGATGTAGAGCTTCCCGACGAAGCCAGCCAGCGGCGGAATCCCCATGAGGGACAGCAGGAAGAGTACCATGGCTCCACCCAGCAGCGGCCGGCGGCTGCCCAGCCCGGCGAAATCCGACAAAAGCTCGTTCGGCTCGTCCTTGCGCCCGACCGCGATCACCACGGCGAAGGCACCGAGGTTCATGAACGCGTACACAAGGAGATAGAACAGGACCGCGCCCCCGCCCCGCGGTGTCCCGGCGGCGATGGCGGCAAAAAGATAGCCCGCATGCGCCACACTCGAGTAGGCGGGCATCCGCTTTACGTTGTTCTGCGCGATCGCGACGACGTTGCCCAGCGTCATCGTGGCGACGGCCAGCCACCACAGGACCGCGCTCCACTCGGCGTGCATCCCCTCGAGGCCCGTAAGCAATAGACGTGCCGTGCCAACGACCGCCGCGGCCTTCACCCCGACCGCCATCAAAGCAGTGACGGCAGTGGGCGCGCCCTGGTAGACGTCCGGCGCCCAGAAGTGAAACGGCACCACGCCGACCTTGAAGCCGAGAGCGACGATCAACATGCCGATGCCCGCCAACACCGCGATGCGCGGGGCCTCACCGAGAGCAGCCGAAATGCCGGCGTACGCCGTCGTACCGGTCGCGCCATAGAGAAGCGCAATTCCGTACAGCAGGAAGCTCGTCGCGAACGCGCCGAGCAAGAAGTACTTGAGCGCGGCCTCGCCGGACTTCTCGTCCTGCCGCCGGATACCGGCCAGCACGTACGCCGGTAGCGACATCACCTCGATGCCGAGAAACAACACGATCAGGTCACGTGCGCCGCCCATGATCATCATGCCGGCAAGCGTAAAAAGGACGAGCGAGTGGAACTCTCGCGCCTTCACCCCGATGAGGTCCATGTAGTGCACGCCCATCATGAGCGAGAGCCCCGCCGCGAGAATGCACACCATGTTGGTGAACACGGCCACGCCATCGGTCGAGAATGTGCCACCGTAGGCGGCTGGCCCGTCCGTCCACGCGAGCAGCGAGGCGATCGCCGCCCCACACAGCCCGAGAATCGAGAACCAAAACGGCAGCTCTACCCCCCGGTCGTTGTCCGGGAAGAAGGTCTCGTACAACAAGATCCCGATCGCGAAAACCGTGACGATCGTGAAGGGAGCAATGGCCCACGCTTCGGCGGTTCCGAATCCGATATCGATCATCGCGCTGCCACCCGGGGGGTGTCCTTCGGCTCTGCGACCTCTGCGAGGTAGCGTGTCGCGCCGGCCCGCTCGAGGCGACCGAGAAGAACCTCGACCGTCGGCTCGATGCGATTCAGGAAGGGCTTCGGATACACACCGATCCAGAAGATCAGGACCACGATCGGCAGAACCGACAGCACTTCACGCGGGGACAGATCGGTGAGCGTCTCGAGGGCCGGGTTCTTCAGAGGCCCAAAGACCACGTGCTTGTACATCGTAAGCATGTACGCGGCGCCCAGGATCACACCGGTCGTCGCAATCACGGCCGCCCAGGGATGAACCCGGAACATGCCGATGAGGATCATGAACTCGCCGACGAAACTGTTCGTGCCCGGCAGTCCGATCGATCCCATGGTGACGATGAGAAAGAGCACCGAGAACGTCGGCACCACGGCCCAGATGCCACCGTATTCCGCGATCTGGCGGGTATGAGTGCGGTCGTAGATGAAGCCGATCAAGAGGAAGAGTCCGCCGGTCGTCAGACCGTGATTCACCATCTGCAGAATGCCGCCGGTCATGCCCGTGACATCGAAAGCGTAGAGCCCGAGCATCACGAAGCCCATGTGACTGACCGACGAGTACGCGACCAGCCGCTTCATGTCGGGCTGCGGATACGCGACCATCGCCCCGTAGACGATGCCGACGACCGACAAGCCGATGACGATCGGGAACGCCTCCTGCGCGGCGAGCGGGAAGAGCGGGATTGCGAACCGAAGGAAGGCGTACCCACCCATCTTCAGCAAGATGCCGGCGAGATCGACCGAGCCGCCCGTCGGTGCCTCCGTATGCGCGTCCGGCAGCCAGGTATGGAACGGAAACATCGGCACCTTGATGAAGAATGCGAGAGCGAACGCCCAAAACAGAAGCGTCTCCTCGCGATGCGTCAACACAGTGTCGTACAGCGTGACGATGTCGAACGTCATGACGCCCGACTTCGCGTGGGCGAGCACGAGGTACAGCATTGCGACCATCATCAGCGCGCTGCCGGCCATCGTATAGAGAACGAACTTGACCATGGCGTAGTAGCGCCGGGGTCCGCCCCAGATCCCGAGGACGAACGCCATCGGGAAGAGCATCAGCTCCCAGAACATGAAGAAGAGAAACAGATCGACCGCGACCAGAGCGCCAAGCATGCCCCACTCGAGGACCAGCATGAAGAAGAGGAACTCCTTCACACGATGCCGAATGTCGGTCCAGGACCCAAGGATGACCACCGGGGTCAGAAGCGTCGTCAGGACGATCAGCCACAACGAGAACCCGTCGACGCCGAGCGAGTAATAGATCCCGAGCGACGGCATCCACGACACCGTCTCGATCATCTGAAGCTCTCCGACCGCGGGGTCGAACGCGTTCAGCATCAGGAGAGACAGCGCGAACGGAATCAGCGAGAAGACGAAGGCCGCCCGCTGCGGAATCGTCACCGGCTCAGAGGGCAGAAACAGAAGCACGAGCCCCAGGACCAGCGGCGAAAAAGTGATCAGGCTGAGGATCGGAAGGTCCACCCTAGCCCACCCCCATGAACAGCCAGTAGCCGCCGATGATCGCGACCGCCCCGATCAACATTCCCAATGCGTACGACTGAACGTTTCCGGTCTGCAGTCGCCGCAGCACACTGCTGTTCCAAACCACCACCGCGCCCACCCCGTTCACGACTCCGTCGATCACGACTGCGTCTACGGTCTTCCAGAAGAACCGCGATGCTCTCTTGTAGGGATCGATGATCATGAAGTCGTACAGTTCGTCGATCCAGTACTTGTTGTAGAGCACTTCGTAGATGCGCGTCGTCTTCGCGTAGACCTTGTCGAGTGTCTCCGGCGATCGCACGTACAACGTGTGCGCCCACCAGATACCGAGGAGAGCCACCGCCGTGGCGGTCGTCATCAGCATCAGGAGCGTCCCCGTGCTCGGATGCCCGTGGTGCTCCACATGAGCGAGAGAAGGCGCGAGGTACTCGCCAATCGCGTCGCCCCACAACAGGTGAAACGGCAAGCCGATGTAGCCACCGATGATCGAGAGCACCGCGAGGATCATGAGCGGCACGGTCATCACGCTCGGCATCTCGTGCACGTGCGCGGCCTTCTCGGGGTCGAGTCGGCTTTCGCCGGTGAAGGTCAGGAAGTAGGCGCGGAACACGTAGAAAGCGGTGAAACCGGCCGCCGTGACGCCCAGGAACCAGACGAACACGTTGCCGTTGACGAACGCGGCCTCGAGAACCATGTCCTTCGAGAAGAACGCCGCGAAGCCGGGCACGCCAGCGATCGCGAGGGCCGCGATGAAGAAGGTCCTGGCCGTGATGGGCATCTTCTCCTTCAACCCACCCATGTGGGACATCCGGAGTTCACCGTGGAGCGCGTGCATCACCGCGCCCGCACAAAGGAAGAGCAGCGCCTTGAAGAAGGCGTGCATCATCAAGTGGAAGATGCCAGCCGAGAACGCGCCCACCCCTACGCCGATGATCATGTAGCCGATCTGGGAAACCGTGGAGTACGCGAGAACCTTCTTCAGATCCTCCTGCACGATCGCCATCGTCGCGGCGAACAAGCACGTAATCCCGCCTATCGTCGCCACCACGTCCATCGCCGCAGGGGCTTCGACGTAGAGGAAGGATAGGCGCGCGATCATGTACACGCCCGCCGTCACCATGGTCGCGGCGTGAATCAGAGCCGAGACCGGCGTGGGGCCGGCCATGGCGTCAGGCAACCAGACATAGAGTGGAACCTGTGCGGACTTGCCAGTCGCGCCCACGAGCAGCAAGAGACAGGCGGCCGTCGGCACCCAGGGGAGCTTGTCGGCCAGAGTGCCGGCCTGCTCATTGATACCCTGAAGGTTGAGCGTCGCGGTGCCGACCTCGTTCAGGCTCCAGAAGATCAGGAACATGCCGATCAGGAATGCGGCGTCGCCCACGCGGTTGGCGATCATCGCCTTCTGACCTGCGTCCGCGTTCGGCATCTCCTTGTACCAGAAGCCGATCAGCAGATAGGAGCAGAGCCCCACGCCCTCCCAGCCGATGAACATGACCGGCAGGGAGTCACCGAGCACCAGGATCAGCATCGAGGCGACGAAGAGGTTCAGATAGGCGAAGTAGCGCGCGACGTCCGGGTCGTCGTCCATGTACCCGAGCGAGTAGATGTGGATCAGAGAACCAACACCGGTGATGATCAAGATCATCACACTGGTGAGGCGATCGACCCGGAAGCTCAGATCGATGTCGAGCGGCCCGGCCTCGATCCAGGTGTAGATGTTGTCGACGAGTGCCCCATCGGGCGCGAGGCCCCACAGGCGCGAGACCGCAATCAGCGCGAGCACGAACGTGAGGATGAGAGCACCAGGGCCCGTCATCCGCGCCAGCCCCGGACGATCGCGATTCGCCGCGAACGCACCGAGCCCGAAGCCGATGAGCGGCACGAGCACGATGTAGCGCAGCAGTGAGGTCTCCATGTCGGTCATGTTCCCGTGCGCCTACCAGCGCAGCAGATTGATCTCGTCCGCATTGATGGTTTTCCGCTGCGCGAAGCTCATTAGAACGATGGCCAAACCGACCGCGACCTCCGCCGCGGCCACCGTCATGACGAAGAACACGATCACCTGCCCATCAACCGACCATTGCTGGCGGGCGAAGGCGACGAACGTGACGTTGACCGCGTTCAGCATCAACTCGATCGACATCAGAATGACGATCACGTTGCGACGGATCAGCACACCGAGGGCGCCGATGCCAAACAGGATGGCGGCGAGGACGAGGTAGTATTCGACCGGAGTATCCATGACTTCAGCTCCGCCGCCTTGCCAGAACCACGGCCCCGACCAACGCGACGAGCAGCAAAATGCTCGTGAGCTCGAACGGCAACAGATGAGTAGAGAAGAGCTCCGTGGCAACCGAGGTCACGGAGCCAAAGTCCTTCGGGCCCGCCTGTGCCGGCGACGCACCGTGCTCCATCGACGCTACGGCGCCAAGCTCCAACATCAGAAGCGCAGCAACGCCCCAGCCCCAAGCCCGCATCGTACTGCGCTCGGGCGAGGGCTCCTCGGGCTCGAGGCTGAGCAACATGATGGCGAACAAGATCAGCACGAGAATCGCGCCGGCGTAGATGATCACTTGCAAGAATGCGATGAGGTACGCCTCGAGTGCGACGAACATGATCGCGACCTGAAAGAGCGTGAAGACCAACGCGAGTGCCGAGTAGACCGGGTTTCGGTGCAAAACCACCGTCAGCGCGGCGGGGACAGTCAGGAATGCGAGAATCCAGAAGAGCGTCACGGGATCGTCCGTCCGTCGAGCAGTAGAACCATCACGGCCGTCACCGCCACGTTGATGAGCGCGAGAGGCAAAAGACGCTTCCAGCCGAGTTCCATCAGCTGATCGTAGCGAAGCCGAGGCAACGACCAGCGCACGAGGATCTGAAGCCAGCAAAAGAGGAACAGCTTCACGAGGAACGACGCGACCTGCAGGACCGTGACGAGAAGAGACGGCAGCGCAATGTCGAAACCACCGGGGAACTGGAATCCGTCCCGGTAGAGGTAGGGAACCTGCCACCCGCCGAAGAACAGTGTCGTGACGAGCGCAGCGACGATCGCGACTTCGACGAAATCGGCCATCATGAACACGGACTGCTTCGACCCGGAGTACTCGGTATAGAAGCCGGCCACGAGCTCCGACTCGGCTTCCGGCAAATCAAACGGCACGCGCTTCGACTCCGCCATCCCCGCGATGAACAACACGACCAGAGCGATCGGCTGGTAGAACACGCCCCACGCCGGGAGGATGCCGAACATCAGTTCGCCCTGATCGCGGGCGATCTGCTGAAAGTCGATGGTGCCGTAGGTCAGAACCACGCTGACGAGCGCCAGGCCCATCGGAATTTCGTAGGAGATCATCTGGGCGGTCCCGCGCACGCCCCCCAGGAACGAGTAACGCGAATTCGAGGCCCATCCGCCGACGACGACGCCGTAGACGGCCAACGAGAGCATCGCCAGAATGTAGAGGATGCCGAGATCGAGCTCGGCGGCCTGCAGGTTGATCGTGTAGCCGCCAGCCACGAGCACGTCGCCGAAGGGGATGACGGCAAACGTCACGAATAGCGGCAAGATCGCGATCCACGGGGCAAACCAGTGCAGGAACTGGTCGGCGGCCTCGGGCACGATGTCTTCCTTGTGGAAGAGCTTCAACGGATCCGCCATCCACGTGTTCACGATGCCCAGATTGAAAGGCAACACGCCCCCGAAGATGTTGGCGCGGTTGGCACCGACCCGGTCCTGGATCAGGGCCGAGCCTTTGCGCTCCACCCACAGAAGGATGAGCGTGAGCTGAAGAACGATGAGGAAAGCGAACACCACCTTCCCAAACGTGAACAACACCTCCATCTCAGCCGCCCCGCCGCATCGTCATTTCACCCTGTCGGTTCGCTTCCGCAACCAGCGCGGTCATTCCCACTCGAGGGCGCCCACGCGCCACACATACGCGAGGCCCACGGCGAGCACCGCGACGAAAACCGCCATCTCGGCCAGCCCGGCCCAACCCAGCTGCCGGAACACGACCGCCCACGGGTACATGAAGACGACCTCGATATCGAAGACGACAAAGAGAATGGCGGTGAGGTAGAACTTGATCGGAAACCGGACGCCGCGCAGTGAGCCAAGTGGGGGGTTGCCCGTCTCGAAGATCTCGAGCTTGGTCTTCGTTGGGTTCTTCGGCCCAAGGACCCAGCTGGCGCAGACCATGATGGTAGCCACGAGGGCGCACAGCCCAAAGCTCATGAGTAGAGCGAGATACGGATTCACGAAAAAGGTCCCGAAATAACGGGCCCGCGCTCCACCGCGAGCCCGAGATTAGCTAGGAATTAGGGGGGCCGATGTCAAACAGGGACGCCATCTATGAGGACGCCGTCGAGGGGTGTTTTCCCGGCGCGGTGGTGTCTCGATGCCAGCCCTTGGCGGGTGACGCGTCGACCAGACGCTACGTCCGGCTTGCTCTTTCGGGGGGCGACGCACCTCCGACCGCAATCGCGATGGTGCTGCCCGAGCCCACGCAAGAAAGCGCTCCGGAACTGCCGTTCTTGAACGTCCAACGCCATCTCGACCGGCTCGGAATCGCCGTTCCGGCGATCTACGCGGCCCGAGACCGGGACCTGGGCATCCTTCTTCTAGAGGATCTGGGCGGTCAAACCCTCGCCGGCGCCCTGCTCGACCCGGCCGCAACCCAAGAGGCGACCGAGCGGTTGCTGACCTCGGTGGTGGACCTTCTGGCCGCCTTCGCGGGCGCCGAGACCGACCCGGGCTGCGTGGCGTACGGGAGGAGCCACGACGGAGCGCTGATCGCTCGCGAACTGGCCACGGTACTCTCTCACGGACTCGCGGCGTCCGACGACGGGCCAGCGCGC
>JAJCZO010000021.1 GCA_029262355.1 Deltaproteobacteria bacterium
CGAAAGCCCCGAGAGCATCGGAATCGACTCCCAAAAGCTCGAGGACGTCTTCACGCGCGCCGCGAGAGAAGTACGCGACGGCATCCTACCTTCGACGCAGATTGCGGTCGCGCGCAATGGGAAGATCGCAGGCATGCGAACGGTCGGGCGGGTGAATCACGAGGGCCAGCCGGCAGACGCGACCAACGACACGCTGTACTGTGTGTTCTCGTCCACGAAGGCGATTACCTCGGCGGCCGCGTGGATGCTGATCGAGGAGGGAAGGCTCGATACCGAGGCCCGCGTTGCCGATCTCATCCCGGAGTTCGGTACCAACGGCAAAGACGCGGTGATCGTCGAGCAGCTATTTGCGCACACCGCGGGCTTCCCCATGGCACCGTTCCCACCTGCCGACTTCAAGAATCGCGAGCGACGTCTCGAAGTGTTCTCTGGCTGGCGCCTCACGTGGGAGCCCGGAAGCCGATTCGTCTACCACCCATCGTCGAGCATGTACGTCGTGGCCGAGCTGATCGAGCGAGCGTCGGGCATGTCGTATGGAGACTTCGTGCGGGAACGAATCGCCAAACCGCTCGGTCTCGACGACCTCTGGGTCGGCCTCCCCCGCTCCATGCACGGCCGGCTCGCCGACATCGAGCACGTCGGTCAGCCGATGACCAAAGCCGACTTCGAGGCCGCGGGCCTACCCGTACCCCCCTTGACCGAGGTGACGGAGGACGCGCTGCAGGCCTTCAATCTCCCCGAAGTCCGCGAGGCTGGGATCCCCGGCGGCGGCGGTACCATGACCGCGGCCGATCTCGCGCTCTTCTACCAGGCACTCCTCGCGGGCGGACGCGCCCACGACGGCACCCGAATCTTGGACGAGAGCACGATCATCGATGCGCGCCGAATCCGTAGCGGCGAGTTGCGCGACCCGATCTTCGGCAAGCCCGCGAACCGCGCACTCGGGCTCATGATCTCGGGTGACGAGAGCCGGAACTATCGTGGCTTCGGCCACACCTGCTCCCCGGATGCTTTCGGACACGGCGGCGCCGGCGGGCAGATCGCGTGGGCCGATCCTGCGACCGGAATCTCGATCGGCTACTGCACCAACGGTCACGACCGGAACCCCGTCCGGCAAGCCCGCCGTGGGGTCGGCATCTCGAGCCGCGCGGGCGCCTGCGCCCTCACCTGATCGGGCTCACTACTCTTTGCGTACCGGGAAGGCGTCGAAGTAGAACCCGAAGCGCTCCCGGAGCTCAGCCGGCTCGACGCCGAAGTCGCCCTTGAGGTCATAGAGGACGCGGCCGTACTTTCCTCGCGGGTGGCTGTCGAGGAACTGCTGCAGTCCGCCCCGCACGGTCTCGGTCATCTCATCCCCCGCCTTCGCGTAGATCTTCTCGATCATCCCAAGATCGTCCGCCATGAACTCATGGAACGGAACGTCGATGCTCTGCGACGCCGGCAGTACCTCGCGATCGCGAACGCACGCACGAAGCAAGTGCTCGACGCGGTCGCTCCAATACTCGACCAGGGCCTTCGCTTGGATCTTCCTGCGGCCATTGCGCTGCCCGTAGGCCAGCATCGTGATCGCAGACTGAATCACGGAAACCGGATCACGGTGTGTAACGACGAACGTCGCGTCGGGGAACGTCTTGTGAAGAACCGGAAGCTGCTCGAGATGCTGTGGGCACTTGAGAACCCAGCGCCCAGGGCCGCGGCGCGACTGCAGGATTTTGAGCACCGTCTTCATGAACTCGTAGTGCGGCGTCTGGTCGTGCGCGTAGTAGTCATCACGCCACCGGGGCGACATCGCGAGCCATTCGAAGTTGTACGACGCGAAGTTCGGGCCCATGAGCTCGAGCTCTTCGTGGATGTGATCGGGGTCGAGCGGATGCATCGCAGGGAGCAACGGCGACGACTTCTGAATCGCCTCCCACTGTGCAGCGCACCGCGCGTATCGAGGATCGACACCCCCCTCGCGGGCAGGCTCGCCCGGCAGGGGCAGCGGCTCGTACGACTCCCACAAGGGCAAGGCGTGCTTCTGTGAATCGGCGGCGAGGAGGTTCAACAGATGCGTCGTGCCCGACCGTGGCAAGCCAGCGACGATGATCGGCCGCTCGATCTCGACGTCGTGCACGTCCGGGTGCTTCTGAAGATAGTCGTGAATCAGCAGGCGCGATCGCGCAAAGAGCGCCAACTTGTTCCAGAGCGTCAACCGGCCGATCCCAGTAAGGCCATCGTCATTCGACCACTCGTCGACGAGAAGGGCCAGCCGCTCCCGGCAATCGTCGGGCCCGAAATCTCCCAGGCCCGTCGTCTCGCGCGCCTGCGCGAGAATGCCCTCGACCGTAAAGTCGAGCTCGAGCCCCTCCCCGTATGCCTGCGCAGCCTTCTGAAAGTCGTTCAGCACCGGGTTCGTCAGATCGGAAATGCGGATGGGATCGGGCATGTGGCGTCTCCTAGCCGAGCTTCTTTTCGGCGTGGGCGACCTGGTGACGAAGCCACTTCGTCTCCCAGAAGTTCACGCTGTCAGCTTCGAGGGCACGGTGCGCCTCACAGAACACCGAGAGAGCCGTCGCGTTCCCCTCGTCGGCAGCCAGCGCGACCTCCGCGAGGTGGATCGCCGCAAGCGGCTCTCCCGCCGCAACCTTCGCGGCCGCCTTCTCCGCGACTCGATCGGGCCCACCGGACAGCTCGACCAGGTCCTCGTACACGCTCGACACCGGCTCGGCGTACAGCTCCGTCGTCGAGGCTGCGTGGAACCAGCCGGCGTACATCTCCCAGATCGCGCGAACGTCCCAGGAAACCTTGCCGTACCCTTGCCCCACCTCGAGCTCGGGAGGGAGCTGGATCTCCCGCATCAGCTCGTAGACAGTCTTCTGCGCGTTCATCCCGTTCACCACGGCGTCGTGAAGATAGAGCACCGCGCCGCGGAGCCGCTCGATCTCCTCCCGAATCACTGCTGCTCCCCGGATCGGACCACCGTGCCCGACGAGAAGCATCTCCGGTTCGAGATCGCGGACCCGTTCGATCGACTCCACGAACTCGAGCGGATCGCGGTAACGATCTCCTCGAATCGTCACGAGGTTCGGAATGTGGCCGAAGAGGGCACTGAACAGGTTGCCGGTGAAGCAGATGCGATGCTGCGGAAGCCAGAGAATCAGCGAGTCTCGCGTCTCGCCGCCGGGCGTCCAAAACAGTTCGCATTCGACCCCGCCCAGCTCGAATGCGTGATGATCGTCGAATGTGATCGTCGGCGTCGGGGTCGACTGCTTGGCTGGCTTGGGGCGACCCGGCAGGCGCCCCGCCGCGTCGATCGCCTCGGCGAAAGCGAAGTAGCTGCGCATCGTTCGGAACATCTGGATCCGAGCGTCGTACTCCTGATGTTCCTGGTTGTTCGCGTGCGCGACGAGGTCGGTGTCCTCCTCGAGAAAATGATCCACCCCGCCCACGTGGTCCACATGTCCTTGGGTGAGGACGATGTAGCGCGTCGTCGATGGGTCAGCCTTGTCGAAGGCGTCTTTGTGTACAGGCGCTTCGAATCCCATGCCTGTATTCACCACGATTCGGCCCTCGTCCGTCGAGATGAGGTAGCTGTTCGACAGGCCCTCCGAGAGGTGAATGAAGTCGTTCACGCACTGCGCCTCGGTCTGAGACGCCGGCTTGATGTCGAAGGCCGTCGGCCGTGATCGGTGGATGGGTGTGCTCATTTCGCAATCTCCTCCCCGCACCTCTCGCCTGAGCTGCGATTCCGCGCAACCTTGCTACCGGGCCCAGCGCTGCCTAGCCTGTCCGACGGCAGCACGGTTCAGGAGAAGAGACTTGATCAAGGCAAATAGAAAGATGGTCGGCGCCGCCGTGGCGGTCGCGCTGATGCTCCACGGGACTCTGGCGCTGGGGTCCCCCCAGAGTGAGGTCGTCGAGCAGTTCAACGGCACACTGCTCAGCCTCCTCGAGAGCGACGGCGACTTCCAAAGCCGCTACGACACGATCGAGCCCGCGGTCGAGCAAGCGTTCGACCTCGAGTTCATGGCGAGCAAGGTGCTCGGCCGGGGCTGGAAGGGGCTCACGCCGGACCAGCAGACCCAATGGCTCGAGACCTTCACCCACCTCACTGCATCGAACTACGCAGGTCGCTTCGTCGGCGACAAGGGGCCCTCGTTCGAAACCCTGGGCCAGGAGGACGGCACCCACGAGACGGTGGTCGTCCGAACGAACCTGATCAACCCGAACACCGACGACGTGGAGCTCAGCTACCGATTGCGGCAGACACCGGGCGGCTGGAAAGTGATCGACTGCTACCTGGACGGCACCGTTAGTGAGATCGCGCTGAGGCGATCCGAGTACGGCTCGGTGCTGCGACGTGACGGCTTCGAGACTCTGGTTCAGGCGGTGGAGTCGAAGTCTGAGCAGTTGGCATCGGCGAAGTCGGAATGACTCCCGCCTCTTCGGGCAGCCCGTCGTCGGCGTCGAGGTGGTGCATGCGGCGGTCCCAGATCTCGGCTTCTCGGTTCTGTGCGTACGCGCTGCGGAGCGCCGAGTAGTAATCGATCGACGACTCTTTCAAGATCCTGAGCTGGTCGTAGTACTCCTCGCGGAGCGTCAGGCCGAATCCACCGCCCTGAATCGTCGTGAACACGAGCTGGTCAGCCAGTGGCACGACGAACGTCGACGGACGAAACACCACGTCGACCGCCATCCCCACGCCATCGCGGACCGTCGACGGCCCGACCACCGGCAGCACCACGTACGGCCCCGAGGCAACACCGGCCAGCGCCATCGTCTGACCAAAGTCCGACTCATGGGGCTCCATGCCGAGCGAGCTCGCCGGGTCGAAGAGCCCACCGACGCCCAGCGTCGAGTTGACGACCATCCGCGTGAGCGACACCGCGGCATCATCCCATTCACGTTGCAGAACGTCGTTCACCATCGTGGTAGGCTCGCTCAGGTTCCAGAAGAAGTTCCGCACGGATCTTCGGAACACGTCGGGAGTGACCTTGCGGTACGTCCAAGTGATCGGGTCGAGCACCCACCGGTCGATCTCCTCGTTCACCCGATGGGTCGTCCGATTCATGCCCTCGAACGGGTCGTCCGGCGGAGCTGGTCCGACGTCGAAGTCGTCGAAGTCCTCGTCGAATAGCCGGTCGGACGCCTCGGCAGGCGCGCCGGCGGGCTCGGCAGCGGCCATCCCATGGGTGGCCCCGCCCGACACCGCCCCGACGAGTGCACCTCCAAGGAGAACACTCCCAAACCACCACCAACGAACCACCCCCCTACCGTAGTGAAGGCCAACAGGTGAGTCGAGGCGCTTCACGCAACCCCTCGGAGCGCATTCGCTGCGCCACCCGACACGACTGACACCCCCTGCCTCGCTTGCTAACGTGACGCACTGGGTGGGGAGGATCGAGGAGGGAATTCGCCGCGCGCTGGGCGATTGGGTCGAATTCGTCGCGCGCCGAGCGTCGGCAGTGCTCGTGGTCGAGGCGATCCTGACGATCGCGGCTGCGGCATTCACGCTCACGCACCTTGGGGTCAACGCGGACAACAAACGCTTGTTGTCACCCGACCTGCCGTTTCAACGCGACGCCGCGGCGTTTCAAGAGCACTTCTCCTCACTGGACGACTCGATCCTCATCGTGATCGACGCCAGCAGCGCTGAACTCGCCCGCGAGGCCGCCACCGAGCTCGCCGGGCTGCTCCAAGAACAGCCCGAGCAGTTCCGCGAGGTCACCGTCCCGGGCGGCGACCCGTTCTTCGAGCAAAACGGCCTCCTCCTCCTCTCCATCGACGAGCTCGAGGAGCTCACAGACGGGCTTGCTCGCATGCAGCCGGTGATCGCCGATCTCACGCGCGACGGGAGCATCGCAAACCTGAGCCAGCTGCTGCGTCGCGGCCTCGATCAGACCAGTGGCACCGAGCGCGAACGGTTCGCACCCATCTTCGAGCGGCTCGGAGAAGCGACCACTCGTGTCTACGATGAATACCCGATCGAGATTTCCTGGGAGACCCTCATGCTCCAGGGATCGGCGATCGATCCAGGAACCCGTCAGGTGATCATTGCCGAACCGGTGCTCTCGTTCGATGCGCTGCTTCCCGCCGGTCCGGCAATGGCAAAGATCCGCGAGCTCACCGAGACGGCCAAGCTCGACGAGGAACGGGGCGTCCTCGTGCGCGTTACCGGCAACCCCGCACTGAACCACGAGGAGATGCTAGGCATCGCGGTCGACGTTGGCCTGTCGGGAATCGGTTCGTTTCTTCTCGTCGCGATGGTTCTCCAGATGGCCTTTCGTTCGGGCCGTATGGTCGGTGCAGCCGCAGGAACCCTGCTCGCCGGCCTGATCTGGACTGCCGCCTTTGCCGCGGCCACGGTCGGGCAGCTCAACCTCATCTCGATCGCCTTCGGAGTTCTGTTCATCGGCCTCGGCGTCGATTTCTCGATTCATCTCGGCATGCACTTTCAGGACGAGGTGCGGCGCGGCAGGAATTCGGTTCAGGCTCTGCGCTCCGCCATCGACGAGGTCGGAAGCTCCCTTCTGATCTGCACGCTCACCACCTCGATCGGGTTCTACGCGTTCGTCCCCACCGACTACCTCGGCGTCGCTGAACTCGGACTGATCTCGGGCACCGGCATGTTCGTCATCCTGGTCCAGAACCTGACGCTGCTGCCGGCCCTGCTCTTCTGGCGCCGGCCGGCAGATGAGCCGTCGACGACCACGACGAGCCGCGACGCCTGGCTCGCCACACCCGCCGCGTTCGAGCGACGGCCACACCTGGTCGTCGGGGTGGGCGTCGCCCTCGCGATCGCCTCCCTGAGTCTGTACTCGCGGGCGTGGTTCGACAGCGATGTCGTCGCCATGCGCGATCCGAACACCGAGTCGGTCCGGACCTTCAAGGATCTGCTCAAGCAGAGCGATACTTCGCCGTGGTACGCTGACGTCCTCGCGCCGGACCTGGCCACCGCCGAAGAGCTCGAGACCCGCCTGCGGGGGCTCGAAGTGGTCGAAACCACCCGTACGGTCAACAGCTGGGTGCCGGCCGACCAAGGTGAAAAGCTCGAGATTCTCGAGGACGCCGCCTTCCTTCTCGACACTCCGGTGACCACGACGAAGAAGACCGAGCCGGTCCCGATTGGCGACCAGATTCGCTCGCTGCGCGACCTACGTGCGCTTCTCGATGCGTCCGACTTCCACAGCCAAGACGGCATCCTCGAGGAGAGCGTGGACGAGCTCCGTCGCAAGCTCGACGTGTTCCTCGCGAAGCTCGACGACGAATCCGATCCGGCGGTACAGCTCGCGAGACTCGAGCAGGTCCTTCTGGGAAACCTTCCCGCTCAGATCGACCGCATGCGGGTCGCACTCGCCGCCCAGGAGTTCGGACTGGACGACCTCCCAGCCGGACTGCGCGAGCAAATGCTCGCGCCCACCGGCGAGGCGCGCGTCCAAGTCATCCCCAGCGGCGACCTCTCCGAGGACGGGGCGCGCGAGGAGTTCGTGGACGCCGTCCGCGCGATCGTTCCGCACGCAACCGGCGTGTCCGTGAACCTGGTCGAGTTCGGGCGGGCGACCGCACGTTCGTTGCGCGAAGCCCTGGCCTTCGCACTGATCTCGATCGCCATTCTGCTGTACCTGCTGACTCGTCGCGTTGGGGACGTCTTCCTGATCATCGCGCCGCTCGTGCTTGCGGGCACATGGACCTTCGGCGGCATGGCGCTGGTGCGAATGCCGTTCAACTTTGCAAACGTGATCGTACTACCACTGCTGCTCGGGATCGGCGTCGACAGTGGCGTGCATCTCGTACAGCGCTCGCACGAGGCGCTGAAGGCCGGCGGACGGCTCCTCGGCACGACTACCGCCCGCGCCGTTTTCTGGAGTGCAGTCACGACGATCGCGAGCTTCGGCAGCCTGGCCCTCTCACGACACCAGGGAATCGCGACGATGGGTGAAGTACTGGTGTTCGGCATGCTCTTCACTCTTGCGGCGAACCTCCTCGTGCTCCCGGCGCTGATCGGGCTCACCCGCCGCACAACGCCATAACGGCCCCCCTACGGGGGTCGAAACCGTCAGCTTGATCTGCACGGGGGCTGTGGCGGATGATGCGAGCCTATGAAAGCGCGACTCGCGGTCTTCTTCATCCCTCTGGTACTGGTGGCGCAACCGACCCGGGCGACCAACATCCCCATCGCCGGCAAGGTCTCCGTCACGAAGACGGCCAAGCTCGCCAAGATGGTGTCAAAGAGCGACACCGGCTTCGCGCTACCCGCACCTGGCTCCCCCGAAGACCCGACCGTCGGAGGCGCCGAGCTGCAGTTCTTCGACACCGCGGCGCCCGGCGCGGGTCACATGACTTCCACGCTCGACGCGACGGGCCCCTGTTACCACACGAACCAAGACGAGGTCGCCGTCGTAGACTTCGACAAGCTCGAAGAGCAGATCCGCATCGCGCTCGACCTGGCGATCGAGATGGCGAACACGTCGACCCAGCCGATCAGGCGGTGATCCTCGCAGCGAAGGCCGGCGTGGACGGAGTCGTCGCGGCTGGCCCCGGAGCGTTCACACCCGGCGACGTGGGCACGATCCTGGTGGCGGCTCTCGACATCCTCGGCGCTCTCGAGAACCTAGACTGCGGCGGCTTCCTCTAGCAGCGACAACCGCCCTGACGCGACTCAGCCAATGATGCCGTCGTCGCGCATCCTCCGGATCTCGTCCGGTGCCACGCCCGCTTCCGCCAGGAGGTCGTCGGTGTTCGTCTTGCTCCAGTCGGGGACCTCGACCGGGCCGTCGGGTCGATCCATCCCGGCGAACGCGGGTGCGACCTGGCGGAACGTGCCGTGCTCCGGATGCACGGCCTCGGTGAAGATTCCGCGTGCCTGGAACTGGGGATCTTCGACCAGCTCGTCGATCGCGTAGACCGGCGCCACACACGTGTTCGCGGGCGCGAGCTCGCCGGCCCAGGCATCGCGAGGACGCTTGGCGATGGCCGCGGCGAAGTCGGTGCGGATCTGATCCTGGACCGCGTCGTCGTACTGGCTCTCGACCCACTTCTCACAACCGAGCGCCTTGCAGAGGTTTGCGTAGAAATGTCCTTCGATCGCGCCGACCGCAAGCCACTTGCCGTCACTGCAACCGTAGATGTCGTAGCACGCGTAGCGCCCCGTGAGGACGTCGTGGCCCGGCCCCGGCGAGTCACCGGTGGCCAGGTACTGATCGACGTACAGTGAAGTGAGCCAGAGGACTCCTTCGGCGACGCACACGTCGAGGTACTCGCCCTCACCCGTCTTCTCGCGGCGCATCAGCGCGGCGAAGATCGCCAACGCCGCGTGCATGCCGCCCGCAGCGCTGTCGGCGACCGTCGCCCCCGGGATCGGCGGCCCACCGTCCGCCCGACGATTGCTCGTGTGCATGTAGCCACCGACCGCGAGATAGTTGATGTCGTGACCCGCCTGGAGTGATCCCGGCCCATCTTGCCCGAATCCACTCGTCGAGCAGACGATGATACGGGAGTTCAGCCCCTTCAGCTCCTCGTAGGAGAGACCGAGCTTCTTCATCACCCCGGGCCGATAGCTCTCGATCACGACGTCCGCGCCCTTGGCCAGCGCAAGAAAGGCGGCCTTGCCTTCGGGTGCCTTCAAATCGATTCGAACCTGCTCGAGACCCCGGTTGGCCGAGTAGCTCCAGAACGCGGGCTGCGTCTGCAGCCCCATCTTCTTGGGTGGCACACCAACCTTGATGACCCGCGCACCGTAGTCCGCCAGGATGCGCGCGCACCGGGTTGCGGGCCCCACGGTGGAGAAGTCGAGGATCGTGATTCCTTCGAGAGCGGCGGGACGATTCGACATCCGCAGTTGGATACGGGTCGCCTCCGGATTTGACAATGACGCCGTGGCCGCCGCTCATGCCTCCATGAAGAAGGTCCTCACGTTCGACATGCGCGCACCCGCCTTCGGCGCTCCCGCGCGCGATCTCTACGCCGCGGCGCTGGACCAGGTCTCGTGGGCCGACGACCTCGGGTTCGAAAGCGTCGGGCTCGGCGAGCATCACTGCGCGAGCGACGGCTACAACCCGTCGCCCATTCCACTCGCGGCCGCAATGGGCGCACGAAGCGAGCGCATCCTCCTGCGCACTTCGGTCATCCTCGCTCCATTCTACGACATGGTGCGGCTCGCAGAAGACGCCGCGGTGACCCAGCTCGCAACCAATGGGCGCCTGATCCTCGGCATTGGCGGCGGCTATCGACCCGCCGAGTTCGAGATGTACGGACGCCGTCTGGAAGACCGCTGGAAGACCGTCGGTGAGACGATCGAGTTCCTTCGTCTCGCATGGACCGGCGAGCCGTTCGAATGGAAGGGCCGCCGCTGCCACGTGACTCCTAGACCAGACCCGACACCGCCGATCGTGCTCGGTGGCGCCACCAAGGCGTCGGCCCGACGCGCGGCGCGCATTGCAGACGGCTGGTTCCCGCCACTCGATCCGAACCTGTGGTCTCCGTACCGCGAAGAATGCGTGAGGCTCGGCAAACCCGACCCCGGTGAATACCCACGCCACGGGCCGATCTTTCTGTGGGTCTCGAAGGAACCCGAGCGGGCGTGGAAAAAGCTCCTGCCGCACGTCCTTCATCAACTCCGCTCGTACAGCGAATGGACGGTCGAGGCGTACGGCCGGCCGATGGGCCCGTACGCGCAAGACATCACCGAGGAGACGGCGACGCAGAGCAGCGCGTATCAGGTCGTGACCCCCGAAGACGCGATCGCACTCGGCGAGACGCTCGACCAGAGCGACGTCCTGTACCTCAGCCCGCTCCTCGCCGGCATCGAACCCAGCTACGCGTGGGAGATGCTCCGACTCTTCGAGCGCGAGGTGGCACCGTTCTGGACGGAATGATGCTGCGCCCTGGCGGGCAGCGGCACCCCGCCCTCGAGGGCCGCCGTTGCAGAGCCGAGGTCGCGCAAGACCTCCGTGAGGCCCAGCGGCGCGCGACGCCAGCGAAAGGCACGATGGTGGTCGGGTCGGGGAAGGAGCGACGTAAACAGCGACGGGTGAGCCGTCAGGGCGTCATCTCGTCTACTTCGAACACGACCGGATCGAACGGTTCCTCCTTCGACGCGGTGAGTACGCCCAGAAGAGTGCCGCACCGAACGACATCACCGGGCCGAACGTAGTAGTGGCGAACGAAACCCGCCACGGAGGCCTCGATCTCCACTTCGGACTTGTCGGCCTCGATCACCACGATCACCGCACCCCTGGCCACTTCCGTTCCGAGGGCGTAGGGCCACGTGACGACCTTCCCTTCCTGCATATCCTCGAAGAGGGCTGGCATCCGGATCGCGATGGGCATCGGTCGGGCCTCAGCACCGAACCGTTACCGCCGCGTTGGAAATGATGACGGCGTCGCGCTCTTTGGACTTCGCCTCGACGAGCAGCGAGTCGCCCTCTTTCCAATACGACGTCAGGTACGTCTCGCCCGGGAACGCAACGCCGCGAAAACGGGCCGAGTACTTCGCCACCTTGGTTGGGTCACCCCCGAGGGCCCCATCGACGATCGCCTTGCACACGATCCCGTAGGAGCACAGTCCGTGGATGATCGGCCGGTCAAAGCCTCCCTTCGCCGCGAAGTCGGGGTCGCAATGGAGCGGGTTCTTGTCGCCGTTCAGACGATAGAGGAGAGCCTGCTGCGGCAGTGTGATCGACTCAATCACGCCGTCCGGCGCGCGGGCGGGCCTCGTGTGCGCCACATCGGGCCCCTTCGGGCCACCGAAGCCGCCTTCCCCGCGAAGGAACAGCGACATGCGGTTGGTGTAGAGCGGATCGCCGTGCTCATCGCTCACCGCCGTCTCGAGAAGCAGAAGGGCCGCCTTCCCCTTGTCGTAGATGTCGGCGATCTTCGTCTGGCCACGCAGCTTCGTCCGAGGAGGCAGCGGCTTGTGGATCTCCACCTCCTGCTCGCCATGAAGCATCATCGCCCGATTGAACTCGAGTCCAGGGATATCGAAGATACGGGCCGCGGCGCCAGAGTTCGCCACGGTGGTGAAGCTCGGCAGTACCTTCAGATTCTTCTCGTAGGTGTATTCGAGCTCACTCGGGTCCGTCGCAGGCACCCCCGCGCCGACGCCGAGGGCGTACAGAATGACGTCGTCCTTCTCGTAGCCCCCGGTTCCGGCTTCGAAGCTGAAGGCGAGGGCTTTCTCTCTATCGATCGGCATTGGGGATCACCTCGATCATGACCTTGGCACCGGCGTTCGGATCGTTCGCGATGGCGAAGGCATCGTCGAACTGCTCGAGGGCGAATCGGTGCGTGATGATGGGCGTGAGATCGACCTTGGTCAGCATGTCGATCATCTCGGTGTAATCGTCCGGGTAACAGATCGAACCTGCAATGGTGAGCTGCTTCGACATCACGAGCATGAAGCTGGTCAGGATCGGCTCGCGATGCAGCGCAACGATCGATATGCGCGCATCCGCCTTCGCCTTCTCCATGATTTCGACCAGAACCGGCGCCGCACCCGACGCCTCGATGTACGCGTCGCTGCCCGGCATCTCCATGCCCAGCCACGGACCCGTGCCATGAAGCTCGATGAGGCGCGCCCACGTATCGTCACGACGCGGATTCACCGTGGCGCGCGCCCCCATCGTGCGGGCCACGTCGAGCCGCTTGTCGGAAAGGTCGATCACCACGACGTCGTCGACGCCGCGGAAGCGCAGGGTCGCGAGAGACATCAGACCGATCGGCCCAGCCCCGAAGATCGCGACCTTCTTTCCCTTCTTCACGTCGGCTCGATTCACCGCCTGCATCCCGACGCCTAGTGGCTCGGCCAGTGCGGCCGCGTCGAAGGAGAGCGAGTCGGGAATCGGAAACAGCACGCCGCCATCGGCCGCGTTCGGCACGACGAGCTCTCGAGTGAAACCGCCCTGGGCGGCCCCGTTTCCAATCGAGTTTCCGGCGCCCATCGGATTCAGAACCACGCGGGTTCCGGGCTCGAGGTCGGCCACATCGCTGCCGACCCGCGCGACGACACCAGAAAGCTCATGCCCGAGAGCGACCGGGTCGGGCGAGGGACCGGCGACTCCACCGAGCTTCACGTAACCGAGATCGCTGCCGCAGATGCCGCACGCAGCCACACGAATCACCGCATCACGGGGGCCCGCCTCGAGGGGTTCGATATCGTCGACCCGCACGTCACCTGGGCCGTGAATGCGCACTTGCTGCATGCCGAAGGTCTACGGGCCCGCTTTGCGGAGGTCAAAGGTCGGCCCGTGGTATGGGTCGAGGATGGTCGACGCGCCCACGATCGAGTTCCTGCATACGGCCGAGGTTCACGTCGAGACCTTCGACGAGCTCTTGTCCCGCCGACAGACGACAGTGCGACTTCACCACGAGGTGCGAACCGATTGGCTGGATCGGGCGCGTGAAGGAGGATTGACTTCGGAGCTCCGCGCCGAGGTCGCGCTTCATCTGCACGAGGCCGCCCGTCGGTCGTCGGTCGTCGTTTGCACGTGCTCGACGCTCGGCCCCATCGCGGACGACGTCGGCGAGGAGAAGGCGGCCGTCTTTCGAATCGACCGACCAATGATGGAGCGCGCGGCACGGATCGACGGGCCGTGCTTGGTCGCGGTGTGCCTCGAGAGCACGATCGAGCCGACTTCGCACCTTCTCGTAGATGCGTACCAGCAGGTGGGGCGTACGCCGGACTACGAGATCGTGCGATGTCTCGACGCGTGGCGGCACTTCGAGGCCGGCGACGCGGCTCAGTTTGCCGGGACCATTGCCGCAGGAGTCCGCGGCTCGGTGTCGCACGCGACGCCCCCCGGCTGTGTGGTGCTCGCACAGGCCTCGATGGCCTGCGCCGAAACTGCGCTCAGCGGGCTCGGGGTGCCGGCATTGTCCTCACCCAGGATGGCAGCCGAGGAGGCGCTCCGGAGAGTGGCCGCGCGGTAGCCGAGTCGCGGGCCCTACTTCGCGCCCCAGAACCGGATGTCCTCGAGCAGCTTCTGCCCTTCAGGGGATTCGATCTTCGCCTTGCACCCCTCTGGCGAGAAGCCACTGCGAAGGTTCCGCACGCGCGCCGACCCTTCGTTGAACGCCTTGGAGAGGATCTCGAGATGCTGCTGGCCAGCCCCCTGATACTTCGCGAACTTGAGGAACGCGGTGCGAACCGAATAGGGCGGATCCATCTTGCAGGTGACGAATCGCTGGCTGATCTTGCCGTACTCGATCGCCCCCTCCTTCAACTCCTCGAAGATGATGACGTCGAGGGCGTGCGCTCGATTGACGGGCAGGAGTGCCGAGCCGCAAAGGACGGCCACGAGAAGCAGGACAGAGCACTTGCAAATTCGAGACATGGTCCCGCTTCTTTACGGGATCGGGCGGGCTCTCGACAACCGTCCGGCCGAGTGCCGTTGCGCGGTTCGATCGGCATGCAGGATGGGGGTTGGATGGACGTTTCTCGAAAGATCGCGGCCGCCGGCAACGCCGGCACCGGGGTCACGACGAAAGGAACGATGGCGGGGCACTAGCCCGCCGACGTGGCGGCAGCCTTGACCACCAGAACGTGGCACGGAGCCTTGCGCAGCACCTTCTCGACGACCGAGCCGAGAATGGCGACGTCCAGCGAGCTGCGACCGAGGCTCCCCATCACGATCAAGTCTGCCTGGAGCTCCGCGGCCGTGGCGAGGATCACCTTCGCGGGGTTCCCGACGAGCACCATCGTCTCCATGTCGACCGCCGGGTCACGCTGACGATCCGCCAACTCGGTCAGATCCTTGCCGATCTGGTCGGATAGCCCCCCGATGACATCTGCGATCCCGACGTCGGACAACGCCCGGTAGATCTCGGTGTGCGGAAAGCCGTCTTCGACAACCGAAAGCAGCGTGAGCTTGGCCTGAAACTGATCGGCGAGCTGCACGGCCGCCCCGATGACGTCCGCCGAATGCTCAGACAGGTCCGTGGGACACAAAATATGGCTGAGACTGATCACGACTCTCCTGCTCTCGCCATCATAGCGGGGGCCCGTTCGGAAGGGAAAGACGGCGCCTTCCGCGCTTCGCATCCCATGCGCGAAGGGATACGCTCCGCGCATGGAACGAGAAGACCGGGATGATCGTCTGGCAAATCCGGACGCGAGGAGGCGGCCGTGCAGCTCTGGCGCTTCCTGAAGCCTGCGGCCCTCGGCTTCACCCTCCGAAACGGGAGCCAGCTCCTGTTCGACTGGGTCACGGGTGCGCCGCCGATACCGCTGAGAGTCCGCGACTACGTGGCCGTGCACGCGCGCGAAGGAGATCCGGTCGACGTGCTCCGCGCGATGGACCGCTTCGCGGTCGAGGAGCGCTTTCTCATGAACGTGGGGCCGGACAAGGGGCCACTCGTCCGCGAGCTTCTCGCCAAGCTCCCGTCCAACGCGCGCATCCTCGAGCTTGGTGCGTTCTGTGGCTACTCGGCGATCCTGCTCGCGACGACGCTCGGGACGGACGGAAAGATCGTCTCCGTGGAGAAAAGTGGTGCGGCGGTGGAGGGCACGAGGGCCAACGTGGCGTACGCGGGCCTCGCTGACCGAGTCCAGGTCATTCACGGATCGTCGACCGAGATCATCCCGTCCCTCGAGGGTCCGTTCGACCTCGTGTTCCTCGATCATTGGAAGGACCTCTACAAGACGGATCTCGAAGTTATCGAGAAGTGCGGACTCCTTCGCAAAGGAAGCCTCGTGGTTGCCGACAACGTCGGTGAAGTTTTCGGTGCGGCGCCCTACCTAGAGTACGTGCGCGGTTGCGGCCGCTACGAAAACGAGACGCGCACCGCAACGATCGAGTACACGAAAATACCGGACGCGGTGGAGATCTCCGAGTACAAAGGAGACGGGCGGGCGGTCTAATCCTCGGGCCGGCAATGCATCAGTGCATCGCGTACCGCGCGACACACGAGCGCACCGTCCTGGTTGAACGCTCGATGCTCAAAGGTCACGACGCCCTGGGTGGGACGTGACTTCGATTCTCGCGCCGCGAGAACCTCGCTCTCCACGCGAATCGTGTCGCCGTGAAACAGGGGCGCCGGGAAGGTGATCGCCTGGAAGCCTAGATTCGCGACGGTCGTTCCCAGCGTGGTCTCGTGCACGCTGATGCCGATCACCGTCGCGAGCGTCAGCATCGAGTTCACCAGTGGCTTGCCGAACTCGGTCTCGTTCTTGGCGTAATCGAAGTCGAGATGAAGCCACGCCGGATTCATCGTCATCGTCGTGAACAGAACGTTATCCGATTCGGTGAGGGTGCGGCGAATGGCGTGCTGCACCACCACGCCGACCATCAGTTCTTCGAACCACATTCCTCGAATCGGCCGCCCCGCCTTCTCTTCCGGATTCATTACCTCTCCTCCGCGATGATCGAGCCCTTCGCGACTTCTTCGGGCATCACCTCGATGACGTCGCCACCGATCATGAGCACTCGCGCGTCGCGGCACATTCGCTCGACTGCGAGTTCTCGCACGAAGCCCGCTCTGCCGCGGAACTGCGTGCCCGCAGGCATCACTTCGTTCGCCACCTCGGCCCTCATGCCTTTTCGCCCGACATCTCGTTCATCTTGTACATCATCTAGCGGGACACGGGCCGATCTCGACCAAAGCCTGGCGCGGCACCCGGCTGAGGCTCCTGCGGCTCTCGGTCGTCAGGGACCTGCCGATTCAGGATCTACCAACGCCCCCGCCGAAAGCGCCAGAGGCGCGGAGGGCCGCGATGGCGGCGGGGCCCTTGCCCAGCACGTCCTTCATCACCTCGTCGGTGTTCTCGCCGACGGTAGGGGCCATCGTGGGGACGGGGAGCGCTGCGCCGTTTACGTACACCGGAAGCGGGAGCTGTTCGCAGCCAACGGCATCGATGGGCAGGAAGCCCATGCGGTGTTTGAACTGGGGGTCGTCGCCCACGTTCTTCGTCGTGTTGATGGGGGCGAGCGTGGTGTTGTGCTCGTCCGCGAAGCGGAGCCACTCGACCACCGTGCGGGTGCGGAAAATGTCACGAAGTTCGGCTTGCAGTTCCTTGTTGCCGCGGGCGTGGTCGGCGTACTTCGCACCGGGCCACTTCTCGAAGAGGTCCATGCGGCCGATGCCGTCACAGAAGTTCTTCCAGAAGGCCTGCTCCGACGCCATGAACAGCACGTGGCCGTCCTTCGCCTCGTAGGCCTGATAGCGAACGCCTTCCCACATTCCGGCGAGACCGGCCGGGCGGCGCTCGTAGTCGTCCGACGGGTTGCCGGTGACTTCATCCTCGGGTCGCAGATACGCGCGCTCCGTTTCGATCCGGTACCAGTCCATGTACGCGGACGCGTCGGACTGGGCCATCTCCATCTCGCACCCCTCGCCCGTCGCACGCGCCTTGATCACGCCTGCGAGAATCGCCAGAGCCGCCATCATTGGCCCCACATTGATGCCCACGTTCGGCATGTCGCGCGGGATGTGGCAGAAACCCTCGTCATCGACAACGGGCTGAACGATGCCGGACCACGTGTCGTACGCGATACCGTGACTCGGCATGTTCTGATACGGGCCGGTCGCTCCGTAGCCCGACAAGGTTGCGAACACGATCTTCGGGTTCACGGCCTTCAGCTCCTCGAAGCCGAGGCCGAGCTTCGCGAGCGACCCCGGCCGCAGCGCCTCCACGACCACGTCGGCCGTCTCGACCAGCTCTTTGTAAAGCTGCACCCCTTCGGGGCTCTTCAGGTTCAACGTCACGCTCTTCTTCCCCCGGTGCGTATGCAGGTGGAGGAGCGAGACGCCGTTCACGATCGGCCAAGTCATCTGCCGGATGTAATCGCCTGACGGTGGCTCGACCTTGATGACATCGGCGCCCATGTCAGCAAAAAATGTGGCAACTTGCCCCGGACCGAGCAGGCTCGACTCGATTACCCGTACGCCAGAGAGGAGGTTCTTCTTATCTTGCATCGGAGCGCGCCTCAGGGCTGCCAGTCATCGCCCTTGCGGGCCCAGGGATTGTCGCTGCCGCCCGTCGGAACGGCGAACCGAGCCTCGCACGACGTCATCGTGGCGTTCTCGACATCCACTCGAACGTCGACCGTTACCCAGCCGCAACCTTTGTCGTCGGTCGAGACGTCGGTGACAGTCCCCTTGAAGACCATCGTGTCTCCGCAAAAGACGGAACCCTTCATACGGAACTTCATCCGCCCCGGACGACCCTTGGGCCCCGTCCAATCCGTGACGTAACGCTCGAACCAATGCGCGAGGTTCGGCGTATTGAGGAAGATGTCTTTCACGCCGTTTCGATTCTGCGCGAAGTCCTTGTCGTGATGCATCGGCCGAATGTCGCGCGTCGCGATTGCACCAAAGGCAACCGTCGTCGCCGTCACGTCGTAAGAGAAATCGGGAATCGTGTCGCCGACCTTCACCGCACCGAGGGTCAGGTTGTTCACCTTCTCACCCTTCCTTCTTGTAACCGAAGCCAGCAATCTCCTCGCGAACGAGTAGATCACCCTTCATGTTCTCGTAGCCCACCTGGATGTTCCAGAAACGACCCGTACCGAGCTTCGTCGTCTTCGGCCCAGTGACTGACTGGAGAATCTGATACTGCTTCACCCGCTCGCCCATGCGAACCGGCTCGTAGAAGATCAGCTCGTCGGCCGACATGATGGCCTCGGGGCAGTCGAGCCTCTCCTTCAGATCGAAGTGAGTCCGCAACGCCAGACCTTCTTCGTCGCGGTACGGCGCCCAGAAATGCGGACGGCACCACACCGAAATCATCGTCGGCGGAGCAATCCACCCGCCGGAGATCTCGTTCGCCACCTTCTCATCCCAATACAGGGGATTCCCATTCTCGACCGACGAACAGCCGGTCAGAACGAAGCCACGCTCGACATCGAACTCGCCATCTTCTTCGTGACGACGCTGGCCAATCCACGATTCTACGATTCCCGGAAGATCCGACATGCTGCAGTTCCTCTCGCCGCTCTCAGGAGTCCAACACGTCGGCGGCGACGAGCTCTTCGAGGTACGGCGTATCCCACCACGAGAGTTCGAGCTGCTTCGCCCTGCGGAAGTAGAGCTGCACGTCGTATTCGAGCGTGAAGCCAACGCCACCCCAGACCTGCTCGCACATCCGCGTAACGTCCGTATAGGTCTCGCAACAGAACAGCTTCGCCATCGGCGCGAGGCGCTTGATCGAGCGCCCCTGCGCTCGAGTCCACGCCGCCTCGTGCACAATCATGCGACCGCCCTCGATGTGAGTCGACGCATCAGCCATGTAGTGCGCGAGTGCCTGGAAGGCCGCGAGCGGCTTGTCGAACTGCGTGCGGATCTTGGCGTAGTCCGCGGTGATGTCGAGAGCCTTCTGAGCACCACCGACCGCCTGCGCGGAGAGCAGGACGATGCCGTCCTCGAGCACGGTCGAGAACGTCTCCCACCCGGTACCGGCGGCGCCGACGCGGGACGCCCCGCCGACCCGGACGCCGTCGAACGTGACACGATACTGCGCGTCCCCCGACTGCGACAAGATCTGCTTCATGGAGATGCCAGGGGCCTTCGCATCGACGAGGAAGAGGTCGATCCCGGCGTCCGTTCGGGCCAAGACGAGGAGTTGGTCCGCCGCGCTCCCGAAGTACACATGCTGCTTCAGGCCGGAAAGTACGAAATCGTCTCCGTCGGCCTTCGCCGACAGCTGGACGCCGACCGGGCCGTAGCCGCGATCGGGCTCGAGCCATGCCGGGGTAACGATCGTCTGACCGCCCGCGATCTTCGGGAGCCACGCGGCCTTCTGCGCATCACTTCCTGCTTGGACGAGCACGCCCGCGCTCACCACCCCGGAGACGAAGTGAGGGACCGACGCGAGGGTACGCCCCATCTCCTCGTACACCAGAGCCGCCTCGAGCAAGCTCTGCCCGCCCCCACCATGCTCGGCTGGGATGGTGAGACCCAGCAAGCCCGACTCGGCGAGCTGCTTCCACAACGGGTCGGAGAAACCCTTCGGATCGTCCTCCATCTTGCGGACATCATCGACTGACGAGTGCTCGTCGAGGATCGACCGGGCCATGTCCTTGATCATCTGTTGTTCTTCGCTGAATTCGAGATCCATGATCGTATCCTTCAGAAGTTCTTCGGAAAGCCGAGGTAGCGGCGAGCGATGATGTTCTTCTGCACCTCGGAGGAGCCACCACCGATGGTCTCGACCACGGTCGCGCGATAGGCACCCTCGAAGCGGCCTCGAATTGGTCCCTCGTCCTGGCCTTCGTGGATCTGACCCGCGGCGCCTTGCATGTCGAGCGCGTCCTTGCAGACGCGCTGCGACAGCTGCGTCGCGAAGAGCTTGTACTGCGACGACTCGATCGTCGGCGGCTTGCCGCCCTTGCGCGCCGCACAAACGAAGCGCGTGCTGAGCCCCTTCGCCACCGCCTGGTCGGTCACGATGCGCGAGATCAGACGTCGCACGTTCGGATCGTCCTTCAGCGGCTGGTCGTCTCGCGTCGCCTCTTTCGCCCACTCGATGAGAAGCCGAGCGCGCTCGGTGCTCGGCGAGAGTGTGAACATGGTGAAGCGCTCCAGGTCCAGGGCCTCGGAGATGTACTGGAAACCGTTTCCCTCATGCCCGACCAGGTACTCGTCGGGCACGAAGACATCGGTGAAGAAGACCTGATTCGTCGTGTCCTTGCCGATCGTTGGCAGGCTGACGATCTCGAGCCCTTTGTCGTTCATGGGTACGAGGAAGAGGCTGATGCCGCTGTGTTTGGGCGCATCGGGATCGCTCCGTGCGCCGACCCAGTACCAGTCGGCGAAGTGCGCCGACGTGGTCCAGATCTTCTGCCCGTTCATGAGCCAACCACCCTCGACCTTCTCGGCCTTGAGCTGCATGTTCGCCGCGTCCGAACCCGCCTGCGGCTCGCTGTAGCCGACGGCGAACTCGATCTCCGCGTTGAGGATCTTCGGAAGGAACTCCTTCTTGAGGAACTCACTGCCATGGCGGATGAGCGTTTTTCCGATGATGCCGACGCCCTTGCCGATCTGTGGAGCCGAATGCTTCGCGAGGGCCTCGTTCAGGATGTACTCGTAGACGCCCTCGATCTCCTGGCCTCCGTACTCCTTCGGCCACGACATTCCGAGCCAACCCTGCGCCGCTAGCTTCTTCATGAAGGCGCGCCGCTCCGGCGTGTCGGCCAGCTGCGTGAAGTTCTCACGCGTGGGGTCCATTACGACCGGATCGTGATTCTCCACGAGCCAGTTCTCCACCTCATCGGCGAATGCCTGCTCCTCAGGCGTGAAATCGAAATCCACGATGTGTCCTCCTTCGAATGGGTGAGTCGGGATCAGGTTCTGGAACGAATGCCGTCGAGAAAAACGTCGCCCAGACAATCGATGGCGCGCCGACGGCCGCGGCGGGGAGCCGCGGGACCGAGCAGCGTCCCAAAAAATGTAGTCGCGAAGAGTCCGGTGATCTCTTCGGCGGAAAGATCCTTGCGGATTTCGCCGCGCTCTTGAAAGTGCGCGACCCAGCGCGTGATCGGCGCGAAGTACGGATTCTCGTTCCAGTCGTACTCAGGCTGATTTCGAAACGCCAAGCCCACCAGCTCGCGTGCGCTCGTCGCATTGCCGCGTGTCGACAGGAGTGCGTCCGTCACGTGGCGCACGAGCTCCCGCGGCGACCGCGGCCGCGGCAGGCCTTCGAGGCGTTCGCGGATCTGCTCCTCGACGGTGCCCCGAAAAGCGCGCAGCAGGTCCTCTTTGTTCTGGAAATGCAGATAGAAGGTACCTCGCGCGACACCTGCCGCGCGTACGATGTCCTCGACCTGGACGGCTTCAAAGCCGCGATCACGAAACTGGGCCAGGGCGGTCTCGTACAGCCTCTGGCGGGTCTCCAGACGCTGGCGATCCCGCGTTGTCATCCGGGCGGTTTCGGCGGCGGACACGAGTCCGTTTCTGCCAAATGACGCATGTCTTGTCAATGACAAATGTCTTGTGAATGTCCGAGCGTCAGTCAATCGACATCGGTCTTCAGGCGAGGCCGCCCCGACCCGAGGCAGCTCCTGCCGTGAGAATCCTGCAAAAAAACGATATGGCAGAGGCTCCGAGGAGGACGCATGAATCGACTCGCCGCCATCATCCCCATCATCGCCGCAGCGCTGCTCGCCGGGCCACCAGCCCACGCCCAAGAATTCGGCGCCAAGATCGAGCTCACCAAGGAAACGCCTCTCTCCGAGGTCGTGGCGCAGGCGGGCGAGCTGGGCGAGGCCCCCGTGCTCGTACGGGGCCGCGTTGCCGATGTCTGCCAACGCAAGGGTTGCTGGACCGTCCTGCAAGACGGGAACGCGTCGGTACGGGTCCGGTTCAAGGACTACGGGTTCTTCGTGCCGACCGACTGCAGCGGCCGCCAAGCCCTCATCGAGGGTGTCGTGCAGGTCAAGACCCTCTCGGCCGACATGGCGCGACACTACGAAGAGGAGGCGGGCGACGGCGATCCGGCAGCCGTCAAAGGCCCCCGAACCGAAGTCTCGATGATCGCGACCGGAGTGCGCCTCCTCCCCTAGCAGGTTGTTGAAAAGCTCCGGACCGAGCCAGGTGCGTCCCTTCGACCCGAGGCCAAGGCGCGAAAACGACGCGATAGTCGGGCACTCTCGCTAGTTTTCGCAACGCGGGGATCGGGTCGAAGGGACGTGCCTGGCGACGGGAGGAGCTTTTCAACAGCCTGCTAGGCGCCGGCCGGATCCACCGCATCTCCGGCTTGCCGCGGGGGCGCCCAATGAGCAAGTAGGGGCGATGGACAAACTGCTGCTGCACTTCGTCGCACGCGACGGCGAAAAACAGAGGCTTTCGGCGCAGCTGCCCGAGCTCACACGATCGCTCCGTGAGAGCCTCGGCTCGCAAGCACACTCATTCGCGCTGGTCGCCCGAGAGGACGACCCAATGCGGACGACTGGAACCGGGAGTCCGGCGCGAGCGTTCGATGCAACGATCGAGCTCCGCGTCGAGCTCCGCGATTCTGATCTGGCTCGGGCGGTGCACGGCTTGGCCGGTCCGCTCGACCCATTGATCCACACCGACCTGAGCGCCGTGCTCGTCGGAACGAACAAGGCGTTCCTCCCCTGCGCCCCCACGCCGATCCGCTTCCAGTATTGCATGCGTCGACGGGCCGACTTCACCCCGAGCGCGTACCTGCTCCGGTACGCCGACGTGCATTCCGCCTTCGGGCTCCGCACCAGAGGCATCGCGGGATACACCCAGTTCCACGTCGATCGCGAAGCGAGCCGTTCGGCCGCAAGGGGATCCGGCCTTGGCGTGTGGGACGTCAGCAGTGTCTCCGAGCTTCACTTGCTCTCGCTCGACGAGTTCTTCGCTGCCGCCGAATCCAACCGTGCTCTTGGCGCACAGGAGGACGAAGACTGCTTCGTAGACCGCGCGAGCTCGGTCATGTGGCTCTCCGACGAAGTATTTCGCCTCTAGCCCACGCGGTGCTCCGCACGGGGGCGCCCCCTGCGACTAGTGCACCGCCGTCGACATAGGGTTAACGGATTGCCGTCTATCGGCGTTCGTCGCAAGGAACGGCGACGCAGGAATATAGGCAATCTTCCGAGGAGACGAGACGCGGCGACGGACGTCGAGGGGCGGCAAGGCGTTAAC